>JAZDIK010000054.1:0-17307 GCA_043805145.1 Pseudomonadota bacterium | reverse complement strand
GGTCCGAGAAAGCTGGCTGATTATGACCAGCAGGGGAAGCTCAAAGAGGTGAAAAAGGCAGCCTGACGGAGTTACCCACAACCATCTCCCGCCTCGCTGTCCAAAAGCAGCGGGAGATTGGCTGTGGATAACTCCTTACTCAAAAAAATGATCGAGGAAAGCGTACATCCGCCGCTCACCTCCTGTTCTAAAAGTAAGGCCCCCTGAAGGAACAGAAAAAGCGGACAATTCATTTGTTACAAAACCGGACAATTCTATTTGCTCTTGACAGGAATATTTTGCATACGAATTGCCTCAAATAAAATGTTACCGAAGGAGTGATGAAAAAGGGATCGTTGACTCATAATTCGATGTTACCGAACATCGCCTTCCAAAAGGAGGGATAATTATGAGCCCACGGTCCAAACGAGAGTATCGGGAGGCAGTCCATTTACGATATAAAAATGCCCCCCGTCATGAAAAAACCGTCATCTTGGATGAATTCTGCGCCACCTGCGGATGTCACCGCAAACATGCTATCAGGATTCTCAAAGGCTTCAAACGGTTCACCAAGCCAAAGGGAAAGAAACGAGGGAAACCTCCCATTTATCAGAACGAGGCGGTCATCAACCCCATGAAAGAAATCTGGCTTGCCGCGAATCTGCCCTGCTCAAAACGTCTCAAGGTCATCCTGTCGATCTGGCTGCCCGGATATGTTGAGCTCTTTGGCGAACTCTCTGCGGAGGTTACCAATGCCTTACTGAAAATCTCTCCTCCAACAATAGACAGGATTCTTAAACCGATCCGATTCCTTTACACAAAACGGGGTCGGAGCACAACAAAGCCAGGGACCCTTTTACGGAAACAGATACCCATCAAAACCAATCAATGGGACGAAGCACGTCCCGGCTTTCTCGAAGCCGATACCGTCGCTCATTGTGGCAATTCCGTCGCCGGTATGTTCGCCAACACCATCGACTTCGTAGACATCGCCACCGGATGGACAGAGCAACGTGCCGTCTGGGGAAAGGGCGAAACAGAGGTCCTGGAACAAATCAAAAACATCGAAAAAATCCTCCCGTTCCCCATCCTCGGCTTCGACTCTGATAACGGCGGTGAGTTCCTCAACCGCCACCTTCTAAGACACTTTACCCAAAGAAAACAACCCGTCCAGTTCACAAGAAGCAGGGCCTATCACAAAGATGACAACGCCCATATCGAACAGAAAAACTGGACCCATATCAGGCAGTGGCTCGGCTACGATCGCTTAGACAAGAAAAAAACCGTCCGGCACCTCAACAACCTCTATACCAAGGAATGGAGACTCTTCCACAACTTCTTCTGCCCTTCCGTAAAACTCATCACCAAGGAAAGAATCGGCTCTAAAACCATCAAACATCATGACCCTCCCAAAACCCCTTACCAGAGAATCATGGAATCTCCTCATATCCACGAATCGGTCAAACTCTCCCTCTCCAAACAACTTGAAAACCTAAACCCGTTTCTGTTAAGAAAAATCATGGATAAAAAAATGAAAATAATCTTCTCCATAAACAACAAACCTCGGTAACATTCTTTATGAGGCAACGTTACCCAAAATCTCCCCACCTTCGGTAACATCTTTCAATGAGGCAACGGGCCGGCGCAGAATTTATTTTGGGATACGGGGTATGTGTAGATAAGTATTTGCTGTCAGTTGGGTGACCCCTCCTGATTGCAGGCAGGAACTCCTACTATCGAGAGTGGGTGGAGAAGAATGTGAGCTAAACCATCCCCTTCTCTTCCAGGATCTTAATCACCCGTAGCGACTCGGCCATACCCGTCGTACCGCGGATTGCCAAGAGGACTGAAAGGGCCTCCAAAATTTCCTCTTTGGTGGCGCCTTTGTCAATGGCTGCAGTCGTCTGTCCCAGTATGCAGTTGGTGCAACCCACACCAAGCGCCACGCACATCGCCATCAAACGCTTGATTTTAGCTGGGAGCGCCCCATCCCTATACACCTCGTCAAGTACGACCTGCTCCGCCTTCATCAGACCAGGCAGAGCCTTACCGAACTTGTCCCGCAGTCGCAGTCTTTCCTGGTTCAATTCGATCTGGCTATTCATGTTCATAACTCCTTTTTTGTCAGTCTTTTAATTTAAACTGATTCTCTTTTGTTTTGACTTAAGTCGAGCAGAGGAGTTTCTCCAGAATTCATAACGCAAAACATTTCAGAAAGTCTGCTGTGCGGGGCATTCACTACCTTTCAGATAAACCGAAAAGGGCATCGACAATAATCAGCAGCTCCTGGAGGCTATTGTTGAGATTTGCCGTTATCGCGACCATCGTTTGAGATTCAGGAAAATAGGCAAAGAAAGAATTAAATCCTGAAATGCCCCCCGTTTTGGCAGGAATGATCATTTCTTTCAGCACGATTGAATCGAGGCTGTATCCGAAGGTTATTTTCAAACCCGGATTGCTCGTTTCGTACCTGGATCCGTTGTTGAGGTGCGCCGGGCGGAACATTTCCCGAATCGATTTCTCGCTGAGCAGTGCTTCTCCACGGAATACTTTTGCAAGTTTAATCAGATCCGATGGGGTCGACAGGATGCCTCCGCTTGCATAGGGTAATAAAAGACTTGCATATTCCGCATTTTTTAAACCTGCCGCATAGGCGTATCCCGAGACTCTCTTCGGGATAAGGGCGCTGTCGCTTCCGAGAGTAGTATGGGCCATTCCGAGGGGCTTCGTGATTTTCGCGACGAGGAAATCACCATAGGAAATGCCGGTTATTTTTTCGATGACGAGGCCGAGAATGATACAGCCGGTGTTGCTGTATTTGGCCTTCTGCCCCGGCTCATAGTCAAGCGGCTCTCTGGCAATTCCGGCGACGACTTCCTGAGGAGTCCAGTCTTTCGATTGGTTGCTCTTGAAAGGCTCCACCTCCGTAACATCCTTGACGCCGGACGTGTGCTGGAGGAGGTGTTTGAGTGTAATTTCATTCCACCCCGGATACTGGGGAAAGTACTTCGTGATCCGATCATTGACGCTCAATTTTCCTTCTTCCTGAAGCATCATGATACCGACGGCGGTAAAAGTTTTCGATATCGATCCGATCTCGAAGATGGAGTCCGTCTCAACGGGTTGATTATATTCTACATTGGCAAGACCATAACTTTTTTCGATTATCTTCCCGTTCGGCAAGGAGATGGCGATGGACAATCCGGGGATATGTTTTTCCTGCATCACTTTTGTGATGACTTCGTTCATTCGATCCTGGGTAACCTGTGGACGTTCAACGGCCTGTGCATTGGACAACGTAATCATGCCAAGTATCAGAACGAACAGCAAAATACTCGATCCTCTGTAATTCATTGTCATGAATACACCTCCGCTACATACCATGATTGTCCTGGTTCACTCATATTTCCCCCTTGGAAACAATAACCATGGGTTCAGGGTTCCTTTCCTTCAGGCACGGCCATTGTGGGACGGTTGTTCCGCCAATATTTGTTTGAGTTCCCGCTTCAGGATTTTCCCGACCCCGCTCGTCGGCAGTTGATCCATAAACGTGATCACCTTGGGAACCTTATAGGGCGCAACGTTTTCCTTCAGGTACTTCAGGATTATTTCCTTTTCGGCCGCGCTGTCCTCGATCCCCGGTCGCAGGGTGATGGCACATGCCACCCGTTCCGATCCGGGCCGTTCGGGGTCGGGGAGACCCACCGATGCGGCCATCTGCACGTCGGGATGCCGGGAGAGGACATCGTCCAGCTCGCGGGTAAAGACCTTGAAGCCGGAGACAATGACCATATCCTTCAACCGATCGACGATGTAGAAATAGCCGTCATCGTCCATCCGGGCGATGTCGCCGGTGTACAGCCAGCCGTCCCGCAGGACATTGGCCGTCTCCCCGGGTTGGCCGAAGTAGCCCTTCATCACCTGAGGTCCGCGAATGGCAATTTCCCCCGGTTCGCCCGGTTTGACGGGCTCTCTGGAGGCGGGATCGATGAGCTTGAATTCCGTATCGGACAGGGGCATGCCGATCGAACTGGCTTTCTTTTTTCCGTAGCGGGGGTTGCAACAGGTGACCGGGGAGGTTTCCGTCATCCCGTACAGCTCGATAAAATTTCCCTCCCCGATGATCGCCTCCAGTTCCTTGATGTTTTCCGCCGGGAAAGGTGCGGCGGCGCTGAGGCACCACTTGACGCCGCTCAAATCCACCGTCTTGAACTCGGGCTTTTTCATCATTTCAAAGTAGACGGTGGGCACATTCACGATGCAGGTGGGCCGGTACTTCTTGATCGCCTCGATCAGAAAGTGTGAATCCCGCGGATTGGGGACGCATACCTGGGTTGCTCCCTGGGTGATGATGAATCCTCCCAGCGCGAGACCGGCGATGTGGAACATCGGAAATGCCGATAGGGCCGTATCCTCCGTTTTTATGTCGAGCCATGTCAGGACCTGTCGCCGGTTATACATGTAGTTTCTCTGGGTCAGCATGGCGCCTTTGGCGAGTCCCGTTGTGCCTCCCGTGTACATCATGAAGATCATGTCGTCCATGGTGCGCTTAACCGGCACAAATTCCTTGGAAAAAGTGGGCAGGATTTCGGTAAAGCGGCGGATATTCTTGCCGGGGATCGGTGTTACTTCCGCTGTCGGGATTTTCTTGAGCAGCTTGCCCAGGAACCGCTTCAGGGGCGGCAGGAAATCGGCGATTTCAGAGACCAGAATGGTGGCAAAGGGGCACTCTGTCGCGACTTGGGCAAGCTTGGCAAAAAGGACATCCACCGTGATAACCATTTTGGCCTGTGAGTCCTGAAGCTGGTGAGCCATTTCAGCGGGCGTCATCAGAGGGCTCAATCCTGAGGTGACACAGCCTGCCTTCTGTGCCGCGATGACCGCAATATAGTGGGCCGGGATGTTCGGCAGATGAAGCCCGACCACGTCGTTGGGCTTCAGGCCGCTTTGGATGAAAAAGTGTGCGAGTTGGTTGGACAGCTCGTCCAGCTCGCGAAAATTCAGATGAGACCCCAGGTAAATGAGGGCTGTCTTGTCAGGGGAACGCCGGACAACATCCTGGAATACTTCCGCAAAGGTTTTGTCCTCATAGGAAAGTGCGGACGGGACATTCGGGTCATAATGATTCAGCCACGGTTTTTGCGTGTACACATCATGCATGACGACACCTCCTGTTATTCCCTGTCAAAACTCACCAAAGATGTTGGCTCGTTAAAGGTGTGGGGCCTCCACCCGCACATCCCACCACTGACGATACCAGGGGGCAACACCTCGGTAGATGCATATCACCTCGGAAGGGGTTTTTCCCTGGGACCGGCAGCTATCTTTTACGCATCGACCTCAGCCTCGACTTTCTGGAGCACTTCCGCCCCGGCCTGGTTTACGACCTTGAGTTCGACCTTGGCGCGGCCGGCCTGCACGTCGGTCACGTTGCCCTGGACTGAAATCGTGTCTTCCATTATAACCGGAGCGCTGAATCGGCACTTTATTTTTTTCAGTCTGCCGGGATCACCGGTCCAGTCGGTGACCACTTTCGCAGTGAAGGCCAGTGTGCATAATCCCTGGAGGATCGCGCCCCCCAGCCCCACCATCTTTCCAAACTCGGGATCGATATGGATCGGGTTATAATCACCCGATGCGCCGGCATAGTATATCGCGCGGTATTTGTCGACTTTTTCACTCCCCGTGAATATCTGCCCTTTATCAACTGCCATCGTGCGCCTCCTATTTCCGTACCACAAAGGTATAAATTCCAGAGCTCACGTCTTTGCCGTGCTGGTTTTTTGAATGGAGCTGGACGGAAATGACGTCCAGCTTTTCCTTGTTTTTGATGTCGCTAATTTTTGCGGTTGTGGTGATGGAATCGCCTGGCTTGACCACTTCAAAGAATTCCAGCTCCTGCTCTCCGTGTACGAGCATAGCCATGTTCAGGTTAAGCTCTTTGTCGGTGAACACGGGTTCGATCAGATGCGCGCCGAATACGACCGCGAAGGTGGGAGGCGCGATAATCGTTCCGTATTTCGATTTTTTGGCGAAATCGTCGTCAAGATAATGGGGATCGTGGTTCTTAATCGCTTTCGCGTATTCCTTGATTTTTTCCTTTCCCACTTCATAGGTATGCGCCGGATACGTTTTGCCGATGAATTTTGTATCGATAGACATCGCTATTTCTCCTTGGTATGCCCATCCCTCCAACAGGGAGGGGTGATATTCTTGCCTGACAGTTTACGCTGCGTACTTCCGTATCAGGTCCTTCGCGATCATCACCCGCTGTATTTCCGAAGTTCCTTCGCCGATTTCGCCCAGCTTCGCATCCCGGTATAGGCGCTCCACCGGAAACTCCTTAATATAGCCGTAACCGCCAAATACCTGCACAGCCATGCCGGATATTTGCGTGGCGGCCTCGGAAGCCCACACTTTTGCAACGGACGCCAATACCGCGGACTCAGGGTTCTTGGTCTCTTTTGCCCAGGCAGCCTGATAGATGAGGAGCCTCGCCACATCGGACAGGATCATCATATCGGCAAGTTTGAAGGAGATTTCCTGAAAGCGGTTGATCGGCTTTCCGAAGGCATTTCGTTCCTTGGAATATTTGTTCGCGTGCTGGAGGCACTTTGCCGCTATTCCGAGGCAGACGGTCGCCATGCCGATCCTGCCGTATTCAAGGGTCTGCATCGCCTGGATAAATCCATTGCCGACTGCACCGAGAACAGCGCTTTCCGGCACTTCGCAATCCTCAAGGATCAACTCGGCCGTGGGGGAACCGCGGAAGCCCATTTTGTCGAAGGGCTTGCTCACTGAAAATCCCTTTGTACCTTTATCGATGAGAAAGCATGTGACCCCCGCGCCGGGGCCTTTCTCACGGTCGTTGTAGGCAAAGACAAGGGCAACGTCTGCGATGGTCGCGTTGGTGATGAAGGTTTTGGTCCCGTTCACAATCCACTTGTCGGCCTTCTTGACCGCTGTTGTCTTAATGGAAGCCGCATCCGTGCCGGCTCCTGGCTCGGTAAGGCCGAAACAGCCGATGATCTCACCCTGGATGATGCCGGGAAGATACTTTTTCTTCTGCGTTTCGGCGCCGAACATTTTCAACGGCACGCCGAAAAGTCCGCTGGAGGCGCCACAGGATAAAAATGTTGAGGCGCATGCAGCGGCCACTTCTTCCCCCGCTATCGCCTGGGTGATTAAATCGAGATTCGTGCCGCCATAAGCTTCATCGTGCCCCATGCCAAGATAGCCGATGCCCGCCAGCATTTTGATGTTCTCTTTCATCAGATTTTCCACTTCTTCATGAGAAGCATGGTCCAGGATCTGGGCGCGCGGCTCGATTTCTTTGGTGCAAAACTTCGAGAAATTTTCCTTGATCGATAATTGTTCCGATGTCAAATCATAGTTCATAATATCATTCTCCTCTCTGATGTCTGCTTATCTCTCCGGGCACTTCATTAAAAGTAACTCAGGATACGGGATATGATAAACCGCTGCATCTCCGATGTCCCGCCGCCGATCTGCCCCAGCTTCGCATCCCTGAGGAATCGCTCGATCGGGTATTCATGGATGTAACCGTAGCCACCGAATATCTGGACTGCTTCGCTGGCGGCCTTCATGCCCCAGTCACCCACGATCGCTTTCGCGATGGAGGTATGCATGTGGTTGAGAGGTTTGCCTGAATCTTTGTCATGAGCAACGCGGTAAACGGCCATTTTCGCAGCCTCTTGGATGATCTTGAGGTCCGCCAGCTTGTGCTGTATCGCCTGGAACGCGTTAATCGGCTTGTCGAACTGTACCCGCTCCTGAGAGTACTTTGTGCACGCTTCGATGGCGAACTGCATACCGCCGACGAAGGGAGACAGCAGAGCGCTCCTGTCCCAGGAAAGGGTTTCGATGGTGTATTCAAATCCCTTTCCGACCTCGCCCAGCAGGTTTTCCTCCGGTACTTCGCAGTTGTCCAGAAACACTTCCGATGTGGCGGATGCCCGCACGCCCATCTTGTGGAACGGTACACCCGTCGAAAAGCCGGGGAAATCCCTTTCAACGATAAAGGCGGTAATCCCATTGTGCTTCAGCTTTTTATCCACCGTGGCATAAATGACACAGACGTTGCATACCGGCGCGTTTGTAATGAACGTCTTCGAACCATTCAGAATCCACTTGTCGCCTTTCTTGACTGCCGATGTCGTTATCGAAGCGGCATCGGAACCGGAACCCGGTTCTGTGAGTCCCATGCATCCGATCCACTCGCCTGAGGCAAGCTTCGGTATAAACTTCTTCATCTGCGCGGATGTCGCATGTTTGTATAGAGTATCGATGCACAGGTACGTATGCGCTCCCATCGCCAGCAGGTGCCCCTGATCGACGCCGGCATGCCCCAGGGCTTCGCCGGAAAGACAGCAGGTCACGACACTTGCGCCGGATCCGCCCAGTTCCTCCGGAAACGGCAGGCCCAGGAGGCCCATCTCTCCCAATTTCCGCCACACTTCCATCGAGAACTCAGACTGGAGATCAGCCTGTTCGACAAGCGGCACAATCTCTTTTTTCGCGAACCGATACACAGAATCTCTAAACATCAATTGTTCTTCCGTAAAACCGAATTCCATGAGCGCCTCCTTCAATGGATTATTCCTTTATGACGATCGAGAGAATCTGTTCTTTCATTTTTCCCGTGTATGCTCGGTAATCGAATGCCTCGTTATCAATGACATACTGGATGATGGTTCCTTGAATCAGGGATATGATGATGACCGACGTCAGTTTCACATCAACCGCCATGAATACGCCTTTTACCGTCCCCTCCTCAAGAATTGCTGCGATCTCGTTGCGGTAGCTTTGAAAGAGCTTTACATTCGCCTGTCGTATCCGGTTATTATGATTGATCTGCGCCCAAAAATCGATGAGCACGTAAAAATAAGCTTTTTCCCTGTCCACCAGGTCGAACGCCTGATCGCAGAAGGCCAGCAGCTTGTCCCGCGGGTCCTCCAGCACCGAGAGCGCCTTGTTGAGATAATGCTTGAGATTGGCGTTCATCTCCTTCAGGAGATTGAGAAGGAGATCCTCTCTGTTCTTGAAATAGTAATGGACCAGGCCCGTTGACAGGCCGGCTTCCCGGGCGATGTCCCGTATCGTGAAATCGTAGTAACCCTTCTGTCCGACGACTTTGTACGCCGCCCGGATCAACTGGGACCGCCGCTGGTTGATTAAATCACCCTTGCTCCGTTCATTCATGTCTGCCGAAACTCTCCATTAGCATCTGATAGCGATGCAATCAACAATGTCGTCTCTAAAATAACGTAGGAGACTTCATTTTTAAAATCAATCGATTACGTTAAAATACTCGATATCCCGGATAGTACCCTTCCGATCCTTTGAGAATACCGGTTCGACCCGGGCGCCGATCCTGATCTTCTTTTCATCCTCGACGTTGATGTAGTGCTGAAACAGGGTATCGGCGCCATCGAATTTGATGAAGCCGTAGCCGTAGGGAACCGGTTTTTGCGTGCCCGTTTCCGGATCAATGAAAGCGAAGCGGAGGATCGTAAAGGTGCCGATAACCCCTTTCGGGCCCACTTCAACCCAGTCGTTCATCTCAACAAAGCATTCTCCACATACGCCGCGCGGCGGTATATAAACTTTCTTGCACTTGGGACATTGAACTGCTATGAACCGATGGTTGTCCCGCGTTTCGGTGAAAAACTTGCTGCCGTGCATCCCTACGGAATACTGGAAGGGTTGTACCGCGTCGCCCGATTTGATGATGATATGCTCTCTCTCAGTCATAATCTCAACTCCTGTTCGTTCTACTCCGGTTTTTTCCTACCGTGCAAGATCATATCGGTCCACCAGCATCCGCCGAAACCGCTGCTGAAGGCAAAATTGACGTCAGGGACCTGACGTCCTTCCGCCTTCCCCATCACCTGCATCGCCGCCTCAGCGCAGCGGATCAGACCGGTCGCCCCAATGGGATTGGTCGCAATAACGCCGCCCGACGGGTTGATGGGCAGCTCGCCGCCCATGTCGGTATTGCCGTCCCAGATATATTGGGGCGCCTCGCCGGGGCCCACGATGCCCATGTCCTCAATCCAGATCAGGCCGCCAAATGAATAGGGCTGGTATAGCTCGATAACGTCCAGCTCCTTGCGTGGCTCCTTGATGCCCGTCTTTTTCCATAGCTCCTGCGAGCCTTCGCGCATGCTGGTCAGACGCCCGTAGTCGGCGTCGCCAAGGTAACTGTATGAATGCCGTGTCGCCGTCGCCCAGATCCAGTCCGGTTTCGGGCAGATCTTTTCTGCCACGTCCTCACTGGCCATGATGACCGCACACGCGCCGTCGGAACGGGGGCACACATCCAACAGGTGGATTGGATCGGCCAGCATCGGAGAGGCCAGCACATCTTCCAGGCTCACCTCTTTTCTGAGATGCGCATGAGGGTTATGCGTTGCGTGCTTCCGGTCCCGGACGCTCACGCGGGCGCCGTCACGATCTGTTGCGCCGTAGCGGGCCATATAGGCTTGGGCCTCCGCTGCCAATCCCGAAATCGCGCCGGCGAATACCAGTCGGTCCCATACGGGATCAAAGGCAGTGGTGATTGCGCCGGTGGTATCCGACTCGGAGTTCTTTTCCCAGCCGATAATCATTACCCTGTCGAACATGCCCGACCCTACCAGATGGTATCCACCGATAGCAACGGTGCATCCGGTGGTTCCACCGGTGGTCAGTTTTATAATGGGCTTCATCATTCCACCGGATCCGTCAACACTCCAGCAATCGACGTAATTGATTCCTTCAAAGTGGTCCATGTTCCCAATGACGATGGCATCGATCTCCTTTATCTTCAGATCGGCATCCTCGAGCGCTCTCATGACCGCCTCGTTAATGATCTCCTGCCCGTTCACGTCGGGGCGATGGCTCTTATGGAATGTCTGTCCGGTTCCGACAATTGCAACTCGTTTAGACATGGTTCTTCCTCCTACTTGTCCTTATCCAGAATAAACACGCAGTGGGATTGACCGCCGAGGCCATTCAAGCCATGCACCAGGCCCGTTTTCGCATTTTTCACCTGGAAGCCGCCCGCATCGCCCCTTATCTGCCTGACCACTGCGGCCATGCTGTAGAGGCCGGCTGCGATTACGGGATGGCCGGACAGCAAACCGCCGGATGCATTCACCGGCAGCCGGCCATCCATGTCAAACTCACCTTTTTCAAGGAGTTTTCCGGCCATGGCATCGTCGACAAGCCCCATCTCCTCGAGCCACATGAGTTCCTGATATGTAAAAGCGTCGTAAAGTTCTACAAAATCGATTTCTTTTTTCGGGTCCTTGATTCCGGCCATCGCGTACGCCTTCCTTGCTGCTTCTGTAAGCGATCTGGCGCGGGAAAGATCCCTGTCACCGAAAAAGAAGCTGTCCGCGCAAATTGACACTCCCTTGATCCAGACAGGCTTTTGCTTGAACTTCGCCGCCACCGACTCGTGGGCGATAATGACCGCCGCGCACCCATCCGATATTGGCGAACAATCAAGCTTGTGTAGAGGGTCCGCAATCATCTCGGATTCCAGTACGTCGCGAACGGTGATCTTCATGGGAAGTTGTGCCAAGGGGTTCTTCAGCGCATTGCCATGGTTCTTCACCGATACCATTGCCAATTGTTCCGGCGTGGCCTTGGTGCGGTGCATGTATGAACTTGCCTGCATGGCGCATGCAGTAATCATGTCCATTCCCAGACCCCGCTCGTATATCGGGTCAAAGGCCGAGTTGGTGATGAGGCTCGATACGCTCTGGGAGCCCTTTGAATGCCCCGTGACCAGGGTGGTCTTGTACGATCCGGAAAGGCTCCGAGTCATACCGTAAAATGCCCCGTAGGCGCCATCGCCCTCGACGCAGGAAACGTTCTTGTGGGCCGCACCGCTGGCATCACCCACGGCCATGCAGGAAATCGTCCTGCCGTCCCAAAAGTCGCTGGATGTGGTCACTACGTTGTCGATATCATCGATGGTCATTCCCGCATCGTCAAGGGCCTTGTTTACGGCCTCCCACATCATGTCTGCGAAGGTTTCTCGAACCTTGTTTTTTTCAATTTTGGTCATGCCGACACCGATGACTGCAGTTCTATCCATATCTTCGTCCCTTCCTTATTGTACCGGTTTGAAATGCGAAATGTCGCGGATAGTGCCCTGCCGCACCTCTGAGAACACTGCCTTGACGCGCATGCCGATGGTTACGTTTTCCGGTTTTATTTCGTCCAGATAATGCAGCATGGCGGTATCGGCGCCATCGAGTTTAATCAGACCCCATATGACAGGGACTTTCTTGTTATTTGGGATGGCGGCAAACCGGCGGCGCGCCACGGTAAATGAAAGTACCGTTCCCTCGTCGGCCAGGGTTACCCACTCCCTGTTCTCAGTGAAGCAGGACGGGCAGACCTTGCGCGGCGGCAGGAACACCTTGTTGCATGTTTCGCATTTTGTTCCCAATATTATCTTTTCATCCCGAAGGGTTATATAAAATTTGCTTGCCGTATCACCGGCCCACCATGAATAGGGGACGTTGATCTTGCTTTGGTAAACCATCGGCTCAATGCCCTTGAATGGATCAGACATGATTGTTCTCCTTATCTGTGTCGTTTCCTTAATCCGAAGGACTATGGGGTTATTGACATACGGCGGTCAGTCCATACTCCGACTATTTTTTTCATACAGCTCGTCAACGGCCTCTTTCTCATACATCTCGTCGATGAGTTCCTTGTATTTCTGGAGTACAACTTTGCGTTTGAGCTTCAGGGACGGCGTGAGTTCGCCACCTTCCTGCGAGAACTCGGATTTGACGATCCTGATGTGAATGATGTTTTCGTATGCTCCAAGGCGGCTGTTCCGTTCATCTACACGCTGCCGCACAAGATCAAGAAATTTCGGGTTTTCCAGAAGATCTTCGAAGTGATTGAATGTTATCCCCTCCTGCTTCGCCAGCAGCATGGCCTGCTCAGGATTGATGTTGCACAAGGCTGTGAGATACTTCTTTTTTTCACCGATTACAATGAACTGGGTGAACAATGGATCGGACATGAACATATTTTCAATCTTCTGCGGCGCAATATTCTTGCCGCCCGATGTTATAATAAGATTTTTTTTCCTGTCCGTAATGAGCAGATTGCCTTCATCATCGAACATGCCAATGTCGCCGGACATGAAATATCCGTCGGGCGTAAAGGAGTCTTTGGTCTCGTTCGGCAGTTTCCAGTATCCCTTGATCACGTTGCCGCCCTTAATTAAAATCTCTCCGTCAGCGGCTATCCTTATATCCTGGCCCGGTATCGGCTTGCCGGTGGTCCCTATCCTGTAATCGGCGAGTGACTGCATCGTGGCGGGTGCCGTAGTTTCAGTCATACCATATCCCTGTATGACCGTGATTCCGGCGGAGTTGAAAAACCGAATGATCTCCGGAGCTGTGGGCGCGCCGGACGCCGTCATCCACGTGACCCTTCCACCGAGTTTATCCTGGAGCTTCTTGAATATGACAGCGTAGGCGATCTTGTATTTTATCTTCAGGAAAAGCGGGATGCGCTTGTGCTCTTCGCGAAGCCGGCTTATTCGGCTGCCCACTTTCTGACCCCAGAAAAAAATCTTCTGCCTGAAGGGCGACTGCTCTTTGACCTGTGCGATGATCTTCTGGTAGACTTTTTCACACACCCTCGGCACGGCAAGGATCATGGTGGGCCGTTTCTCTTCGAAGTCCGCCAACAGCGTTTCGACGCTCTGAGCGTATGAAGAGGTGATGCCGCAATACATGCCGTAGAAATGACCGGCAATCCTTTCAAACACGTGTGAAAGGGGGAGGAAGGGAACCGTACAGTCTTTGTCGGATGCAAAATGGGGCTGGATCGCATCCAGGGAGCGGACCACCCAAAAAATATTCCCGTGGGTAATCATGGCCCCCTTGGGTAATCCGGTTGTGCCGGATGTGTAGACGATGGTTGCAAGGTCATCAACCGTCACTTCCTGTGACAGCTTTTCAAAGAGAGAAGGGTCTTCGGCGTATTTTCTCCGTCCGAGTTCCATGAGATCTCTGAAATTCATCATCTTGGGATGGCCCGTGACATCCTGGTCTTCCATGAGGATTATTTTTTCAAGGCTGGGGCACTTCTCCACGATCTCCAGTACCTTTTTGAGCTGGTTCTCGTTTTCCGGCACAATGACCTTCGATTCGGAATTATTGACGATATACGCGATCTCCTCGGAAGCCAAGGTGGGGTACACCGGGATAACACATGCGCCGATTCCCAGCGAGCCCATATCGGTATAAAGCCATTCCAGCCTGTTTTCGGAAAGTATGGAAACCGTATTTCCCTTCCTGACTCCCAGCGACCGGAGACCCAGGCCGACGGCACGCGACCGGTCGTAATATTCATTCCAGGTGGCGCCCTGCCATACGCCGTTCATCTTTTTTTCGATGGCAATACGGTTCCCGTACTGTTTGGCGCGGTTCCGAAAAACATCATTCATGGTTTTTTCAGATGATCTCATCGCGCACCCCCTGAAGTGAACGACTATCTCTTCCGCAGACCCATGATCAGGCGCGCCTCAGCCGTCGTAGCCACCGGGCGTCCGAGGGCATTGGCAATCGACACCGCCACTTCCACCTGCTCGTAACTCCCCTTGGCGAGCGCGCCGTTCGGCATCCTGGTGTTGTCCTCGAGCCCGACCCTCATGTGTCCGCCAAGGATGCAAGACTGCATGATGCAAGGGTATTGGTCTGTTCCAACTCCGCAGGTGGTAAAGTTTGCTTTCGCGGGAAGCGCGTTCATCATGGCGATGAATGCCTCTGACCGGAAAGCCTGACCGCCCGCAACTCCCCAGACGAAGTTGAAGTTCATCGGATCGCTGAAAATACCCTGCTTTCCAATGAGCAGCGTGTTATCCAGTCCGCCGATATCATAGCATTCGATTTCCGGCTTGACGCCGTTTTCTTCCATGGCCTTGCCGAAATCCTGCAGCATGGTGAAGGTGTTCTCAAACACGTAATCGATGAAGATCTTTCCGGTTTTTCGTTCAACGATACCAAAGTTCATCGTGTTGGTGTTCAGAGACGCCATGTCGGGCTTGATCGCCACAATCTGGGATATCCGCTGCTCCGGCGTGACGCCCATGCCGACTGCGGAGCTCAGGTTTACGATCAGATCCGGACACCTGTCCTTGATAGCGTCGAATGTTGCCTTGATCCTTCCGTGATCATGGGTAGTCATACCGCCGTCCTCGCGCGCATGCGCGTGCACCATGGCGGCGCCGGCCTTCCAGCACTTATAAGCTTCCTCTGCGAATTCTTCCGGTTTGTAGGGCACCGAAGGGTTCTGGTTTCTCATGGTGGCGGCTCCCGTGAGCGCTGCGGTGATAATGACTGGCTTTGACATATCGGGTCTACCTCCTCTTCGTTTTTCTTGGGTGTCGGGTTCATCTGCCGGGACCCATTGTTTTCTGGCCGCGTTGATCTCATGAACCGAAAGCCTTTCAGCCGCAGGCTTAAAGTGATCGATATCGAGGATCGTATTCGTCGTTTCCTTGGCGAATACCGCCTCGACATTCATCCCGATCTTCACGTTCTCGATGGTGCATTCCTCAAGGATATGCATGAAGGGCGTATCTGCACCATCCAGTTTGATCAGGGCCAGGACAAAGGGCGCTTTTCGCGGCAGGTGCTTATCGTCATAGCGTACTACCGTGAAGTTCACTACAGTACCGGTATTGCTTACCTCAACCCATTTGTCGCGGATGTCGGTAAAATCCTTGTCGCATACCTGCCGCGGCGGAAGATAGACCATGTTGCAGGCAGGGCATTTTACTCCCATGATTTTCTTCTGATCCCGGATGGTCGTGATGAACTTGCTGCCAACCCGGCCGGCGAAGTAAGTATAAGGGAGGGCCATTTTACCTTCAATGACATAACTGTCTTCATAACCATTCATTTGAATTTTTGTCATATACTTACTCCTTACTCATCGATTTCAAAATATTTTATATCCCAGATATCAGCGATTCGATTTTCCTCCCAGACAGGGCGTACGCGGGTACCCTTTTTCTCATTCCAGCCCATCTGGATCTTTTCTATCTGATCCTTTCTGATAAAATGGGTCAGTGTTTCATTGCCTTGGCAGCCATCCAGGAGGATAAAAATCGACCCGTACGGGGTTTCTCTGGCCACGCCGGTCAGTGGATCAGGCATGGCGTAGTAGACGACATCCATATAGCGGATTTCGCCCTTGGGCCCGACCTCCACGAAATCACCGGCGCGCACCCGACACTCGGCGCACACTTCCCGCGGCGGCAGCTGCAAACGGCCGCACTGGGGACATTTATTCGCGTATATTTTTTTATCTTTCAACCCTTTGAGGAACTTGCCCATAATGGGACCGGTTGAAAAATTCTGGTTCAACGATATGGTCTTTTTGAGTACCAGGAGTTCCTGTTCCGTGACGTCGCCGGCCATCGGGTCCTTGTATTTCTCGAACAAGATTGGCCATTTTGACGCCATCATGTTGATGTCCCCTTTCGCTGCCGCCTTTCCTGCCGCCAGGATGCTCTGGGCATCGATCTTCCCGAGGATGAAATCAACGTAATCCTTGGCATCGTTGAATTCCAGCGTTACGGTCGGCTTGCCTTCGATGGTCGTTGTGACCGTACAGGTCTTGTCCTTGATAAAGACGGTCCACTTGCCGCCGTCCGGTCCGCCGAGATCGAAAGCAAAAGAGGCGTCGAGCCCTTCGGCCTCACCGGCTTTGAACCGCGGCGCCACCGTCGCGAACATGTCAGCGAGATAATCCTTAACCGTCATTTTCTTCTTTGCAATAACGAACTTGCGGAAGAGCCTGCCGGTTTTCCCGAAGAGGACCATATCGCCTTCAACTTTGAATTTGCCGCTCATGAATGCGTTCGTTGCGTCGACTTTGCCGGTGTTTACCCCGACAAAGGTCTCACCGTCCGCCGCCATTGTCGCGATGCAACCGGACAGGCTGTCGGTCTTCTCGATCACCATCGAGTTGTTCTTTACCGTCAGTTTCCATTTGCCCTCATCCTTGATATCATAACCAAAAACCGCATTGACATCCTTCGCCCCTTCGGGACGGAAACGCTCCTGCATAGAGTTGAATATATCTTCTACTTTTATTCCCCAGTATTCAGCCATAATGATCCTCCTACCAGTTAAGTGTTGAGTGCCAAGACATCGTGGACATATTTTCGTGCCAGGACATCGTGGACACCCGGTTATTCAGCGTAGCTTGTAGTTAAATTCATCGACCTGGATTTTGTCCAGGAACAGTTTCAGTTTTTGCTCTTTGACATTGATC
>JAZDIK010000053.1:0-26095 GCA_043805145.1 Pseudomonadota bacterium | reverse complement strand
CACGCTCCCGCGCGGGGAGCGACCGGCCGCTTTCTGTACACTACCCCGAGAACCTGCGTTTCAATCCACGCTCCCGCGCGGGGAGCGACGCTTTAATATCCACCGTGCCGGTTTTGATCGCTTGTTTCAATCCACGCTCCCGCGCGGGGAGCGACTACCTGGGCCGCCTTCGCTTTCGCCGTCGCCTCGTTTCAATCCACGCTCCCGCGCGGGGAGCGACGTCCGCCGCAGACATTGAGCCAAACTCAAAACTGTTTCAATCCACGCTCCCGCGCGGGGAGCGACGATCTGCTGGTACAGGTCTTCGAGTTCCATGTTGTTTCAATCCACGCTCCCGCGCGGGGAGCGACCGATTTATGAGATCGAGATCGAGGACTCCTCGTTGTTTCAATCCACGCTCCCGCGCGGGGAGCGACAGGGGGAGTCGGTACGAGGGGAAGGGTCCGAGCGGGTTTCAATCCACGCTCCCGCGCGGGGAGCGACTGACCATGACCGAGGAAATGTATTTCTGGATATTGTTTCAATCCACGCTCCCGCGCGGGGAGCGACAGTTACTTAATAAATATCTAAAATCAATAGAGCTATTTCTTACAATCCGCGTTTCCTAAATTTTCCTACCTTTACCAAAGCTAATTTTCAAAGAGCACTAAAAATAATCACGTAATAACAAAATGTTATACTCTCCGCGAAACCGCCGGGGAAATCATGCACGCTTCCGGTTCGCGGGAAGCCGTCAGACAATCAACGGCCCCTCCTGGTCAATCGTTTTCTTGGCGCCGATGTGTTCCACGCGACGCCTCCAGTTGGAACCCAAAAAGTAAAACCGGAGACTGTCCTCCTTCGGCTCAATCTCGTCAATCAAGCGCTGTCGCAGCACCGTCCATTGTGCGGGATCAACGATGCATTCAAACACGGAATATTGCACCCTCTGCCCATAATCCTTACACGCCTTTGCGACCCTCCGCAGGCGACGCGCACCGCCCGTCTCCACATTGGCGACATCGTAACTGACCACCACAAACATAACGCCCCCACCTCCTATTTCCAGATAAACGGCGGATACCCGTCGATATCTCCTCTCAGATAACGGGCAAGCAGCAAAGCCTGGGTATGAAACAGAAGCCCGATGGTGACTTTTTCATCAAGGAAGGGATGAACGATCTCTTCCTGTTTTCTTTCCTGATAAGCCACGAGAACTTTCTTTCGTATTTCGTCACTCATCAAGACCGCTCCGGAATCCGATTTCTCAAACCCTTTGCCCTGAACCTGGCGAAGATTGATCAATGAAAGGGCAAGCCTGTCTGCCAGGAAAGGCCGGAATTCTTCCATAAGATCGAGAGCCAGGCTGGGCCGTCCCGGACGATCCCGATGCAGAAAGCCGACTGCCGGGTCCAATCCAACTGATTCAAGAGCAGAACGGATGTCATGCACAAGCAGCGTATATAAAAATGACAGCAAGCAATTCACATTGTCCAAAGGCGGGCGTCGGTTCCTCTCCTCAAATGAAAAAGCTTCCTTCTGCGAGGTGATCAGGTGATCGAATACGCTGAAGTAACAATGTGCGGCATCCCCTTCGACTCCGCGGACGGAATCAAGGGAAGATGCCTCGTCGAGCGACGCCAGACAACGGTTCAGAATCGTGACCGTCTGCCGGAGGCTAACTTCATCAAGTTTCGATCCGTGGTCTCTCAGAGCGCGCTGAAGGACAGTCCTCGAATTGGCAATCTTTCCGGTCAACACGGCCTTTGCCATGTCAGCGGAAAACATCGGATCGTCAGCGCGGCGGTACTGCTCCCGGCGGAGCAGTACATTGCCCGACACCGGCCCCTGCACCCGAGCCAGGAAACGTCCGTTTTCGGACAAGAAGCTGATTCCGACACCGTTACCAGCACAGAACCCCATCAGAAACGGACTGCACGAAACGTTCCCGAAACAGACAATGCCGCCGATGGTATGAACAGGAATGCGCAGGCGGATTTCCTTATCCACTTTGACGACCACCGTCTCTCCCTCTTTTGAGAGGTAGGAGCCTTGGGTGGTGACAAAAAGGGTGTTCAGATGTTTTTTCATGTCTCTCCTGTAACCTTTGCCAGATATGTCTTTACCGATCGTTTCTGCTGGATCGTTTTCGGCAGACATTCGGCGATCAGCGAGCAGCTTTCACACCGCTTCAATCATCAGGTTTGTTTCTTGTTCTCCAGATAACGTTTCAACTCGGCATCATCGGCCAATGATTCCTGTTCTGCTTCTATTGCCAGTCGATGCCGGCTAAAGATTTCGTATTGATCCAGTGCCAGTTGATCCGCCACTGCCTTGCTTACCTTCCCCGCGTTGGCCAGGATGTCTCGTTCGTTAAACTTAAGGAACGTATCCAGTTTCTTTCGCCAATCACGCATGAAAATCTGACGATGCCGTTTCGCCTGGTCTTCGGCATAATCCAGATACATGGTCACGATCCGGTTGAGCCCTTTGATTTCTTCCACGTTCAGGTAATTCTTGGCGATGGTGACATCCCCCTTGCGGACCTTGGCTTCCCTCCAGGAGGTAAGTCCCATATTCGGCCGGGTGGCGTCGGCCCGTTCCGAAATCAATTCGGCGGCGGTCTTGCCGGAGATAGCGAAGTGCAGTTTGTTCTGGACAATCTGGAAGAATTCCAGCGTTTCCTCTGCCTTGGGATCATAATCTACAGCCAGTTTGTAGATGTCGCGGATTTTCTGATAGAAGCGTTTTTCACTGGAACGGATGTCCCGAATCCGTTCCAGCATCTCATCGAAGTAATCGGATCCGATGTTAACGCCTTCCTTCAGGCGTTTATCGTCCATGGTAAAGCCTTTGACGAGATATTCATTCAATCGCTCCGTGGCCCATCTGCGGAACTGGGTGCCCCGGTTGGACTTTACTCGGTAACCTACGGCAATGATCACATCGAGGTTGTAATGTCTGACGGTACGTTGCACATGTCTGGAGCCCTCACGGCGAACTATTAAGTAATCCTTAATCGTTGGGTCTTCCGCAAGTTCCTCTTCATCATAAACATTCTTCAGGTGGATATTGATATTCGGAACGGTCGTCTGAAACAGCTCCGCCATCAGCTTCTGGCTCATCCAGACGGTTTCATCTTGCAATCGTATTTCAATCCGGGTCTGTCCATCTTCCGTCTGGTACAGAATCAGATCACTGTTAACTGGTTCTACTTCATCCTTTTTCTTCATGGGCAGTCCTTCAAAACTCGCGTCAGATAATTCTTCACCGAACGCCGCTTCTGGATCGTTTTCGGCAGACATTCGGCGATCAGCGAACAGCTTTCACAGCGCTTTGCATAAACGGGCTTGGGCGTCTGCCCCGATTCGATCAACTCATGGGTGCGCTTTGCCGTTTCTTCCGTCTCCCGCCTGAGCGTCGCATCAAAGGCAACGTCCAAACGCCGCCGGGTGCGACCATAAAAGATCGCGCCGGCAGGAATAGGCACATCCAGCATTTCTTCCAGACAAAGCGCTTGGGCGCAGAGCTGAATCATATCGGAATGATCAGGCTTCGGTTTTCCCCGCTTGTGCTCGACGGGGAAGGGGAGCCACGAGCCATCGCTCTTTCGATGAAACTCTACCACGTCCGCCTTGCCCACCAGCCCCAGGCGCAGGGATCGCAACGCCACACCCCGTTCGATGCGGATATCGCCCTGCGATTCCGCTCCCTCTTCGTGGACGTGCTCGTGCATGATCCGGCCCTCGGCAGTCAGACGACTCTCCGCCCACGTCTGCTCGATGTGAATGAGCGCACATTGGCGCGGACAGAAAACCATGTGTTGCAACGCAGAAAGCTGAATCAGATCATCCGGATCGTACATGTCAGTGCTCATTACCTAATTTATTACCTTACCCATTCGGTATCCTTGTCATTCCGGGCTTGGAGACTGTGTCATAATTCATTTTATTGTCATTTCGACCGAAGGGAGAAATCTTTATAACTAATAATATTGATCTGTTAAGATTCCTCACATTCGTTCGGAATGACATTTTTGCCTATTGCGACACAGTCTTTTGACCCGGAATCCAGTATGTTTTGCCAGTTTCTACAAACTGCGATTTCACGTCTTTCTATACTATCGCTTCAACCGTTTCCGGCTCTCCGGTTCAGTTAAATAATTTCCCGTAGAGACGACCCGCTTGCCGGTTTTCTTTTCAAGGTCTCTTCGCGCCGTTCCGGCAACCTCGCCGCCTTTACGTGCAGCGGTCTTGCTTTTATCGAAGCCTTGCGCATCATCGACCCTTGTAATCTCAGTCGTCGCTGCCTCGCCCAACATGGAGAAAATCAGTTCCAGGTCGGTCATATGGTCCCGCAGGTTTTCCCGTTTCAGTCCCTTTAACTTCTTATGTTCGCCGGGCGTGACTCCGAACGCCGCTTTTGCGATCTCTGCCGTCAGGATTTCATACTCCCGCTCATACCTCACCTCACGTTTCTTCCATTCGTCCGTCAACTCTTCCCGAATGGCAATCCCTCGCATCCGCTTCTCGATCCAGTCGTCGGAATATCCCTTGGCCTTATAAATCGCCCTCGTTCGTTTTGTTGCCAGCTCCGGGTCCTCGATCTCTTGCACCCGCTCATAGCCGACCTTGGCCAACCAGCGCTTGAATGGTTCGGCCTTCGGGGAGGGAATGGACTGGATGATGCGGAAGATGCCTTCGGTGTTGGCGCAGTTGACTTTTTGCTTGCCGCCTTCGGTTTCAAGCCAAAGGGGGGTGACAATTTGTCCCCACCCTTTGGATAACTCCTCATCGCGCTTACGCATTTTCTTGATATAATCGCTGCTGTTCGTTGTATCCGTCAGGACTGCGACTACATCTCCCACCGCGAACCACCATTCGTTGTTGAAAATAGTCTTTCTTATTTCTTTCCCCCTGAATACGGCGATGTTCGTTTCCATTTTGTTCTCCTTTCGTGTCATCGTCAGTCGCGTTAGGGCAAAGCCGCTGGCGGGGGTAAATAACACAAAACCTTTGAGTTGAACTGTCCGAAAAATTCGGACAGTTCAACTGCCAGGTACAGAACTCGATCCCTTATGCTATTAACCAATACTCTTTTGTCGCAAGTCGCAGCCTTTCAATAAACCACATGCAAAGCCCATTTTCTGTGTGCACGACAGACATTGTTCTATAGTTCCCATAAATCGCGGAGCGGACGCTCTGGCTTAATCTTACTATCGCCAACGTTTATCGCATAACGCTTATTAAACCCATCGCGCTTGATTATTGTCGCGTCATCTTTCTCACCAGTATCGTTCGTGCCCTTCAATTCTTTGCTTTTGCACTCAACTTTTTCGAAAAGCAGGTGAGATGGCGCATTACCGCGAGGGTTGCTATGGACAAATACGATAATATCGTGCAACGTCATCTCGCCTTTGCTGGCTGAGTCTGAGTTTCTGAACATGCAGGCAATGGCCTCCCAAAAACGAGCCAAGTCATCTCTTGTAATACCGGTCCCATCTTGTTGTCGTGAACGCCCAAGAAGTGGGTTGAAGAACCCATGTTGACGATAGACAGCCCAACTGAGCCAAGGTTTCCGTCCAAACTCAGTTTGTTTCTTTTGCCAATCGGATGCTTTGGTGATAGCGCAACGGGTAATAGTTGCGTCCATTTGAAGTATAGGATCAACAGAGCGACCAAAGGTAAGCTGCATCGGCCCACGAATCTGGCCCGCGTTTGTTCCCGCTGTTAGCACACCCCCAAAAAGTCGGATATCATCATACAACTCGCACATTTTACGTTTTACTGCATCGCGGGCCTTACGTTCTTGGGCGTTCTTCTTGGGTTTTGCATCGTTAAGTAGTTTGGCGAGCTTGTCTATTTCGTGTTTCCACAGATCTGGCTCGAATTCGTCTTCGGAAAGCATCTTCTTGAATTTGTCTTTGCTGTTCGCTTCTCCTAAGTAACTTATCGTGCCACAATCAGGATCAAAGTCTAACCCGTCAACTCTATCGCTAATAGAAGCAAGCCAGTCCCTGAACAGCGGTTTTTCGTCGGCACTGGCTTCGGCAGCGGAAGTTGCGTGATCAGATTTTGCCTCAACCTTAGAATCAGGCGGAGCTATCGATGCTTTGAACTCTGTGTTTTTTTCGATATCCAATTCCACCAGTAATGCACCAACAACTTCCGCTTCTTCATTTTTCGGTATCTGATCGCGAATTTTCCGGGCAGCGTCAAAGTACGATGTATTCAAGGGTACCTGGCTCCGAATATAGATTGGACGATCAAGAACTCCTGCAAGGTAATCTCGGACCTTCCGCTTAATACACACGTCTGTGACTATGCCCTGCCGCGTCTCTGGATCCATACGGGGCAGATTGCCGGCATCGGGATCGCCGTTGGGGTTGCCATCGCGTACATCGAAAAAGATGACAAAGTCCATCCGCCTTGCCGGATCACAATATGGCTTATCTTTAATCTTCTCCCACAGTTTCTTTTCTTGGGCGCTCATGATTTACCTCCGTTTGTATTAGTTTTATTCGTATTCTTTGGGCTTATTGATTTGCTTTTTGGTGGATTCAATTCGGCGCGTTGGTGATAGAAACCGAGCGCAAATTCCGCCTGTTTTTTGGGCGTCAGCGGAGAGGGAAATCCGCCGGCATTATCAATGGCAGCGCAGGCTTCCTGCATAAGTTCATTAATATTGACGCCCTCCACCTGTGACCGAACTCGGAAGAGTTCTTTGCCCTCACGTCGTAGTTTGGGTAAGTGCGCTTTCGTCGCCATATTAATAAGATTGGCGAACACCGTTGCAGGTGCTGTCGAGGCTGCACCATAAAAGCGATCAACCAGGGTCGTGTTCACTCCGCGCCCGGATGAGGAAGCACGCCGCTGTACCGCCTCCAATATCGCGAGAAGCACGCCACAGTTATAGGGGGCCTTATGTTTGTAATCTGAGGTGCCGTCGTGTTCTGGCTTCAACTCTTCCATTGCTTTTTGCTCCTTTCCGTCTTTATCGTATGTTAATACCAGTTTCATAGCCGCAGCCATAGCCATACGGCGACGCATCTGTCGTTCCTTTTGTTCCCGGTTATCGGTGGGCGGATCAGGGACGCGAAAACACCTTACTGCCCGTGTGAGCAAGACTTCCGGTGGAGATATCCCAGTGTAAATACAACGGATCAGTTTGCGAGTTACGTCAGGACCCAGCGCTGCAACCCGTGGGCTCTCTTTCCCTTTCTGTTTTACGCTCGTGTAGGATTGTAAAGCCTCCAACATCGCCGGCAATGGCGGCCACCAGACGCCACGGCCGTCGGGGTGGATGATTTGGACAGCGTCCATGTATCGTTTAATATTTTTACGCACAGGCTCAATATCCGTTTCCAGCCACTCACGTACAACAAGACGGCTCTTGTTCGGTGAAAGTACAGCAAGGAAAAAACGAGTGGCAGACAGCGAGGTGGTATTTCTGCCTCCAATAAAGGGTGATTCCAGTAACGCCCGGCATTGCCCTACCTTCACCGGTGGGGCTTCTTCTGGAATCTCATCAAAATCCTCAATGGGAACTTTTGCTAGATCCTCAAATTCTATCTTGTCGAGATCTTTTGTTTGAAGATCTACCTGCTCTTTTGTCCAGAAAACTGCAATCTGGTTTTTTAGCGATTGCTTGCCCTTTCCCTTGCTGTCATCACGGGCGAGTACAACCGCATGGCGTCCTGATGATTTATCTCCATCTTCTTTATTCTTTTCCAGTAATACTAAGTGCTGAAGAACTTGGCCAGCAGTACTGGCACAGGAATAACATATTGCAGCATTCGCGCCGGTGCGGCGCTTTTTCTTCTTGTCATCACCTTCTCCTTCCTCAACTTCAATTGAGGTCTTGCCGAGAGACTGGAATGCATCAAGGTTAAAGGAAGAAAGCTGAACTTGATCAGTACCCTTCATCAAAGTAACCTTGAAGGGCTGTATCCGGGTTATTGGCTTTATTTGACGGCAGATAACACATTGTTGTTCATCTTCGGCTAAGCGCTCAGCAACATATTCTGACCAAAAAGATTGGACACTTGGGCTGTCAGTTGGCCAAGGTAGCTGCTCAATCTGAAACGCGCAGAGATCGCCTGCTTTTGCCTCGGGCAGATACGGCGAGCAGCACTGAAGGAAATTACTTATCTTCTTCACTTGCTCATCATTTGTCTTCTTCGCACACATTTGCAGGAGCTGTATGAACGAATGATGCTCCTCTTGTGCGATTCTGAGAAAATCACCCTTTTTACCGCGGTCAGGCAGGCCAGTCACATACGAGACCTTGTCGACTAGCAGGGCTGGACTCACGTTCCCGGATGTGCGATCTGCTGGCGCAGTAGGTGATTTGAGGGGTAGTTTGTCCTTGCCTTTTTTCACCACCGTTGGTGCTACCCCTTCTTTCGTACTGATGTTTATCACCCAAGTTATCTTACGTTCCGTGTAGCCTATGGGATACAGAACGCTGGCGAAACGTATCGACGATTCAACAAGTGCATCAAGGAACCCCATTTTAGACCTCCAATTTCTTCATCTCTTCGTAAATTGAATCCGGCAAACTAGTCCTATCCTTCTCCACCAACCATCCATTCTTTATTTCTGCATTAAAGAAAAGTCTTTTAGCATAACCCTTGGCTTCATATGCTTCGCCATTCTCGTGTCGCCAGAATTCGAGACGATCTTGTTTATGTTTTTCACTTTCATAGTGTTCATTATTGCTGATGTAAGCGGTATCATAGAGCATGGTCCCTAAAAGTAGATTAAGATTGCAGTCTGGTTTAATGGACTTATCATTATCAGGTTTGTCTCCAAGCCATTCAGCGTCTGCGGCGAATTCGCGACAACCAAGAAAGGGCTTATGAAAGTATTGCCCCTTATCTGCCCTGCGACGGAAACAATCTAAATGCTTGGCAATGTTCACCTCACCATTACGCGGTTCAATCCATGCTTGAACGCGATAGACAACATCCTTGAGCACAAGGCTAGTTCGTTGCTGGCGCTGTTGCGGATCGTCCGCTATAAGGCATTCACTTCGATCAGACTGTCGGCTTGAGATTTCGTTTCTTAGCAACGACCAATGCGTGCCTAATTGTAAAATACCAATGCGCTGAATCCTGTAGCGGATTTGCGGCTTCCAGTAAATTGCCTCCAATACGCCGCGCGCGGCAGATGGCGTCATCACTGGATAACTTACCCTTTCAACTTTGAACTCCGGGCGAGTGAAACATGCATACTCGCCCCATACTTTGATATCCACGACTCTCATATTCAATCTCCTACGTAAAGGTCTGCTGGGTCACGGACGATGTCTTGAATCCCTCGATGAGTTTTATCGTCATAGCCACCAATCCATCTATAAAGGCCGGGACTAACATCCTCGATACATTCTCTGATCTCTTCCCTGCGAAAGTCGCGATAACTCAGATTCACAACATAGGGCATGAGTCTTTGCCAAGCCTTTCGCGATGGTTTCTTTATGTACTCCTGCAATCGGCGATCACCTTCATGATTGTCATAGGTTAGAATTACGACCGGAATGGTATCCTCAATCATTCTGTACTTCTCCGCCACTTTTGGATAATCCAGGTCACGGCGATAGGGTTGAATACCTCTCTTGTCGAGATCAACATCCCGAAACAACATCTGAAAGTATTCAGTGTAGATCTCTGGATTGTGCAGACGTTCAGGTGCATTGCGACTCAGCAATGTTTTTGCATCGTCCATGCCCATCTTGTAAGCGCCTGGCGGAGAGGTGTTGTCTGGGAAATCGAATATAATCACATTGCCCTTCTCTGGGCGTTTTGCTTCCCGATTGCAACGGCCCGCAGCCTGGACGATACGATCCAGCGGTCCTATCACGCGATAAACGACTGGGAAGTCGAGATCAACACCAGCCTCCACCACTTGCGTACTGATTAAACGGACCGGCAACGAGTTGTCGCTGGCAAGTCGTTCGGTAATTTCTTGCAATAGGCATTTTCTATGCGCACCACAGAGAAGCGTCGAGAGGTGATACAGACCGTCAACGCCGCGCTGTCGAAGTTCTTCATGGAGCACTAAGGCATGCTTTCTAGTATTCAGAATCACTAACACCTGAGAGCTTTCAGGTTTTGCCAACTCCTCGGCCAAGTCCGAAAGCGAGTCGTATTGGCGCACAGGTTGATAGGTAACACGCACAAGTTTCTCAAAATACATCTTGTAGTTTTTGACGATTTCTTGAATTTCATGTCCGTCAAATGCCTTGATATATGGCGTCCGATCAACGGCAGGCTGTGTGGCGGTAGAGAGGACCAACGTCACACCATACTCATCTACTAGTGCACGCAGGACATCCATCGTTGGTTCAAGGAGTTCAGGTGGGAGTGTCTGAACTTCGTCAAGAATAAGGATGCTCCGCGCAAGATTGTGCAATTTTCGGCATCTTCCTGGTTTGTTTGAGAAAAGGCTTTCAAAGAGTTGCACAGTTGTGGTCACAATGAGGGGGAAATCCCAGTTCTCCGATGCTAAGCGGTGCCGAAGAGTGGCCTCGTCCTGACTTTCATCTTCGGGTATCTCTACCTGACTATGGTGTTCCAGTATGAAATGATCACCGAAAATCTCCCGGTACACTTGTGCATTCTGGTCAATGATGCTGGTATAGGGTAACGCGATGATAACCCTGCGAAAACCATGTGTCTTGTTAGCGACTGCGTGAGACAAGGCAAAAGCGAGTCCGCTCCGCGTCTTTCCACCTCCCGTGGGAACCGTCAAGCGAAAAATTCCAGGTGGCAGTTTCCCCGCCCGGACGGACGCAAAATAAATTTGCTTACGTATTCGGTTGATGTCACTCATACTCCCATTCCACATCATCCGCAGTTGATCGGCCCGGAAGATCGACCAGAGATCAGCCGGACGGGTCCAATAATCTCGCTTAGTGGATCGCTTTCGATTAAAGTGATTTTCCGTATTGAGGTAGTCCGCATCGACAAGCGCAGAGAAAAGCATTCGCAGGCGAAATTCACGCCGGAGATCGTCATTGGGAAGCGATTCGGGAGCCTTGATAGGTAAACCTTGCAGCGCTTTCTGCATCTCTCTTTGCAACTGCCTATTCCGAACATCGCTCCACCATTCATCGAGTTGCCCACCAGCTGTTATCGTCGAGTGCTCAGCGTTCAATCCACCGTGATGACCAAGGGCACACATTGCAAGAGCTGCATCACGCGAGTTCTGTCGAATCAGCATCTTCCAAAAATACGATGCGCCGCAAATCGAGTGAGGAACTCTCACATGTCTTTCACCTTTAACACAAGCTTTGAGATAATCTTGAAAGGCTGGGTTTACCTTTCCAAGGTCATGAAATATTCCGAGTACGAATCCAGAATTTCCGCACCCAAAGGGTATCGCAAATTC
Source organism: Pseudomonadota bacterium (assembly GCA_043805145.1). Taxonomy (GTDB): domain Bacteria; phylum Desulfobacterota; class Syntrophia; order Syntrophales; family Fen-1087; genus JAPLJM01. Next base: position 14,726 of record JAZDIK010000053.1, on the reverse strand, counting down.
TTGGGCAAGCTTAGCTGTCTCGATGAGATGCTCTTCCAGTCTGTGCCAATAGCTAGGCGCATCTTTCGAGGGTGTGTGTGCATGGATATTATCGAGACCCATCATTTTATACTCATACATAAGATAGCTATATTGCTTTTCATTTGACTAAATCGTCTATAAGCAACTCTTTGGATATCTATCGTGCTGAGAATTTTGACCTTGCTCATGAGTTCTGATATTTTAAGGCAATCACTTTTTTTATATCGTATATTATCAATCTATCCGTTGTTCCCTGTAAAGCCGATCTTCCGGCGTGGTTTGACCGGTGGAATCATCAGTTCATGGATGGGATCAAAATGAAGACAATCATCTCATCTTCTGACGCCCCCTTTCAGGGCTGGGAAATACGGGGACACGACTGCGTCATGTCCCAGCATTTCCATTTACCTGCATTGGGAAATATGGGGACACGACTGCGTCATGTCCCCATATTTCCTGCGTCATGTCCCCATATATCCGACTGCGTCATGTCCCCATATATCCCCCATATATCCTGTGTCATGTCGCCATATTTCCTATGTCCGGCGGCGGCGACCGTCAACGCGTGTCTTCATCCAGCAGGCCGTCCGACGGAATGCGGAAGAGATTCTTCAGAGCCTCGTCGAAGTAATCGGGGAGGTAGCGGTTCCAGAGCTTGATGGGCAGTTCGGTCAGGTCGCGTTGCATGGACATGGGGAAGGCAAAGAGGTATTCCATCAGATATTCAATGTTTTTCGAGAGATGCCCCCGGTACTGCTGTGTCAGGCGCTGCCTGATAATGCGGTCTTCATGCATGCAGCGACCGATCTCGCTTTCCAGGGTTTCCTCATAGTTCGAGACGATGATTTCCAGAGAAACGGTCTTTTCACCGGTGCGCACAAACTCGGCAAAGGCCTGCTGGATTTGTTCCGGATCCGTGCCGCGGGCCTGCATCAGGGACAGGATTCTTCCGCCCACCGGACGGGAGAGGATGCGCTCCCGGTCGGGACGATAATAGACGATGAGGTTCGTGGCGTTATAGCGGCCGTTGTGGGATTCTTCTTCCATGATGCGGCAATCCGGAAAGCGATCGAGCACGTCTTTCAGTTGCTCCTGCTGCGGCGCTTCGAGGATCATCTTGATTCCGGCCACGTCGCTGATCACGATATCCCCGTCGTCCTCAAAGGGCCTGCCATGGCGCAGATCTTCCAGCAGGCGGCTCTCGGCCTTGAGAAATTCATCCTGCATTTCCTCCGGCGGGGTCACGAGCTGGTCGCGGGAAATGCCCAGACGCCGGGCACGTTCTTCTGCGAGAGCGTCGGCGTGTTTTTTGATGTTGTCGAACATGCGGTCGATGATCCGGCGCGCCGTCTTTTCCGCCAGGCGGCGGGCCCGCTTGATCCGGCTCGAACCGATACACTCGTCTATCCCCTCCCGGTGCGCAAAAAACAGGACGCCGTGAAAGGGGGTGTCGCGGTAATAGCGTTCCGGGTGGGCGCGGAAGTTATGGATCAGCTCATCGATGCGCGCATTCCGGTAAGGGGAACAATTGACCAGGGCGTCCTTGAGGTCTCCTTTGCGCAGGGCCGGACGCCGGTTGATGCCGGCCGGGTAGAGTTCCTGAAATATGCTTTCGGTGAACAGATGCAGATAGCGGGAAACGTACAGATGATTGAAATTGATCAGGCGGGCGATCAGGTCCGCATCGGCGGGATAGACCTCGTGGTACATCCAGCGCCGGATGAGTTTGCTCAGAACGGTCCTGTGCAGATAACTGTCAATCCGAATCATGCCGCTCCCCGTCGATGATCCTGATTTCCGTTTTGAATTTTCAGAGGAGTTGCTGCTGGCTTTGTATCAGTGTAAAAAAACCGCCCGGAACGAGCTGCTTTCTTACCAGTATCCCCTCTCCATACAATTTTCGGTGAACGCGATGGATTTCGGCATATTTGAAAAATACTCGTAAAGTTGTTTTCCGACATCCGGATACATCGGTGATTCTTTCAGCTTCTCGACGGGAAGCCAGGTAATATCAATTGAATGCGTGTTGTCAGGTCTTATTTTTGGGATGCCGTGAACATCCCTGGCGGCAAAAATAACATGAAGCGTCTGCGGATGCCTTTTCGTGCCCGGCGCCTCTCCCAGCAGGATGACATCGCCGACCTCCAGCTTTACGCCCAGTTCGCTCTTCCATTCGCCGACGATCGCCTCATGCAGGGGGATATCCTTATCCACGCCGCCGCCCGGAATGGCAAAGACTTCCTTGCCTCCGTAAATATATTTCATGCACAGGATTTCATTGCCCTGCTCAAGTACCGCGGATACTCTGACTCTCATACAATCTCCTTTATTTGTGAATCATGAATAAAGCGATGATTCCGAAGAGGGCGATAAAAAGACCGAACAGAACGCCCATCTGCTCAAGGAAGGTCAGCGCCTGATACCACTCCATGATCATCTCAAAATACTGATTTAAGAAATTAATCAGTTTGTCCATACATAGCCTCCTTATGCCCTCTGCAATGCCCTTTTCTGTTCCTTGACCGGAGCCATTCGGAAAAACCTCCTTGCCGCGATGACGCCTTTTTATTAGTGATTGACGATCAGCTTGTGTTGCCCTATAGTCCTTTTGCCATCATACACTGTTATTAGAAAATACTTCAATGATTATTCTGGAAATATGGGGACACGACTCTGTCATGTCCCCATATTTCGACGAAGATGAAGCGCAACGCAGTATCCGGACTTTTTGTGCAACCGTCGAATTTGGATAGTTTATTGACTTTTTTTTCGAGTCCATCAGGAATGATGGCCACGTCATTTCTTCAAGGTAAAGAGCGACACGATGAATATAAAGACCCTCCAGCCTGCCGTGCTGGCCATTGCGGCACTGTCATGCATTTGGGGCTACAACTGGGTGGTCATGAAGGAATGCCTGCAATACGCCGACGCCTATGATTTCGCCGCCCTGCGGACCGCCATCGGCGCCGTCAGTCTCTTTGCCCTACTGCTCTGGAAACGCCGCCCCCTGCGTCCCAAAGCCTTCTGGATGACCGCCCTGCTGGGCTTTGTTTCCACCACGGCCTGCATTGGACTGGTTACGCTGGCGCTGGTAACGGGCGGCGCCGGCAAGACGGCCATCCTCGTCTATATCATGCCGTTCTGGGTCCTGCTTCTGGCATGGCCCATCCTTGCCGAACATATCCGGGGCGCACAGTGGATCCCCGTAATTCTGGCCTTTTCCGGACTGCTGATCATTCTGGAACCCTGGCATCTTCAAAGCACCTTCATCAGCAAACTTTTCGCCGTCCTGTCGGGTATGGCCTGGGCGCTCAGCGCCATCATGACCAAGATCATGACCCGGAAACATTCTTTTGACCTGATTTCGCTGACGGCCTGGCAGATACTTCTGGGCGCCCTGCCGCTGGGCCTGATCGCACTTTTCGTTTCGGATACGCCGGTCCGGTGGACCCCCTATTTTACCATCGGTCTTTTGTACAGCTCCGTCGTCAGTCAAGGCCTGGCGCTCCTGCTCTGGTTCTTCATCCTGAGCAAACTGCCCGCGGGCGTGGCCAGTATGGGAACGCTCTCCACACCGGTGATCGGCACGATTGCGGCATCGATTGAGCTGGGAGAACGGCCGTCCGTCCTGGAAGCCTGGGGCATGCTGCTGATCCTGATCGCGCTGGCGCTGCTGGCGCTGCTGGGATATATTCAGTCCCGGCAGATTCAGTCGGTCATCGGAAATCAGCCAAAGAAGGAGTGACGATGGCCCTCACGATCCTGATCATGGTGGTCGCCCGGGGTTCTTCATAGAGAGGATTTATGGATAAGAAACTTTTTCTTTTTGATTGCGACGGGGTGCTGGTGGATTCCCTGCAAGTCTTCGAAGGAACGGTGCGGGAATGTCTTGACGTGATCGGGCAGCCGATCCTGAAGTCCCGGGAAGATTTTCTGGATTTGTTTGACGACAATTTCTATAGTGCGATTGTCCGAAAAGGCGTTGATCTGGACGCCTTTATGCGTGCGGCCGGACCGATTCTTGCGCGGGTCAATTATACCGAGATGAATCCCGTCGGGGGCCTCTTGCCCGTGATCGCGGCCATGAACCGCCGCCATTGCCTGGCCATCATTTCTTCCGGCGGCGAAAAAACCATCCGGAACCAGCTCACCCACTTCGGCTTTGACGGCTGCTTCAGGACAATTCTGGGCTCCGATTTTCTACTGAGCAAGATCGATAAGATCAATCATGCCGTATCGGCATTCCAGGTGGATAAAGATCAGGCTTATTATGTCGGCGATACCGCCGGGGATATCCGGGAGGCAAAAACGGCGGGAATCAGAACGGTCGCCGTGACCTGGGGCTGGCACACCCGGGAACGCCTGACGGCGTCCCAGCCCGACTATCTTTTTGATAAGCCTGAGGATTTACTTGGCATTTAGGAGAATATCGCCAGACGGTCAGACGATCATCCGGCTGCTCAGTCAATGGAAATGGCCCGTTTCTGGCACAGGTCGGCGGCTTCCCGGACCGCCTGCCGATGTTTTTCGGGATGCGCAACCTCAAAATCCGCTTTCATGTACATGCCCCACATCATAAAGACATCGGGGCAGTGATTGACACAGGCTTCACAGCCGTTGCAAAGGTTTTTATCAATTCGGATTCTCATGCTTTCTCATTTATTTCGGTTCCGGACTTTCGCTTCAAGACCTTTGAAAAATGGACAACGCCCGCGTCTCAAGAATCTTTTCCGTTGAGGGGGACATGACTTCGTCATGTCCCCTCTCTTTCCGAAGCCTGCAATGGCCTTACAGATCGTAAAGGGTTTCATCGACACGGGGTCTCGGCTTCCTGACGCCCTTTTTTCCTTTCTGTTCGAAGGAAAAAGGCTCTTCGCCTTCCAGCATGTCCCCCATTTCGGCTTCGATTTGTTCGGGATCTTCGCCTCGTTCCATGCGCCGCAGGGCCTCTTCCATCCCGGCCCCCAGGTTCAAGCCGGTGGCTTCCGAAAGCTTCCGCATGAGATTGGCCGCCTGGCGGGGATCATCTTCGTTGATCTTGCCGGCTTCGCCGGCCAGCATGGACATCGCTTTTTCCATCTTCGCCTCATCGATGGGGGGCATGTCGTCTGCGGGCCCCTCCTGATCCTTGCCCCGGGAGACCTTGGCAAAGATCGACATCTGGCGTTTCAGCCTGACGCGCCTGCATTGCGGGCAATAGGGAATCTTGTCCGTATTGGCGGATCGGGCAAAGAAATTATAGACCGTATTGCACCTGTGACAATAAAATTCATAAATGGGCATGTTTCATCCTCTCTTTGAAATTCGCCGATAGTTTAATCATTCCCGCAATAAAATCAAGGGATGATTTGTGTTGTCTTTTCATGGAGCCAATTTTTTGTTTTGAAATAAAACGCAAAAAGTGCTTGAAGGAAACTCCGGCAAGAAACGGATTTTCATTAAAAAGGAGTGCAACCTTGATTAAAGAAATTGCCAGCGATTTTTACATGATCACCCTGCCCATGCCCTTCCGGCTCAAGCATGTCAATGTCTACGCCCTCGTTCACGATGGCCGTACGACCCTCTTCGACACCGGTCTCAATACACCGGAAACGTTCGCCGCCCTCGAGACGGGACTCAAGCGTATCGGCCGGTCCATTCATGATATCGACCGGATCTTTATTACCCACCGCCACGGAGACCACTGCGGGATGGCCGGGCGCATCAAAGACCTTTCCGGTGCAGCAATCCTGATGTCCGATACGGATCACGCGTTTATCCTCATTTCCGAGGATCAGGATCGCATGCTCATGGAACTGCGTTCGTTCTATGTGCGTCATGGCCTGGGGGACGACGCCCTGGCCTTGCTGGGGTCCATCTTCAAGAGTTTCGGCAAAATGATCCAGACGTTTCCGCTGGATCACGCCCTGCGGTCCGGCGAGATCCATATCATCGGCGACCGGTCCTTCGAGGTGCTCGCCGCGCCGGGGCACAGCCGCGGGCATGTCTGCTTTTTCTTTCGGTCGGAGGGGATTCTTCTGGCCGGCGACCATATCCTGCCGGACATTACCCCGAATCTGGGTCCGGACCTCTTTCAAACCGATTTTCGGCCGCTGGAGCACTTCCTGTCGTCCCTGACCGAAATGCAGAGCCTGCCCGTGAAGACCGTTTGTCCCGCCCATGGCCGGCCTTTTGCGAATTTCCTTGAGAGAATCGCGGAAATCAAAGACCACCATCAGGAAAGGAAGAGACTTACCCTTGCGTCCGTCCGGAAAGGCCGAAAATCAACCAGCGAGGTGTCCGTTGATATCTTTGGAAAAGATCTGCCGGGCTTCGACCAGTACCTTGCTCTCAATGAAACCTATGTGCACCTGGTGGAGCTTATCCAGGAAGGCCTGGTGCAGGAGGAGATCGAGGACAACCGCTGTTTTTATAAGGAGAGTCCTCTGTGACTATAAGAAATGGGAATCCTAAAGTCGGCATCGACTATCCCTGCCTCTGGTTCTACAAGGTGATTGGATCCGATGAGGCCGGGATGCGGGCAGCCATTGCAGATGTCACCGCCGGCGCCGGGGATGTCACGGTATCCAACAGCAGCGCGACCGGAAAATATGTATCGCTCAATATTGCCGTGCAGGTCGAAAACGAGCAAAAACGGATCGCCATATACGAGGAGCTCCGGAAAGAATCGTCCGTGAAAATGGTGTTATGATGACAGAAAACATCACAAAAAATGACCGGGCCATGGCCGCGCTGTGCGTCAACTGCCCCGTGTGCCGTCATGCCCGTAAAAAGCAGAAAGGTCCCGTTTACCTGTTCGTCCGGAAAATTGAAGGGGGACTTTGCCCCTTCTGCCGGGCCTATGAAAAGGTCTACGGCCGCAAGGCCCATGAACCGGCGTGATTGTTCGCTTTATCTCCTTATACCAACCCATCTGAGCTAAAACGGGTAAATATTACCGTTTAAAACCTTCGATTGTGCCTGTCTATGCAATGGTAAAAATCAATCTGTCCCCGTTTTTTATTCAGAACGATAAGTCGACATCCGGTTGATGAAGTCGCATTCTTTCTTGTAAAGGTGTTTATTGGTGCGTATGGTGTCTGAGAATTCCAGGTTAAGGTCGGACTTGCTTTTATATGCCGGCCAATCAGCAAGGCCCTGCCCGTTGGGATTGCCCGTTTTGGCAAAATTCACCCAGTAATCCATTATTTTCTTGGAAAGCCCCATGTCTGTATCATCATAGCCGTCAGATTTATTCATATTCCCGAAAACATACGCCAGCTCTACGCCATGATGAACTTTTAGCTTGCGCGCCATCGCTGTGTCGGGCAGACGGGTGAAATGGTACAGATATGCCCTGGATTTCCTACGCTCCATAGATTGAGCCACAAACCTTGCCGGTTGCGCGTTTGCTGCCACCGTCAAGAAATGATCTATTGCCGGGGCAACATCGTTTGCTTGATACACAGGAAACATCTCAAATGCTTCCCCTGAATTATCGGCAAACCTGGCCTTCAGGAAAGATTTATATTTTTCAACCGATAAATCTTTTTCATCAGCCAGGTAAAGAGTGCCCTCATTTAAAGTGCTGCCGACAATCATCGGCACATCGTGCTGCTGTCCGCCGGAGAATGCTGCCAGCGGATCTTTGGGAAGCACCCAACCATCAAAGACCGGCGCACAAAAAAGACCGTCGTCAAATACGCTTGTTTTACAATCGGCTGCCGCCACGATTTCCTGTGCAGACTTGGCGCGCATGGCAGCCAGGATATCTTCAGCCTTGTCGCATCCAAGCTTGGAAGTCAGCGTCCGGCCCATTTTCGACACATTTGCCATGTTGCCGTTAAAAACGGGATTTAAATATTCAGAGCCGATGATCGGCCCGCCGCTTTCGGCGATCGCCCGATGAAATAGTCCTGCCGACAATGGGCTGATCATCTGCAGCGAAACGGATCTGGACCCGGCGGATTGCCCGAAAATGGTTACGCGATCAGGATTCCCTCCGAATGCGGCAATATTTTTTTGCACCCATGTTAACGCAGCGATCTGGTCGAGTAAGCCGTAGTTGCCGGAAGTATTATGATCAGATTCTTTGGATAACAGGGGATGGACTAAAAATCCCAATGGACCGAGACGGTAATTGACGGTCACGACCACCACGCCTTTTCGGGCAAGATTCTTGCCGTTGTATTCCGGCTGAGATGCGGAACCGAAATTAAAGGCGCCGCCGTGAATCCAGACCATGACCGGCAATTTTTCATCAGGTTTTTTTGCCGTGGTCCAGACATTCAGATACAGGCAGTCCTCGCTGAATTTGCCGGCATCTTGCTGCTTCGGCTGTGGACAAGAGGGGCTGAAATCCGTGCTGTTTCTCACTTGCGTCCACGAAGCAACCGCTTGTGGAGGTTTCCATCGCAATTCTCCGACAGGCGGGGCAGCGTAGGGGATCGCTAAAAAAACACGCACGCCGCCTTCAACCTTTCCGGTGATCGGCCCGCTGTCGATTTGAATCACATCAGGTGTTTTCTCGGTGGCGAAAATTCCGCCGGGCAAGGCGATCAGGAATAAAATGATTGCAGTCAGTTTAATTATTTTCATGCGGCCCTCCATAACCGGACGATATCGTAAAATCTTCGGCAAGTAAATGAAATAGCTGACGAATAACCTTTTCTAATCCTTCGCATCTTGTTTTAATGACTAATGATCTGTCACCAGCCGCGGTCTCTTTGAGCGGTCTGGTGAACCAGCAAGTTATGTTTGAATCAGATTTTATCCCGAGCCACTTTCAATGGCCTTTTGGGCCACGTTCGGAGTGGAATGAATGATCTTTATTTCATTTTTTCGGACTAATCGCAACATCAGAAAGCCAGGATTCAGTCATCTGCCTCCGGCAAAGCCGGAGGCAGATGACTGAATTGATACGCATAACACGCGGAATTTTTGTTTCCTGTCCGCATAATACGCCATTGGAGCGATTGTCAAAGATGCGCTAAATTGTTTCTATTTTTCGGGGAAAGATTGAAATCATCGTGGTCATTCACAGGACTGCATTTCGCCCCTGTCAATCATGTTATATAGATGACGGACGATTTCCGCATCGATTTTCCCTATGGATACAAGATGGTTGAATTCATTCTTTACGGCATCGGGATCCATTGCCCCTCGGTACGGTCTACTGGTAGTCAGGGCGTCGTAAATATCGGCGACGGCCAGAATACGGGTAATGGGTGTGATTTCTTCTCCTTTGAGACCATCCGGATATCCGGAGCCGTCGAGCTGTTCATGATGGTGTCTGATGGGATCCAGAAGATGCTTAAATGTTTTCAACGGTAATACAATGCTTTCGCCGATGATCGGGTGCTTTCTGATGATATCCCTCTCTTCCATGTTGAGGCTCCCCGGTTTGATCAGAACGGCGTCCCGGATTCCGATCTTGCCGACGTCGTGCAGTCTTGAAGCATCCCAAAGGGTCTGAACACTGCCTTCCGGCAGGCCCATCGACTGCCCGATCTTCCGGGCATATTCACCGACACGGTCCGAATGTCCGCGTGAATATGGATCTCTTGCTTCCACTGCCATGGCCAGAGCCGCCATGGTTTCAAAGTACGTTTGCTCCGCATCTTCATTCAATTTTGCGTTTTCAAAAGAAATGGCGAGCTGGTGGCTCAAATTGGAAACAATGTTCAAATCGTCATCCGAAAAATTTCCGCCATAACGGTTTCCGGACAGGCAAAGGACCCCCCAGGTTTTCCCCCGGTAGATGAGGGGGGTACAGACCAGTGGAGGGGGAAACAGTTTATCGGTCTGTTCGCTGCTTTCCATTGCCGGCAAAATAAATATCCTGTTTTCTTTTGTAATCAGATCCAGGTATGCTTGCGCAGCGGACATGACCTGCTCGGAAGGAACACCCTCTTTGCCGACCCATGCTCTCAGCGTGCAGTGGCCGTCTTCGACCGAAAACAAGGCGCCTTGTTTGGCATCCAGTGCATCAACGGCTGTTTCCAATACCAGACGAATCAAATTGTCAAAATTTTCAACGGAAGAAAGAACTTCACTTACCTTTTTCAGGACATCATGCAGCGTTTTTTTTGTCTCCTCAAGCTGATGAAGATTATCGTCAAGCCGTTTCAGGATTTGACTAAATGACTTGGCCAATTCGGCGACTTCCCCCCCTTCTTTGGCCATCTCTATCAGCACCTTTTCATCGACTTTTTCGTAAACGGTTCTTTTGATGCTTTCCGCAAAGGTTACGATCCGCCTGAGAGATGCACGCATGCCGACGAAACCGATGATAGAGATGATTCCGACCAGAATCAGAAGAAGACTGAAATGGGTATCCGAAATTCTAATAAAGCCGCCGGTCTCGTCATAGAGACTGTGGAGATAAAAAAGAACAATAACGGGGATTACGGCAAAGCCCACGTAAAAAATTGAAAATTTGCGCAACAAAGAATCTGATTTTGGCGTTGTCATGATTTTACCAATGCATTACAACGTGTTTGATATGACATTGCTTTTTGGCATGTGGAGTATAAGTCAGGTGGTTTTGCGTGTCAATATAATAATGGCCACACCGCCATAGCACCATTGCTGGTGTCAACAGGCCAAGCCCGGAATCCATCCTGCGTGCATCAAAAAACTTAAAAAAAGTGGTTGAAGCAAAAACTCAAACCACCGTGCGGTAACCTGATAAGGCGTTGCTTTCTGGTCTGATATGTACTACAAGTAGAATTATCAGTTTGCCGAAGGTTGCGGCAGGTGATCCAGAAACCTGAAGAAACTATCCATGAAAGAAAAAGGACATATCTACGCATTGTTCGTGGGATTGGTTGTTCTGGTGATCATCGCCGTGTCGTACCTCGCGCTCAGACAACCTAAGGAAACGCGGTCGGCGCCGGCCGAGGATAGCCGGACGCAACTACGCGGCCTGGCCCTCATCAGCAAAGAGTGGACGGGGGACTTCGATAAAATGCTGGAGTACCGGAGGATACGGGTACTCGTGCCGCACAGTCGCACGCTTTACTTCAACGACAAGGGCCGGGAGCGAGGCGTGACCGGGGACACCGTGCGGGATTTTGAGCGCTACCTCAACAAGAAATACGCCAGAAAACTTGCCAGGCGTCCTTTGACGGTGTTTATCGTTCCACGAACGCGCGATGCACTGCTTACGGGCGTGGCCAATGGCTTTGGTGACATCGCCGCCGGCGACATCACGGTGACCGAGGAGCGCCTGAAGACAGTGGACTTCGTCGCGCCGGAGGACGTACCGCGTGTGTCTGAAGTCCTTGTGACGGGACCGAATGCGCCCACTATCAGCGTAATCGACGATCTTGCCGGCAAAACCGTGCACGTGCGCAAGTCATCAAGCTACTACGAGAGCCTGTTGTCTCTGAACGAACGTTTTAAAAAGGAGGGAGGATTCTGGTCGCGGAAGAAGGCTCCGGTCAAAATTATCCTCGTTCCCGACTCCCTTGAAGATGAAGATCTGATGGAGATGCTTAACGCAGGGCTTTTCGAATACCTCGTCGTCGACGACTGGATAGCAAAAATATGGGCGCAAATTCTGCCCAGGATCAAGATCCGAGAGGATATCGTGCTCCGAAGCGGCGGCAGGATAGGTTGGGCCATCCGAAAGGGCAGCCCGAAGCTCGAAGTTGAAATCCAAGACTTCTGCAGAAACTATCTTAAGAAACAGGGCATCGTCGCGAGCCGCCTGGCACATTACCATAGGCGCATCAAGCACATCAAGAATCCGACGGGCACTGCCGAGTGGAAGCGCTTCGAGCAGACAATTGCCCTGTTCGAGAAGTACGGGCAGAAGTACCAGTTCGACGAGTTGATGCTCGCCGCACAGGGCTACCAGGAATCCACTTTGGATCAGAACAAGCGCAGCCCTGTCGGCGCCATAGGCATCATGCAGATCATGCCGGCGACCGGGGCATCTCTAAAGGTTGGCAATATCACAGAGACCGAACCCAACATCCACGCGGGCGCAAAGTACATGGACTCACTCATGGCGCGCTACTTCCCGGACCAAATCTTCGACGAACAAAACCGTACGCTCTTCGCCTTCGCGAGCTACAATGCCGGGCCGGGCAAGATCTCGAAGATGCGCAAGCTGGCCCAGAAGCGCGGACTCGATCCGAACATTTGGTTCAACAATGTCGAGGTGGTGACCGCCGAGAATGTCGGCTTGCAGACCACAACCTATGTCCGTAACATCTATAAGTATTACGTCGCCTACAAACTGATGCTCAAGCACATAGAGGAGAAGCGCAATGCGCAGGAGCGCATCTCGCCGAGCAAGAACCGGCAAAGTAAATAGCGAGGGTGAAAACAAACGCTTATCAATTTAATGCCATGATACAAACCACTTGTTTGTTGATCTCGATGGTTGTTCTGTTTATCAGCGGATGTGCCGGTATAAGCAATTGCCCGGGCAAAAGCAGAGCGGATGCGGCCAAGGGAAGGATTCACACCGTGAACAGGGAAATCATACCCAAACTGATCGGTTCCTGGAAACTCGTCTCTTTCTACAGTCAGGACTCCAGCGGACAGACGGCATATCCCTTTGGAAAAGATGCGCGGGGAAGGCTCATCTATGGGCCGGATGGGCGCATGGCCGTACAACTCATGAACCCAAATCGTCCCGGATTTACGTCGGATGACCCCCTTGCGACATCCGAGGCCGAAGTACGGGCGGCATTCGGCGGATATACAGCCTACTACGGGACCTATTCAGTCAATCCCGATGAACAGACCATCATTCACCACATCGAGGCCGCCCTCCTCCCCAACTGGGTAGGGACGGATCAGGGGCGCCAATTCGAATTCGATGGGAAGTATCTGACTTTGAAGGGCCCTCTGCTCCTCGGCGGCGTTCAGGGAGTTGTCAGCCTGGTATGGGAACGCCTTCCCTGAGGCGGTCGTTGCAATGAGCATGGAGGATCGAAAAACGAATAATCAAGGAATGAAGCGACATGGTATTTAATACAGACAAAAAAGAGGGAGTCTGAGATGAAGGAAAAAGTCATATGGATGGCGACGGTTGTTTTCCTGGCGTCTGTTTTTCTGACGGGCTATGGAGGCATCAACGATTGCTTCGCCGAGCAAAAGAAAAAAGCGGCGAGCAAAAAGGCTGCGCCGGGCCAGGAGCAGAAAAAAGTCTTCGATGCCCACGATACCGGCGTCCGCTACCATTTTAATGATACGGATATGGATTTCAATTTCGGCACACTGGTTCTCGGCTCCACAGTGAACCACGGCGTCGAGATCGGCGAGGCCTTCTACACTGCCTCTAAAATAAAGGATGGCGACGCCGCAAGCTGGCAGGAGGAATGGTTTAAGCTGGCGCGCCTGGCTGAGGCCCGCGGCGAAAAATCCCTGGCCGGCGGCCACAAAGTAAGCGCCCGCGATCAGTTGCAGCGCGCCTCATACTACTACCGCATATCGCTCCTCTCAATCATGCCGGATGATTCGCGTCTTAAGGAAAGGGCGCTGAAAAGCAGAAGCCTCCTGAAAAAGGCAGGTGAACTATTTGATCCGGTACTGGAATATATCGAAATTCCATTCGAAGGAACGGTTCTTCCGGGTTATTTCCGCAAGGCCGCCGCAGGAACAAAACCGGCGAAGACCCTGATCATGATCGGCGGCGGAGAAACATTTGCCGAGGATCTCTTCTTCTATATCGCACCCCAGACCTATGACCGCGGCTACAACTTCATGACCGTCGATCTGCCGGGGCAGGGGCTCCTTCCGCTGGAGGGGAAACCCTTCCGGCCTGAAATGAATGTCCCGATGAAGGCGGTCGTGGACTATGCCCTCAGCCGTCCCGATGTAGACCCCAATCAACTGGCCTCTTACGGATACAGCGGCGGCGGCGGGTTCGTGCCTCAGGCGGCCATGCACGACCCCAGGATCAAGGCGATTGCCATGAATTCCGCCGTCGGGGACGCCTATCCACTCATCTCCCCCAGGCCGGTGGTCCTGGCAACAAAGAAGGAAATCGCCTCCTGGACAGTCTTTCACGGCAACATCGTCAAAGCGATTTGCTGGCGCTGGGGCGTGCCGATGGACAAGCCTTCCGGCCTCGCAGCGGCCAATAAGGGTTTTACCTTTGACCCGGCCAAAGTGACCGTTCCGGCCCTGATCATCGTCGGCGAGGGCGAGTATAAGAGCGAGGAGGTCAAGCGGCAACAGAAGGTCTGCATGGACAACTTCCCCAACCCCATGAAGAAACTCGTGATCACGCCGACGGTCGAGGGCGCGACAAATCACTGTGTCATGGAGAACCGCAGCCTTGTGAGTCAGGTGCTCTTCGACTGGCTGGACGAGGTTTTCAAGTAATCCTGTTATTGTTTCATCTTTACCCGCTCCGTTCCAGTATTTTGATAAAAGCTTGTTTTCCGGACGGAAAGTATAAGAAAAATTGAAACTTTTCCGGTCCAGAAAAAATATTGACAAAATAAAGATATTATTTCATGTAGCAGGCCACAGAGAGGTCTTGTTTCAGGGCGCTGTTTCCGTGCGGCGCAAAATCGGCGCTGTCTCGTTGGGTTCTCATCAACATTCAAATTTACAGGAGGTGCTTCATGTCTAAACCCATTAAATGTTTTCTTTCATTTTTACTGGTCCTGCAACTCATCCTTCCCTATTCAACTTTTGCTGCTGCGGTTGGTGAATTTACATCGGTTACCGGCAACGTAACGCAGACAAGGGCAAAGGAA
>JAZDIK010000052.1:0-2425 GCA_043805145.1 Pseudomonadota bacterium | reverse complement strand
ACAGGCTGAATGTCTTTCATCGAGAAGAGGGCCTTTCGCGTGGGGTCGAAGACGATGGTCTGGATCTGCGGGATGTTGATCAGCGCCAATGTGTAACCGTCGGGCTTGGCGTTGTTTTTGAAATCGGTCAACATCACCTGGCTGCCGGCGCCCGGTTTATTCTCCGCCAGGACGGGTTGCCCGATGATCTTCTTGAGGGATTCGGCCAGGATGCGCACACCCACATCGCTGCTTCCGCCGGCGCCGAAACCGATTTGGATCGTGACGGGCTTGTTGGGATAATCTTTCGGTTTGTCGGCCGCCTGGGCCTGTGCTAAAAAAAGGCCAAGGATCAACACCAGCCCCATAACCAAATACCTACTGCGCTTTTTGTTCATAATTACCTCCTTGTCAGATCTTATTGGGTTAGAAATTTCAACAAATGGCCCAACCACTAAAAGGTTCGGCGTCTTTCGCGCATGTGCCCGGCGGAACACCCGATTCCTAATGCTTTTATATCATAGCCTTGTCGATGGATGCAAAACTGTATTTACTATCAGTGATCAGTCGATGACCAGTTTACCACCTTTCCCCCGATTTTCCTTTTTCTGTTCGTGAATCAGAATAGTGACTGATTCCGGCCCGACATTGAAATTCTTACAAACGGCCTCGGTGATATCCCGGACAAGCCCTCTCTTTTGTTCGACGGTTCGTCCTTCGTCTGCTTCGACAATAACTGTAGGCATATTACCCCTCCTTTCTGAGTAACATTAAAGTTACTTTTTGATAGAGCGTTCCGGGGACGCTGGGCGCTGATGAAAATGCGTTATTCCTCGGAAAAACACGGTATCAATTTCAATATAGTTGAAATCACGAATATTATTGGCGTCCCCACGGGGAGTCGAACCCCGGTTACCGGCGTGAAAGGGCATCCATACCACTCCAATAGGCCTGATTTTTCCGGTATTTTAGCCTACATTATAGTCATTAGAGGCATCACGGACACTACGTTTTGTCTCCGCGCTTGTGTCCACTTTTAAAGAGAGCCCCTGCTCGTTGCGGGGGGCTATTAATGATCGGTGCTATGGAGCCAAGACGTGATCGCCGCAATGAGACCAGTTGATGATCGGCGCAATGACAAGGGTTTTTTTATTTAAATCACTATGAAAGAAGATATCACTTATGAGGGTTTAAAAGCAAGAATTTGATTTCAGCGGTGCGTGGTGTCCATCACTAAAAGGGGGATAGCGAACCGATTCTTGGAGACGAGAGTCTGTACTTTTGTGCCAGACAACAATCAAGCATTGTGAATTGAAAGGAAATCTTATGACAAAAGATAGCAAACAATCGGTAATCAACAAAAGTGAAAACCCTTAGGTACCCACTGATGCAGACAATCAACCAGTTAACACGCCAACAGAAGAAGCAGCTCCATCGGTGATCCAACCAGGAAGTCCTGTCCCGGATAGGGTTGGTATTGATAGAAATAGAATCATAGATTTCGATCCGTATTCAACAAGTTGTTCCGGATGTCCGCCCTGCAGACTTGTATTTGAACTGAGTGAGTGCGGTTCATGAAAAAATGACATTCGACTGTCCTTGACGATATCTACAAACAAACAGTCGTGGTCATTCATCAGAACTGAGGATTACAGAGATTAACGTCAGTGATCATCGTCGGGCCGAGGACCGTCCGTGTGCAGCGCCAATATCGCCGGGACCAGATTCTCGGATTTACTGCCGGCAAGCCGGTCCCTCCAGCCCTTCATGCGGCCATATCCCACCGACATTTCACCCCGCCATGGATCAAGCCGTATTCGCAAAACCGTAAAGGGCTTCCGGATTGGTCACGAGAATGCGGTGCCGCGTTGTCTCCCTCGGTGCCCATTCGGTGAGGAGGTCGAACAGCAGGGCGTCGTCCGGCTGTTCCTTCCGGTTCGGGTGCGGCCAGTTGCTTCCCCATACCATGCGATCCGGCGCCGCCTCGATGTAGGCTTTGGCAATGGTGGTGGCATCCGAGTAAGTCGGTGCACCGATCTTCGTGTTCAGATAGGCGCCGGATACCTTGACCCAGGTTTTGCCTTGATCGATGAGCTTTCGGATGACCCGATAGGCAGGATGATCGAGTCCCGCCGGCAGCGGGAGCTTGCCCATGTGATCGATGACAATCGACGTGGGAAGGCGCAGCAGCATATCCGCGTTATCGACAATCTCCTGGGCGGCCATATTGAGCTGAACATGCCATCCGAAGTCGGCGATGCGTTTCGCCAGCGGCTCGATCATATCGATGGAAACGACGGCGCCCGGGGGCGAGACCGTGAAGCGTATGCCGCGAATGCCGGCCTCTCCGAGACCTCTGAGCTCGGCATCGGTGACGGACGGACGGATGACGGCCACACCCCGGGCGTTGGGACCCAGTTGCTTGATTGCGTCGACCGTCACGCTG
>JAZDIK010000051.1:0-3569 GCA_043805145.1 Pseudomonadota bacterium | reverse complement strand
CTGTTAAGAAAAATCATGGATAAAAAAATGAAAATAATCTTCTCCATAAACAACAAACCTCGGTAACATTCTTTATGAGGCAACGTTACCCAAAATCTCCCCACCTTCGGTAACATCTTTCAATGAGGCAACGGGACCACGCAACAAACATTCTCTTGACTTACCAGTTGGTAGCTTTTATAGTGCTATCGTAAAAAGTCAATATTATATCAATAGTTATTCTCACATCTCGACAAAGGGGAACGGATGGACATTACTTTTTCGCCCTGGCTCCTCTGGTTTTTGGCCGGCATTGCCGTCATGCTTGCCGAACTCGCAGTTCCCGGTTTTGTGATCATCTTTTTCGGACTGGGGTGCTGGGGTGCCTCAATCGCGGCGTTTTTCTTTCCAGACGCCTACTCGGCGCAGGTCGCCGTCTTTGTCATTGTATCGGTAGCCTCCCTGCTGACACTACGGAAGGTGGCCATGCGTATCTTTGTCGGAGGCAGCGAAGGCCGGGAAACCGAGGACATGGGGAATATTCCCATAGGGTCGCGAGTGACCCTCGACCAGGATCTGGAGGCGGGTCGGATCGGACGGGTGCGCTTTCGCGGTGCGATGTGGGATGCCGTTTCCGAAGAGCGGATACCTGCCGGGTCGGATGCGGAAATCACGGGAGTGGACAAGACCAATCACTCCTGCCTCAAGATCAAGAGCGTTTCGTCTGGTTGAGCCCCTGTTCCGAAGCCCGGCGTTCCTGTTGCTTCTCCCAATCAGCGGGCGCTGTACCTGCTGCCGATACCTAAACCCTAACCATGTAAGCCAGGAGGATTCATATGACTTCGACGCTCGTCGCCTTTCTCGCCATCGCCGTATTGGTCGTAATTGTGCTCGTTAAGGGAGCCCTCATCGTCCCGCAAAAAAGTTCCGTCATCGTCGAGCGCTTGGGCAAGTTCCATCGCTCCCTCGATGCGGGCTTCCATGTTTTGATCCCCTTCATGGACCGGGCCGCATACCGGTTCAGTCTCAAGGAGCAGGTGATGGACATCCCCGCCCAGATCTGCATCACCAAGGACAATGTGAGTGTCGAGGTGGACGGCCTCATCTATCTTGAAGTCCAGGACGCGAAAATGGCTGCCTACGGCATCGACAACTATCTCCGGGCAGCCTCACAGCTGGCGCAGACAACCCTGCGCTCGGCCATCGGCAAGATTGACCTTGACAAGACCTTCGAGGAACGGGAAAAAATTAACACGGAAGTGATCGACGCTATCGACCAGGCGGCCCTCTCATGGGGGGTGAAGGTGCTTCGCTACGAGATCAAGGATATTACGCCGCCCGTATCGGTGAAGGAGGCCATGGAGGCCCAGATGACGGCCGAGCGCCAGAAACGGGCTAACATCGCCACGTCCGAGGGGCTGCGGCAGAGCATGATCAATCAGTCCGAAGGTGAAAAGCAGAAGCAGATTAACGAAGCCCAAGGGAAAGCAGCGCAGGTCACGCTGGTGGCCGAAGCCGATGCAAAACGGATCGAGCTGATAGCCAAGGCAACAGGCGAGGGAATCAGCAAGGTGGCCGCCGCCATCAAGGACCAGGGCGGAATCGAGGCGCTCAACATGCGGCTGGCGGAGCAGTACATAGCCCAGTTCGGCAACCTCGCCAAAACGACCAACACGATCATCATGCCCAGCAACGTCGCCGATGTGGCCGGGCTTATCGCCACGGCCATGTCCACGGTACGGGAAATCAAATGAAACGAGCCAATCCATCCTGTCCCCATGAGCCCTTTATGGGGACAGGATGATTTGAGCCGGTTCAATAATTCTGTTTGTTACCATGAGAAACGGGCTTCTAATACTTATCCATACATGGGCTGAGCAGGTCGGGTCACTGAATTCGGATCGAAAGTTGGTGTATGTCGTATATCCAATTTTTCTTTCTTGGAGCGGATGCGCTTCTTCCTGAAAGAGTCGGCTTGATAAATTACATTGATATAGTAGACTTGAAACGCAAATGGTGATAGAAGTTCTCAAAATATGAACGGCCATTTACCATGTTCCATCCCGTATAACGATAACTGGAGGGACATATGGACTATCTGACGGGACCCTGTCTTCATGCCAAGATGGGGTTTTTGCATATGAAGATACTGCTCTCCACCTGCCTCCGCTTAGCTTCGTCAGGCCAAATTGGGAAAATCGGGTGATCCTGATATGACCAAACAAGAATTCACAAACAAACTACAATCAGGCACCATTCTCGATTATGACCACCGATGGGACAAAGGTCGCATCACGTTTGACCTAATGCCTGGCCAATTAATTCAATTTGCGGAAGAAGACTTATCCTCAAAGAAGCCGGGGTATCTCGTTAATGCTCTCACCAATATTAAGCGCGCACTTGATTGCCAAATTGAACTCATCATCTTCGAGCATGGATACGGGAAACAACTTCGCGAAAAACAATGGCGTTTTCCCAGAAAGATTGCATTTCTGCAAGATAATCGGATCATAGCCCCGCGGATTCTCGAAAAGATAAACAAGACCCGTAATATGCTTGAACATGAATTCAAATCCCCGACGCTTGAGCAAGTTGAAGACGCTTTCGACGTTGTGCTACTTTTTATTGGCTACACCGAGAATCTCCACCGAGTACCAGATTCCATTACTATTGGATTTGATCCTTCAACTACAATTGCCTTTAAGGTCGAGTTCGAAAAAAAGAATCTTATCTTCAAGGTTTATGATGATGGTAAATGTACATGCACTTATCAGGAAGGTGAAGAAGGATTTGGGCGGCTTCTCTGTCTATTTCATGGAACTCAGCCTGCCAACTGGAGACTTGTTCATAGGAGTGAAATAGAACAAACCAGATACCAATAAGATAATGATCGAAGTGGTCCTTTGGCCTAACAGGACAGTCCCGCCGATCGCCAATGCTCCGGCTTATCTTTTCGTTAGCCAGCACATGGTCGCTGGGGCGAGATTCACGGTGAATCGATGATGGAATATTTCAGTGATCGCGAACGGGGCACTCGGACACGGACGAAACTTGAAGTCGAGGCCCCTGCCTGGGGTGGACTGATCGCGCTCATCGGGAGTTATGTTTCGAACGGCGGGTTCGGCGTCGATTTCCCGGAGCCGTGTCCAGACGGCCGTGGCCCGACTGGGACTGACACTCACGCCTTCGGCCTTGCGTTGCGTGCCGAAATACCCGACGTCGCCTGGCCTCTTCGAGCAGAATCCATTCCTCACACGCTCAGTGCACTCGATCTGGTTGAGTTCTGCTACAGCCACGTGGCCGAACCCATCAAAGGCAGCTACCACAGCTTCTTTGCGCATTCGCACCTGAGTTTCGACCGGTCAAAAGGACAAGCCGACTTCAGGGATCGAGTGAACCGCATTCTGAGTCGTAACGGCCTAGCTTTCGTCATGGAGTCAGATGGAAAGGTGAGATAGGTTGAAAAATATGGACACCAATGTTTAGGTAAGCAACCGAGACGGAGGTGTGAAAATGGAAAAGGTACCAAATGGGCGTTACACGAAAGAGTTTCGCGAGGAAGCGGTAAAGATGGTGACAGATGGCGGTTT
>JAZDIK010000050.1:0-2724 GCA_043805145.1 Pseudomonadota bacterium | reverse complement strand
TTGAAGGTGAGGCGGAACTCGTTCAATCGATAGAGGCCGATTACCTGAAGTACCGGCGGCGGTTTTCCGCGCTGACGGATTTACATGATACGGCAAAGCCTTACCTGCAGCCTTTCCGGAACACTTATCATGAATCGGTTTACCCCCTCTTTTCCTCAGTGCGCAAAGCCTGCATTCAACTGCGTCATCTTAACGAGGAAACCATGTACGCGGCCAGCGTCAGGGCCGGCCGGGTTGCCAAACGGGCAATCTGGTCCACCGTGCTGGTGGCTGCGGTTGCATTTATTGTGGCGTTGAGCTTCAGCCTGTTTCTCGCAGAACGGATCGTCAGACCCCTCCGGCGGTTCACAGATGCGTCCCGTAAGATATCGTCCGGCGACTATGCCGTGCAGGTGCCGGTGGAAACCGTTGATGAACTGGGACGCCTGGCCGCCGAATTCAACCGGATGGCCGCCCAGCTTGGTCATTACAATGAGATAAACATCGAGCAGATCATCTCCGAGAAGAACAAGGCTGAAGCAATCCTTTCCAGCATCGAGGACGGTATGGTGGTTTTCGACACAAGCTTGAAGGTGACCGGAGTCAATCCTGCCGCACGCCGGATGCTTGATCTGGAGTTTGCTGAAATCGCTGCATTGAGCTGCGAGGATATTCTGCCGGTCCGGGATGTTTGCGATCTTATCCGGAAAACAGTCGAAACTGGCCGGGTACCCGACGTTTCCGATGATCAACGGATTGTTACCCTCCAGAAGAATGAGCGAACCCAACACTATTTATTTTCAGCTACCGTCATTCGGAGAAGGGATCGAAACCTGTCCGGAATTGTCCTGCTGCTAAGGGACGTTACACGCCTGAAAGAAGTGGAACGACTCAAAAATGATTTCGTTATGGCGGCGTCTCACGAGCTTCGCACGCCGCTGACCAGCCTCGGAATGAGCATTGATCTGCTTTTGGAACACGCCGCGCAGGGACTCGCCGAGAAAGACCGGGGGCTTCTGCAGGCTGCTCATGAGGAAGTGCATAGAATGAAAGCCCTCGTCAATGATTTACTTGATCTGTCCAGGATCGAAGCGGGCAGAATCGAGCTGGAATTTGAGAGCGTTCCGGTTCAAACCATTTTTGACCATGTGGAGGAGATCTTCAAAAACCAGATGGAAATGAAACAGATCAGTCTTAAATCGGAATTAACCGAAGATCTGCCGAGGATTCGCGCGGACGCAAACAAAATCACATGGGTGTTGACCAACCTTATTTCAAACGCCCAGCGGTATGTGAGTAAAGGAGGGCACATCCGGCTCATGGCAAGTCAGGTCGGCCCGCATGTGCATATTTCGGTGCGCGACGATGGACCCGGCATACCCCCGGAATATCAATCAAAGATATTTCAGAAGTTTGTTCAGGTAAAAGGAGAAGATGCAGGCGGCACAGGTTTGGGACTTGCTATCTGCAAAGAGATCGTGCGCGCCCACGGAGGGGCGATCTGGGTAGAATCGTCACCCGGTCAGGGCTGTACCTTTACTTTCACTCTGCCGGTGGCACAATAGGAGGAGCTTATGGAAAAGAAAGTGATTCTTATCGTGGATGATGAAAAGAACATCCGCCTGACCATGTCCCAGTCTCTTGAGTCGCTGGGAATACCGATCCGGACGGCAGTCAACGGTGAAGAGGCCCTGCAAATGATCCGTGGAAGCAGAGAGATCCAATACGGGCTGGTTTTTCTTGATCTGAAAATGCCGGGAATGAGCGGAATGGATGTACTGCGCCGGATCAGGGAAGAGTGGCCTGAAATCAGGGTAATCATAATCACGGCCCATGGAACCATTGATTCAGCCGTGGAGGCCATGAAACTCGGCGCGGTGGATTTCATCCGGAAACCGTTCAGTCCGGGCGAAATCCGTGATCTGGCAACACAGGTATTGGAGCGTGAGTCATTGGATGAAGAGACCGCTGTCGATTACCCGGCATTGATTGAGCTGACCAAGCGGCATATCACGAACAGGAGCTTTGCCGCCGCGCGTGAAACGGCGCACAAGTCGATAGCTGCCGATCCCGGTCAGCCGGAGGCTTATAATCTGCTCGGCGTTCTGCTTGAAATCAAGGGCAATCATCTGGATGCACAAAAATTCTATCGCGCGGCGCTTGACATCGATCCAACGTTCAAACCGGCTCAGGCAAACCTTGAGCGGACCACGTCCTGGGAAAAATTCGGCAAGATCGATCTGGGACCGGATAAAAAAGAAACCACGGCCAAAGATGAGAGCGGCAACGAGGTTCAGGATGAAAAATAGCCTTTATATCGTGATCATCGGGTGCGGGCGATTGGGTTCAATTCTAGCCAACCAACTGAGCCGTGTAGGCCATTCGGTGGTGGTAATCGACACCGATGAGGCCACTTTCGATGATCTGTCGCCGGACTTCAGTGGTTTTCGCGTGGTGGGGGACGCTACCCAGATAGCGGTGCTGAAAGAGGCCAAGCTGAAGAATGCCGACGTTCTGTTCGCCGCAACCCACGAAGACAACGTCAATCTGATGGTGGCGCAGGTCGCCCGAAAAGTGTTCAACGTTCAGCACGTTCTGGCTAGGGTTTTCGATCCCCGGCGAGAGCAGGTTTATGACCAGCTGGGCATCGAAACCATCTGCCCGACGGCGGTGGCCGCGGAGATGTTTCTTTTGGCCGTTGCCAGCGGTCGCGCCGCCAGAGGAGATGCATAGCCATGAAAGTGC
>JAZDIK010000049.1:0-7701 GCA_043805145.1 Pseudomonadota bacterium | reverse complement strand
CTGCCCATCTTCCGCGCCGTGAATATCGCAGAATATTTCATTTCACGGCGCATCGCACCGGATAGGCTGTCTGTGATCGGCTATGGCGAGGCGTCTGCCTCCCTGCCGAACTCCGGACAGGGTTCCGAAATGATGCATGACGATGTGACGCTTATCATAAGCCGTCATAAAAAGTGAGGTATCCATGCCAACAGACGAAAAAGATGATGAAGTAAAGGAAAATGAAGCAAAGCCAATCAAAAAAGGCGGGGTCTTACTGAAATGGATCATCATCTGCGGGGTTCTCCTGGGTATTCTGGGGGGGACCGCAGCGGGTGGCCTGTATTATTTTCGCAGCATCGCGACCCAAACAAAGAAGCCCCAACTTCCGCCGCCGGTAATCGGGACGCTTTGGCCGATGGATCCGTTTATCGTCAACCTCCGGGAGAACAATGGCGAACGGTATCTCAAAGTGATTTTACAGCTTGAGGTTACGCAGCCGGCGGTTGTTGCGGAACTCGATCTCCTGAAGCCGAAGTTGCGGGACAGCACGTTGGATCTGTTGGGATCAAAATCATTCCAGGAACTTCAGGACCTGAGCGGGAAACAGAAGCTCCGGGACGACCTTATGATCCGGCTCAACAGTTTTCTCACCAGCGGGAAGATCGTCCGCGTCTATTTTACGGAATTCGTCATTCAGTAAGGACTTGGGATGTCTCAGATATTATCGCAGGAAGAGGTCGACGCCCTTCTCCGGGGAATCTCCGGCGGACAGGTGGAAACGGAGCAGGATGAGAGCCATGATCCCAGGGATGCGGTCTCGTATGATCTGACCAGCCAGGACAGGATCATTCGCGGCCGCATGCCGACGTTGGAGATGACCAACGAAAAGTTTGTCCGGATGTTCAGAACGACGCTTTCTTCCCTGATGCGCAAGGTCGTCGGCGTGAGCACCATCGCCGTCGATATGATCAAGTTTGGTGAATTTCTAAAAACCGTTCCCGTGCCGACGAGCCTCCATCTCTTCCGAATGGAACCCCTGCGGGGCAGCGCCATTATGGTGTTGGAATCAAAACTCATCTTTGCGTTAGTGGACATCCTGTTCGGCGGTACGGGGAAGGAAGCCTACAAGGTCGAAGGCAGGGAGTTCACCGCCATCGAAAACAATTTGATCAAACGGGTTGTCATAAGCGCCATGGCGGATATGGAAAAGGCATGGAAATCCGTAATCGAAGTGAAAGTTTCGCATCAGCGGACGGAGGTCAATCCCCAATTTGTCCAGATTGTCCCCCCGACGGATATTGTCGTGGTGATCAATTTTGAGGTGGAAGTGGAATATACGACGGGCATTCTCTCTATCTGCCTGCCGTATGCGCTGCTGGAGCCGGTTCGTGAAAAGCTGCATGCCGGTTTCCAGAGCGAACAGTTAGAGACGGACAAGACCTGGATAAACCGATTCCGGGAAGGATTAATGAAAGCGAAGGTTGATTTAGTCGTGGAACTGGGGCGGACGGAGATCAACGGCAGCGAGGTTGTCCATCTCAAGAAGGGGGATGTGATCCCGCTGGATCAATATGCAATGGATCCCCTGAATGTTTATGTGGAAGGTATCATGAAATTCAAGGGCTCGGCAGGGATCTTCCGGGGGAATAAGGCGATACAGGTGGTAGGGGTCAACACGGGAAAAGAGGTTGAGGAATATGGAGCAGAATGAGATCGACGAATTGCTGAAGGGTACAAAACTTGAGGATCCGCCGGCGACCGCAAACGAAAACGGCGGTTTGGATGACGTGGTGCAGGAATTGCGTGAATCAAAAGTGGCCGAATCCAAGGTGGATGTCAGCGAGGTCAGTCTTTCGGAACTTCAGAAGAAAGAGGTCGCCAAAGGTTCGCTGGCCATGGATTTTATCCTGGATATCCCGCTCACGCTCAACGTGGAGCTGGGAAGGAGTCAGCTCTTAATCAGCGAGCTGTTGCAGCTGGGGCAGGGGTCTGTGATTGAACTGACCAAACTGGCCGGAGAGCCCATGGATGTTTTTGTAAATCAGCGGCTGGTTGCCAGAGGCGAGGTGGTCGTCGTCAATGAGAAATTCGGCGTCCGCCTGACCGATATCGTCTCCGCGGCGGAACGGGTAAATAAATTACGCTGACAGGAATTTTCAGGCTACGTATGAATGAAATCGCTTTCTTCCCATCGCTTTTGAAAATGCTCTTCGCCCTGGCGATCGTCATAGGGCTGATTGTGGCGACCATGTACGTGCTGAGGAAGTACCTGAATCCTCCCCCCGTCAGCCGTGACGGTTCCTTGATACAGATTGTCTCTACCCGGTATATCGGACCTAAATGCAGTATTATGCTGGTTGAAGTCCTGGGTAACGTCATCGTCCTGGGGTTAGCCAACGGGCAGATGACGGTGTTGACGACGATTGTTGACGACCAGGCGTTGGAGATAATGAAAACCGTCAGGGAAAATGAGTCCCTCCAGCCTGTTCTCGTGGATCGCCTGAAGCGGTACACGGATAAGTTTAAGACCCTGGCCCGGGAACAGAAAGGCAGGCAAAAACGATGACCGGCCGTCGAATAAAATGCGCCGGAGTTGTCTTTCTGGTTATTCTCTCCCTTCTGATGCCTTTGTTTTGCGGTATCCCTGACGTCGGCGCAGCGGAAGCGTTGTCATTTCCCAACATCAGCCTGAGTATCGGCAGCGGCAAGGGGTCGACCGATAAGGTGTCCGTCGCTCTGCAGCTCCTTTTCATCCTGACGGTTATATCCCTGGCGCCCGCCATTCTGCTTATGCTGACCTCCTTTACCCGGATTGTCGTCGTCCTGTCCCTCTTGCGACACGCCCTTGGTACACAGCAAATGCCTCCGAACCAGATCATCATCGGCATGGGTTTGTTTCTCACGATTTTTATCATGATGCCGGTATGGCAGCAGGTCAATAAGGAGGCTCTGACCCCTTATTATGAGGAGCAAATCAGCGGTGAGGAGGCCGTGAGTCTGGCCTCGGCGCCGATCAAGTCCTTCATGCTGAGGCAAACCCGGGAGAAGGACCTGGCGTTGTTCGTGAAGATTGCGAAGGAAAAACGCCCGGAGAAAGCCGATGACATTCCCCTGACTGTGGTGATTCCGGCCTTTGTGATCAGTGAGCTGAAAACGGCTTTTCAGATCGGCTTCCTGTTGTATCTGCCTTTCTTCATTATTGATATGGTGGTGTCCAGTATTTTGCTGTCCATGGGGATGATGATGCTCCCGCCGGTCATGATGAGTCTGCCGTTCAAGATACTGCTCTTTGTCCTCGTTGACGGGTGGCATCTGATTGTGGGTTCCCTCGTGCAGAGTTTTCATTGAACCATCTCCCTGTGCGGCAAGAGACGGCATTGCAGACCTCGGGAGATGAATGCTTTTCGTAAGAAACGGAGATGGGATGACAGCAGATTTTATCGTCGGGATTATGGGGGAAACCATGAAGATAACGTTGCTGATTGCTGCACCGGCACTTCTGGCAGGGCTCACGGTCGGTGTTATGATCAGTTTATTCCAGGCCATAACGCAGATTCAAGAAATGACGCTGGTGTTTGTGCCGAAGATTTTGGCGGTGATGATCACCCTGGTGATTGTCCTGCCGTGGATGATCAATCTTCTCGTTACGTTTACGCATAATCTTTTTACCAACATACCCATGTATATCCGTTAGCCATGAACTTCCCTGTGCTCACGCCTGAACAGGTGCAGCTGTTTCTCTTTTCCTTCCTCCGGGTGAGCGCCATTCTGGTGACCATGCCGATCATCGGCAATACGATCGTGCCGATGCAGGTCAAAGGGGGGACCTCCTTGCTGACGACAATCGTGATCTATCCCTTCATCCAGCACGATTTGTCGGTCGTAACATTTGAGCTTTTACCGTTGCTGATGAGGATGGCCGCGGAAGTCTTTATCGGCGTTGTGATCGGATTCACGGCGCGGTTTGTTTTCGCAGGCATTCAGTTTGCCGGGGATATCATCGGTTTTCAGATGGGTTTTTCGATGGCGAATGTTTTCGATCCGGCAACCAGCCAGCAGGTATCCATCATTTCGGAGTTCCAGTTTATCATGGCTATGATCATCTTTCTATTCGTGGACGCCCACCATATTTTTTTCATCACGATGGTCGACAGCTTCCGTATCCTGCGTCCCCAGGACTTTCACCTTTCCCTCGAACTTTTCCAGCGGCTTATCACGCTATCCGGGGCGGTGTTTGTCATTGGGGTCAAAATCGGCGCACCGATCATCGCCGTGATGCTGTTTGTCAATGTGGGGCTGGGAGTCATTGCCCGGACGGTTCCGCAAATCAATGTTTTCGTTGTCGGCATTCCCCTGCAGATTGCATTGGGACTGATCTTTTTAGGGGTAACCGCCCCGATCTTCCTGAAGGTGGTTATGCATCTCTTTCAGGGACTCTCCGGAGAAATCCATGGATTGCTGCGGCTTATGTAATGCGGGAGATGACATTGCAGAAGGATTTGGCAGCAGAGAGTGACCTTTCATGGCTGAAAACGACAACAAAACAGAACAGGCAACCCCCAAGCGCATGCAGGATGCGCGTAAGAAAGGGCAGGTTGCAAAGAGTCGCGAAGTGGCGTCGGCGTTTATCATGGTCGCCTGCCTCATCTATCTGTATTTCGGTGCTGACGGGATCGTCAACCAGATAGTGGAGATGATGCAGGACTCCTTTCGCGGCCTCCATCGTACCGATCTTACCGTCACTTCGATTCAGTCGCTCATGATCAGTCTCCTGCTTAAGCTGCTTATGACGATTTTACCGCTCCTCCTCACACTGATGGTAGCGGGATTTCTGGCGAACTTCATACAGGTCGGCATCCTCTTTTCGACCGAAGCCATACAACCCAAACTGTCAAAAGTCAGTCCGCTCAAAGGATTGAAGAATCTGTTTTCTTTTAAAACCATTGCGGAGTTGCTGAAGAGTACGCTAAAGATAACCCTGATCGGTTTTATCGCCTATGTGACCATCCGCAATGAGGTCCTGGGAGTTCTCCCCTTGATGGAACAGAATGTCGGTCAGGTCATGACGTATATGGGGCGCATCTCCTTCAAAATCCTTTTAGCCACCTGTTGGGTGCTGATCGCACTGGCGCTCATGGATTACCTGTATCAGCGCTGGGAGCACTCGCGCAACATGAAGATGTCGAAACAGGATATTAAGGATGAGTCGAAAAATACGGAGGGAGACCCCCTTATCAAGGCAAGAATCCGACGGTTGCAGCGGGAGATGGCTATGCGGCGGATGATGGCCAAGGTTCCGACGGCCGATGTCGTGATTACCAACCCCACACACCTGGCGGTTGCGCTCAAGTATGATCAGGCGAGGATGGCCGCGCCCGTCGTCGTTGCCAAAGGGGCCAATCTCGTTGCCGAGCGGATCAAAGAAATCGCCCGGGAAAACGGCGTCGCCGTGGTGGAAAATAAGCCGCTGGCACAGGTATTGTATAGAATGGTCGATATAGCGGAGGCAATTCCTGATAATCTTTACCAGGCCATTGCCGAGATTCTTGCGTATGTATACGGCTTAAAAAGAAAACAGGCATTTCTGTAAAGGGGAGCAGTAACGATGGCTGACGAGAAGCAACCCGCTTACGGGGAGCTCTTCCGGAAAAGCAGCGCGATGATGGCTGTCGGGGTGATCGGCATTCTCATGGTGATGATGATTCCCCTGCCGACCTTTATCCTTGATATTCTCCTGTCCCTTAACATCGCCGTATCCATCATCATCCTGCTGATGTCCATGTACGTCCTCAAGCCGCTGGATTTTTCCACCTTCCCCTCCATCCTCCTGGTCGTTACCCTGTTGCGTTTGTCATTGAATGTGGCCTCGACGCGTCTCATCCTCCTCCATGGCGGTGAAGGGACAGCGGCCGCGGGAGAGGTGATCAAGGCATTCGGAACGTTTGTCGTCGGCGGCAATTATGTCGTGGGCCTTATCGTATTTTCCGTTCTGGTCCTGATCAATTTTGTCGTGATCACGAAAGGTTCCACGAGGGTGGCGGAAGTCGCGGCCCGTTTCACCTTGGACGCCATGCCCGGCAAACAGATGAGCATCGACGCCGATATGAATGCCGGATTGATCAGCGAGACGGAGGCACGGCAACGCCGGGGCGACATCGAAAGAGAGGCCAATTTCTATGGCGCCATGGATGGGGCCAGCAAATTTGTGCGGGGCGACGCGATAGCCGGCATCATCATTGTGCTGGTGAACGTCATCGGGGGGTTGATTATCGGCGTCCTGCAAGAGGGTATGGAGTTCGCGGAAGCGGCCAGAACGTATGTCCTCCTGACGGTGGGCGACGGTTTGGTGACGCAGGTGCCGGCGCTGGTTGTTTCCACGGCTGCCGGTATGCTGGTGACCAGGACCACGTCAACCACTGATTTGGGAGAAGACGTCAAGAAGCAGATCTTTACGCAACCCCGCGCCCTTGCCACAGCGGCAATCCTGCTTTTTGTCTTTGCCCTGATCCCCGGCATGCCGAAAATTTCCTTTATTCTCGTCTCGGCCCTTATCGGGGTGTTAGCCTATAATGTGTTCCGACAGACGAAGAAAGATAGAGAAGAAAAGGCGGCAGTTCCCGTACCCGCGCCAGCCGAAACGGACGAAGGCATGCCCCCCCTGGACAAGATGGGGTTGGAGGTCGGCTATGGGTTGATATCCCTGGTGGATATACAGCAGGGAGGGGAGCTGCTCCAGAGGATCAAGACGCTGCGCAAGCAATTGGCCGTGGAGATGGGATTCATCATCCCTGCCGTGCATATCCGGGACAATCTCCAGTTGAAACCAAACAGTTATGCCTTTTATTTGAAAGGTGTGGAGATAGCCTCGGGAGAGCTGATGATGGGTCATTACCTGGCCATCACCAATGACGATCAGGAGGTGAAGATTACGGGCATCAAAACCCGTGAACCGGCCTTTGGATTGCCTGCCCTCTGGGTTCCGGAGGCGCACAAAGAAGACGCCCAGGCCAAGGGTTATGTGGTTGTCGATCCGGCTACGGTCATCACGACGCATATGACGGAGGTTATCAAGGCCCAAGCCGATGAACTTCTCGGCCGGCAGGAAGTCCAGTCGCTGGTCGATAATTTGGCGAACCATTATCCGAAGATTGTGGAAGAGCTGGTTCCAAAGATTGTTCCAATCGGCATATTACAGCGGGTGATGCAGCGGTTGCTCAAGGAAAGGGTTTCCATTCGCGATCTGATAGCCATTCTGGAAACCCTTTCCGATTACATTACGATCACCAAGAATATCGATGTCTTGACCGGTTATGTCCGTCAGGCCTTGTCGCGGACGATAACCCGGCAATATCAGGATCAGGAGGGGAATCTGAATGTCATGATGCTGTCCCCTAATATTGAGGATACGATCAGTCAGTCCATTCAGCATACGGAACTGGAATCGTTTGTTTCCCCTGATCCGAATATGGTAAAAAAGATGATCGGCAGCCTGCAAAAATTAATGGCCCATTTTGAGGCCACGGGACTTCATCCCATCATCCTGTGTTCACCTCTGGTGCGGAGTCAGCTGCGGAAAATTCTGGAAAAGTTTATTCCCAATGTCGTCGTTTTGGCGCACAATGAGATCACGCGGGACGTGAACATTAAATCATTCGGCGTTGTGGAGTTGTGAGATGCAAGTCAAAAGATACGAGGTCGCAAACATTCAGGAAGCATCGG
>JAZDIK010000048.1:0-10124 GCA_043805145.1 Pseudomonadota bacterium | reverse complement strand
CGCTTGACCCCGTAGGGTTGAATGCTCTTCCACTGATTGACGCCGGTGTTGGTGGTAAACCCAAGCAAATACCCTGAATCAGAGGCAATTTCTGGTGTTTCTGCAGTGATATAATGGGGTTCGCCAACCGGATAGGATATGCTCAGAACCTGCTGATCGATATTCTCCTCGATAATAAGTTTGGATAATAGCATCTCCTCTTTTTGAGCAGTGGGGCTGAGTGTCGATAACACCCGATGGGTATGGGTATGGGAACCAATAGCGATATGGTGTTGCGCCATTTCCCGAATCTCTTTCCAGGAGAGGAGCTCCTTATCCTGGAGCTCTGGGTCCGGAAGCGCGACTTCACAGGCCTCGGAAAGCTCGGAGAGCAGGTATTTGGTATGCTCATACTTTTCCTGTTTCATCAGCAATTGAAAAAAGGCGATGGTTTCCTTCCTCTGGTCGTCCATCGGAAATTGTCGGCCATCAACTCGGATGAAGGGTTTGGCGCACCGCTTGATGAGATAAGCGATGACATCCCACCAGGCAACCTGCCGGGCATGGACCATCTGGGTTGCCACAAACAGGATGGCCGGAACCTCAAAATATTTTAATATCGGATAGGCGAGGGTGTAGTTGTCCAAATATCCATCATCGAACGTGATCACCACGCAGGGCGCGGAGGTTTTCGGAGCCCCAAAAACCCCATCTTTGTTGTGGTCAAGCAGATCCTTTTCAGACATGATCCACGTATTGCTTTTTAGCCACTTGATTTGTCTTGCTAATTCATCCTGATTTAAAGTGTAGACCCCATCGTCAAAGACTGTGGAAAACAGAAAATCATTCGTTCGGATGCGATGATAATTCAAGACGATCAGCTTATTTCTCAAAGGCAGGCGTTTAAACAGGTTGACCAGGTTGAAATTGAAGAGGATATCTGCAAGAAGTTCTTTTTTCCCTTTCATTGTGAATCACGCTTCCTTTCCAATGGCTTTTGAAATATGTCAGTTAAGCGCCTGTTTATATTTAGAAAACGATATAACCGGAGTGCCATGGACGAGTCCGGTTAAGCGCTGTGCTGGAGCTTCTGCCTCCAGAGAGAATTCCAAATAGTCGAGGTACGTTCACAGCCATCAGGTGGGCAATGACAAATACCGTTACTGTTACTGCTGGAAATGACAAATAAAAACCAAGCTCCGTGCTAACGATCATATCTGACAATCTTGAAATAAGAAAGCGCAACGGGTCAATGTGAAAAAAGAGGAAGGCGAAAAAGGCGAGACCGAATAGATATATCAGGGATGTACTGTTGTGAAATAGAGCAGATATTTGCACCAGACAGATGATGCCGAAAACGATCGTTGTCTTGTAAAGGAGAAGTGACAAAATCGTATATTCCTTCACATTGACGTACCACAAATCAATAGTGGGATCCATATTGATCCTCGTCATCAGAATGTTACTCCGGCAATTAAACATGACCATTAAATCTGCGCAATGCCTGTATTCCCTGTAAATGTCGATCATGCATTACTATATTTAGTTGCCGGAGTAATAATCGAGAAAACCCGAGTTGACAATTTGGCGCGCGAACAGCTCATGGGCCCGCTCATTCCAATGTCCGTCATTGTGTTGAGGATACTCGAAGAACAGCCGGTTTGCGGCATAATCTTGCTCGAAAACCGACTGCATGTCGATGGACGGGTGGCCGAGCGCGCGTGCCTTGAAGAGAACGTATTTTCTCATATAAGAAAAAAAGCTTCCATCGGCCTTCCTCAAGTTTACGGAGTCGTAAAGTTGCGGCCTCATGCCGTCTATTCCAATTAAAATATCCTTTCTGGGAACTCCACAGGAGTCTTCCAGCATCTCAAAAAACGCATCCACAGCCCTTTTGGAATCGGCCGCGCGGCGGGAATCGACACGGGCGTTTGTCTGTCCCACATACTCAGGTTCCCGTCCGGAGACGGCATCCGGCAGGCGTGACCATATTATCCTCAAACGGGGGCCTACCTGCAGGTTCATATTGATATACATGAACAATGCGGATTTTCTAAGAATCTTTTTGAGAAGGCCGACTTCGTAATCAAACCGCTTTAACGTCAGACCACCCGCGGCATCCTCGACAAAGTAATGGGAGCCTGCTTCGACGCCGTATGAGGCCAAACTTTCATCAAAATCGTTGCCGATCAAAAGAAAGACGTAACGATCGGGGCGGAATTCTTTCTTCGCATACTTCGCATAGGCTATATACGAGCTCAGCTGAGCGCCGGATGCAGCAAATGCGTAAAAACGACGTTCGTTCTGGAACTCTGCATTTAAAACAGCCACTGCAGTACTGTTCTGCTCCACCATGGCGGCCTCGATAGTACTGTCGCCGATGACGGCGGTGAGCGGGATATTCGACGAGGGGTCATAATCAATCGTGCTGATAAAACCATAGTTATTGGATTTCAATTGGTTCACCAGGCAGAGATTCCAATTCTTGGACCATGTAAACGAACGGTTCGGCTCGAACCGGCGAATGGGGTTCTCCTCGTTCACCGGGAGCCATCCCATGCTCTCCTGGACAGGCAACATCCGAAAGGCGGCCTCCAGCAGAATTCCAATCGCCAAGTAAATGATTCCGAGAAACAGGATTTTTCTGTATAGACTCATCATCTTTCTCCCGACAAAAGAGCATACGAAGGCGATCCTTGCATGTCAAGGAGATTATCAATCCACTATTGCCTTGACATACAAGGTCGACCGTCGCTATACTTCCTCCCACAAAAAAGGGAGTTATTATCAAATGATCGACGAGCAGAGCACGACCGAAGACCGCAAGCGATCCTTCTGTCTGGTTGCCCACAACGCCGCGGGGGCGATGTTTGGCGGCAATCAGGGGCATATCGGTGGAGTCGAACGGCAGACCAGCCTCATGGCGAGGTGGCTGGCGGCGCGGGGCTATGGTGTCAGTCTGCTGACCTGGGACGAGGGACAAGCCGACGAGGAGATCGTTGACGGCGTGCGGGTCATCAGAATGTGTTCACGTGACTCGGGCCTGCCGGGCCTGCGTTTCTTCCACCCGCGATGGACCAGCTTGAACCGGGCGTTGCACCGGGCGGATGCGGATCTCTATTACCACAACTGCGCGGAGTATGTCACCGGCCAGATCGCTCTGTGGTGCAGACATGGCGGAAGAAAATTCGTTTACTCCTCGGCAAGCGATCTGGACTGCGCACCGGGATTGCCGGGTGTGAAGAAGTGGCGTGTCCGCGTGTTGTACCGTTATGGTCTTCTGCACGCCGACCGCATCGTGGTACAGACCCACAGGCAGCAGAACATGCTCCGTGATGGATTCGGCCTGGAGTCCTCCGTACTCCCGATGCCCTGTCCCGGACCTTCATCGACCGAGTACCAGGCGCCGGAACCTCCGCGGTACGATTCCTGCCGGATCCTTTGGGTCGGACGGATCGCTCCGGAAAAATGCCCGGAACGTCTACTCGAATTGGCCCGGCTCTGCCCGGGAATGCACTTCGATGTAGTGGGCCCTGCGGATAGTAGTGAATACGCAAAAGAGATCTGTGATCGCTTCCGCACCCTTCCGAATCTGACTTTGCACGGTGCGATGCAGCGGGCGCGGATGCCTGAGTTCTATAAGCGTGCCGCGTGTCTATGCTGCACATCGCTGCTGGAAGGCTTTCCCAATACATTCCTCGAGGCATGGAGCCACGGGTTGCCGGTTGTCTCGACATTCGATCCCGACCGGTTGATCGCCGAACGCCAGTTAGGGATCGTGGCGGAGGACGCTGCGGGTTTGGCCGCGGGAATTCACCGACTCATCCGGTCTCCAAATGAGTGGCTGCAGATCTCCGCACGCGCCCGTCGTTACTATGTCGAGAACCATACCTTGGATGCCGTCATGCCCAGGTTTGTCGGGATATTTCTGGATGCCCTCCGCGATGGACGCACTCAGTTCGGGGCGTCCGCGCAGTGCGGCAGTTCTCAGTAAGGATGACCAGAGTCATGCTCAAACCGGACCCCGTAGACGGTCTTCCTCCCGTTCAAGCGGAAAGAGAGCAACGCGAGGCTGTCCGTCAGCACTTCGACAGGAAAAGCTCGAGTTGGGGCGACCGCTATGATCGCCCGGCCTGTACGCTTTCGCAGCTTGATGTGACGGGGCGGCTGGCTGTCGCCAACCGAATGGTCAGATCAGTCGATGTGGCGGCCTCTCCTCACCCGTTTATTCTCGATCTCGGCTGCGGAACAGGAGAAGGGACTTCGCGGATTTATGCGGAAGGCATGACCGTCATCGCGACCGACCTGAGCACGGAAATGGTTCGTAGCGCGGTCCGGCGTTTCCCTGTTCTGCGAGGTTGTGTTGCTGATGCGGCAGGTTTGCCTTTTGAGTCGGAACGTTTCGACATTGTGCAGTCACTGGGCGTACTGGAGTATATAGGACCCTATCAAAGCGCTGTGCGGGAACTGCGGCGTGTGATGAAGCCCGGCGGGACTCTTGTCATATCGATTCCCAACCGTCATTCGCTGTTCCGCCGATTGCACCGGGTGGAAAGGTTCATGACAGCCCCCTTGAGGCGGCTCCGTGCTCGCCGGCAAGGCGACTCCGGACGGGAGGTCCGTTTTCGCCACCGCCAGTGGTGTCTGGCCGAAGCGGTAAGCCTGCTTGAAGCTTCGGGGTTTAACGTGGTCGATGTCCATTTCATCACCTATGGAGTGCTGCTGCCGGCCGCGGAGCACTGGCGCACCAATCTGGCCCTCTGTAAATGGCTCAACGCCCACTGTCGGGGCAGGGGGGTGTTCTGCCGTAATCTGGCCATCACCACAGTCCTTCAGGCCCGCGCTGTGTGATTGTTTTCGTACCCAAAGAAGGCTGGAGATCCTCAATGTCGCGACGACCCCCCTCTGATCCTCCGCATCCGATCGTGCTGGTGATCAGTGACCTCGATTACGGCGGCGCCCAGCGGCAGGTGGTCGAACTGGCCAATCACATGGAGGACTCCCGCTTTGACGTCCACATCTGCTCGCTTTCAGACTATGTACCTTTGGCCGACCGGATCGAAGATCGCGGGCGCCGCCTGCACGTCATCACCAAGAAATGGAAGTACGATGTGACGGTCATACCGCGTCTGGCGAAGCTGCTGTATCGCCTCAAGGCAGACATCGTTCATGGGTATCTGTTCGATGCCGAAATTGCCGCCCGCCTGGCCGGCAGGCTGTCCCGCACACCGCTGATCTTCGGATCGGAGCGAAACACCGATTACCGTTTGAAGCGTCGGGAGTTGGTCGTCTATCGACTGACCCGCGGCTGTATGGACCTGATCGTTGCCAACTCAAGCGCCGGGATGCAGTTTAGTAGTCGATTGCTTGGGTATCGCCCGTCACAGTGCAGGGTCATCCACAACGGCGTGGATACGCGACGATTCCATCCCCACGACGAGCAGGCGTTGCGGCATGAACTCGGCATCGGTGACCAGGAGTTCGTGGTGGGCATGTTTGCGAGTTTCAAGAAACAGAAGAACCACCCGCTGTTCTTCGGTGCGGCCCGGCGCGTGTTGCAGCGTCTTCCGCAGACACGGCTGCTTCTGGTTGGCGATGAACTGTACGGGGGCATGCAAGGTTCGGATGCTTACAAACGGAATATGAACCGGCTGGTAGATGAATTGGATATCCGCAAGCGGTGCCTGTTTTTGGGCAATCGACATGATGTAGACCGGCTTTACTGTCTGTGTGACCTGACCGTTCTGCCGTCGCTTTTTGAGGGGACGCCTAATGTCGCCCTGGAATCGATGGCCTGTGGCATTCCCGTCATTGTCACGCAGGTTTCGGACAATGAGCGGATCGTTCCTGATGGGCGGGTGGGTTACGTAATTCCGTTGGGGGATGAGGCTTCTCTGTACGAGAGAATTTGTCAGTTACTGGAAGACAGTGCACGACGCCGGCAGATGGGGCAGGAGGCGCGCGCCTGGGTGGAGTCGGAGTTTTCCGTGGCCCGCTTGGTGGACAAAACTGCCCGGGTTTACCAGGATGCCCTCGACAGTCTGGATGTCGCTGCAGGTGATGGAGAGAGATAATAGGGCCGGCTGCCCAACAAAAACCAACGCTTATCCTTCTAATCGACGAGAGGAGGATCTGCTGCCTTGACAAGGGCCTTCAGCATTTTTCTTGCACAGCCCTGCGAGGAGATATTTGAACGTTTTCAAGGCGTTCTCGATCCTGAATCTCAGGAGAGGCTTTTGCAGCCGAATCCATATCAACCGGTTGTGATGGGTCGCCAGGCTCATTTTATAGCGACTACCCTCACCCAAAAAATCATAGATTTTGTGACCTGCGGTTGCATTGTGCTTGATGGCTTCGACATGAGCGACCAATCCCGGTTTCAATCGCTTATCCAGAGTGTAGTTAATGCCGCTCTGGTAGAAATAGACATGGTTCTTATAAACAAAATTGTACAGGCATCCGATTGTATTGTTCCCGCAGTTGATTCTGATTAGCTGTATCTCATCATATCCAAACCTGTTCTGGATCAATTGCTTGTGAAACTCAAACAGGTAGTCTGAAGAAAAGGCCCCCTCTTTGCTTCTTTTTGTCCATGTGTATTCATGCAAGTCGACCAGCTCATGATAGATCTCCATGGCGCGCCGGGCATCATGGGCGACTTCAACCCGCACCGGCGCGGTCTTTTCGCATAACCTATAGGACCGCTGAATCTGAGCCCTTGTATTGGCCGACAAAAGCGACAAATAATCTCCATCCCGTGCACGGACCATATCCAAATCAACGAATGGAGACACCAGATCATCATCCACGATGGTCTTGCAGGGGGAGATGTCATCCAGTGGTGACGTTCCCGTGAAAGATCGCGTATCGAGACCCGGTAAATAAAATTCATCCCAGGAGTCCGGCAGGCTCTTTAATATATCGATGAATCGAAATACTTCCGGCTCTTTGCAAAGAAAACCGTTGTACTCGATTAAGGTGCGATCGAAGGCAGGAATTCCTGTTGCATTGACAAACCATCCCCGGCTCTTGAATATATGCTTCCGTACCAGGGTCGCTTTTCCAAGAAAAAATTCCAGGAGCGGGTCTTTCCCTTCCATGAAAACGACAAGCTCAGGTTTGGCATGGTCAGGGAGGCTGGCTATCCAGTTTTCGATCCATCCCCAGGAGAGGAAATAGGAACTGTTGGCGCCAGCCTCCAGGCTTTCCCATATCTTCCTGATTCGTTTTGAGTTCCCGGCGACGGGGATCAATTCAAGTTTCATGGGAAAGCCTTAAATAGACGGTCCATCAGAATAATTCTTTTCTCACTGGTCTTTCACCGGAATCGTGCCTTTTTCCACACTGATATTTTGTTGGTCAATATGGTGATGCATGTATCCAGATCCGCGGTCCGAAACATCCAGATGATTCCCAGATAGCACACGGAGGATACCGCAGCGGCAACCGGCACAGAAATGAATCGTGATATCGATGCGACTTGGAATAGCTTTACAATGATCAGAGCCGTTCCCAACATGCCAGCGGCCGCGAGAATCATCCGGGAAAAACTGGAGAACGTCCGGGATAAGTTCGTGATACCCAGATTTTTCTTCAGCAGGAAAATAAACCAGATCGAAATGATCCCCATTGTTACGCTGGTGGAGAGGGCAATGCCCTGAACGCCCAAGAAATGCATGAACAGGATGTTTAAAAGCACATTTAGAAAGATGGAAACGATCCCCATATGCAGGAGCGCTTTGGTATTCTGCAGGGCCGTGAAAAATGTGCCGTTGATAAACGTGTAGGCGTAAAAGAACAGACCCAGACTGTAGCAGACCAGTGTTTGCGCGGTCTGTTGCGCGGCACCCAGATCGAATGCACCCCGTTTCAGCATCAGAATGACGATATCCTCAGAAAATAACACCATCAGGCAGGTGATGGGGATGGTTAAAAATCCTAGAAAAATAAAGGCATATTTAAAAATGTTCTGGAGGCTATCACGCCGGCCGGCAGCAACTTCATCACTGATAAACGGGAAAATGGCGCTCGAAATGGCGATGATGACCACCTGGATGGGCAGAGTGTAGATACGAAAGGCATATCGCAGGGTTGAAACAGAACCAGCCGGCAATTGGGTTGCCATCGCCTGATCAACCAACAGATTTGAGTTTGAAATAAGTGAGCTTCCCAAGAATGGGATCGCCAAAAACCAGAGGGAGGTCACTTTTTTTCGATCAAAAGGGATTGGGGTTCCAAAAGAAAATCCCTCATGACGAAGCGCAACACCCATGTATATGGTCTTTAGAAGCGTTCCTATCAAAAAGCCCCAGACCAGAACATAAATATCAAGCCCCATGTCGTAATAGAGGAAAAAAATGATCGTGATATTGACAAGGATTGGCGCTACATAGAGATGGAAAAACATCTTTCCGGCATGTAATATCCCCCTGAACAAAATGCCGGCGCCGTCAATAAATATCAGCAGGGAAAGGAGCCGCTCCATGATGATGCCCATCTTCTTTTCTTCGGGGCCAAACCCATAGCCGATGGAGTGAATGATGACCGGGCTCAAGAAAAAGCAGATCAGAGCCAGCACCGCAAAAAACGCGGCGGTTAAGAAAATCAGCCAGGTGGCATGGGAATCTGCTTCCTGAGAAGACCAGCGGTTTTGCCATTCCAGATACAGCGGGACAAACGCCGAAACCAGCGCGCTGGAAAAAAGCAGGATGAGGATTCCAGGAAACGCCTGGGCCACATTGAAAACATCCAGCGAACCAGAGACCCCAAACCGATGAGCTGTCAGCATTTCCTTGCCGACGGCAAGGATTTTATCCACGATCGACCAGATCATGATCACAGCACTGGCTCTGCCGATCTGGCTGGCGAGACTCTGGGTTTTATTTCTCAACTGTAATTTCAAATTCTGCCCGTCGGTTTATGACACCGCCTTCCCTGAATATCCATCGCGCAACGTTCGAGTAAATTGGTGAAGGCTGCCATGCGGTTATCGTTCAATTTCACGATGGTCAGCCGGGCCTGCTGTCCAATTTGCTCGGCGTATTCGCGGTGATTCCACAGGTACCGGATGTGGTCAGCCAGTTCCCCGTCGTTTCCCGCCTTAAAAAATAGGGCGGAATGCTGATGAGCCGCATATTCCTTTGTAGCCATGTTTTCGGTGATGATCAGCGGCCTTCCCAGGGCCATCACCTCCAGCATACTGATCTGTCCGGCGGAAATCCGATAATCCTTCAGGGGAAGAACCACGATCCGGCTGGATGCAATCCATTGGACCATCTCCTTGTCGGAAACATGCTCCCGGATGATGCAAACATGTTCCGGTACCGGAACCTTCGGTTTGTATTTGGCAGATAGGATATAGGTTTTAACGTCTAACGGGGTAACCGACCGTATTAATGTGTCAAAGTCCCTATCGCTTTTCCCATAGGAAAAGAGATACTCTTTTTGGGGGTGACCCGACTCCTCGATATTTGACGCGGATTCTGCGAGCGGCAAAAAGACAATCCGATCGCGGGGAATGTTAAACATCTGGCTATAAATGGCCTCTTCCTCGGTGGATGTACAGAAAAAATAATCAATTCCGGGAAGTGCCAATTTCAAAAGGGCAAGTTTAAACCGATAAAGCCCCCGGGTTCGTGTCAGATTAATGTGGAAATCCTGAATGATATGCACCGGCGGCTTCCGGGGGTGAACGATGCGTTTCAGGATGCCGTAGCAAATGCCGATACGCATATGCCAGGAGACAACAACATCAAAACGTTTTCTCCGGATCAATGCCAAAAGCGGATTAGAGAATTCGGATAAATAATTGGAGACACGGGTCAAGCGGCCGCCAAACGGACGTTTAAGAGAAATCGGCTCAAGAACATCAACATTTTGTACCGTGCGTTTAAGGGAACGAGGAAGAGACCATTTCCCCTCTTCCGGCCAACTGATCAATATCGCCAGTTTCAATCGGGAAATCACCACGATATTTCTCCATACCTCTCTTTTTTCATAAGGGTTACACCCGTTCGTAATTGGCAATGACGTTTTCAAAAAGGTTCATCAGGCTGTCCATTTGGTCCTTGATGAGCAGCTTTTTTTTCACATAGTCCTGACCGGCGATTCCCATCCGCAATAATTGATCCCTGTCCGAGAGCATC
>JAZDIK010000047.1:0-8905 GCA_043805145.1 Pseudomonadota bacterium | reverse complement strand
GGGAAAGCTCAATACACGGGTCCTCTATTTTTTCATGAAGGGGCAACGCATGGTCGCTGTTCACACCATCCGCAACAAAGGCAGAGAGATACCGGACAGGGACCGGAAAACAGCCCTGGAGAGGAAACAGGATTGGTTGGTAAGGCATCCGCAATGAAAAGAAAAACAAATTTCGATCAATATCTTGAGGAACAACTCAAGGATGTGTTTTTTGCCGAACGCTTCAAAAAAACCGGGGAAGCATGGGATGTCGCGTTGGAACTGGCCGCCTTGAGAAAGGAATCCGGCCTTTCGCAGAAGGAGTTTACCAAACGAATGGGCACGACCCAGCAGATCAGCCGACTAAAATCGACGTCCTAATGCAGGCGATTGTCTGAGCATACTCAGAAGGATTACTGAAGCCTCGGCGCCACGATTCATATTGAACTGCTGCGTTGAAAGCAAAAGAAAAGCATGGGCTTCGCCGAAGCTGATCCACATTACGGAAGGGCCAAGTGAATAGCGATAACCTCATGGAGTTTGGGAAAAACGTTGGAAGGATACAATGACCAAACCAAAGCGATAGATTATGAAATGAATTATCCAATCCTGACAGATATTTTCTCATTTCCTCCGTGAGGAGAAGAAATGTATACACTGATTACATTTGCCACACATTGGGGAAGTAAGTACGGCGGTATCAATAGTTTTAACACCGATTTTCTGTCTGCATTTGGTGTTGCCTACCACTTCAGCGTTCAAGTTATTTGTATTGTTTCGGCTGCAGGCAATGAAGAAGTCAAAGAGGCGGAAAAAGCATATGTGAACTTGGTTCCCCTGCCCCATGCACCTCAGGACAAATTGTTCACAGAAGCCCATGGGCTATCCGGTATTGAAGAGCTTAAGAAGCGCAATATCAACTTTGACCCTGAGATGACTGTATGGCTCGGACATGACCGCATCACTGGCACCGCAGCAAATGCTGCTGCCAAGACTGCTGGCGGTCTCTCAGCTTTGATTCATCACATGAGCTATGATCACTATGAATCGTACGCCGAAAATTCCCAAACCGCCAATCATAAAACCCAGGGACAAAAAGACCTTTTCAAACAAGCCGACATTGTTTTAGCGGTTGGTCCTTTACTCCGCGACGCATTGAGGGATCTGATAGGTGCATCCAAGCCGGTTCACATGCTGATCCCAGGTCTGGCAGAGATCGTACCCGTGGAAGCTCCCATAACCTTCACCGTTTTTTTAAGCGGTCGCCTCAGTGAGGATACCGCACGTATCAAGCAGGGACACCTTGGGGTTGCCGCCTTTGCCCAGGCGCATCGCGAAGCTCGCGAAAACGGGATGCCCGATGGTCTCTATTCGCAACCCAAACTGGTATTACGTGGCATCGATTTCGACGCGCAAGTCATGCAATCTCCATCGCAACCACAATCAGATCCTGAAACCGAACTAAAGCTATTTGCAGAAAAATATGCTGAGAGTGTGATCAATCTCCATGCCTTGCCCTTCACACAAGATCGGGAAACCTTCTATAATGATTTAAAAGGAGCAAGCGTAGCTCTGATGCCGTCCTGGCATGAGGGCTTCGGGTTGGTGGCGTGGGAAGCAATCGCAGCGGGCGTTCCCCTGATTGTCAGCAGAAACAGCGGGGTATATCGCTTCCTAGAAGAAAACCATC
Source organism: Pseudomonadota bacterium (assembly GCA_043805145.1). Lineage (GTDB taxonomy): Bacteria > Desulfobacterota > Syntrophia > Syntrophales > Fen-1087 > JAPLJM01. The sequence continues at coordinate 7,236 of JAZDIK010000047.1, read as the reverse complement.
CTGGGGCTGGTACCGGATGCGTAAATGTTGTTGACGTACGCGCTGCCGTCTCTCCACCATTCTTTCGTTCAGAAGACCTGCAAGCCGTCACAGCTGCACTTAAAATCATTGCCAATAAACCACACGAGGCCCGGCGGAAAGCAAGTACATTAAGAGGTTTGTTGGATGACTATACTTGGTCAAGCTGCGCTGCTCAAGGAGCACAGGCGTTTGGATGGTCGATGCAAAAAGGCAGCATCCCTGTAATCGAACCGGTATCCGTGGAGGAAACTACAAGTCGCAAGACTTCTCTCATTGTCTCCTCTGTTTCTTCACACACTTCTCCGCTTCAAATTCCCCTAAAGTGCTGGAAATTAGATGCAGGAATTACCGACAGTCAGTTGCTCCGTGCTGAGGAATCCATTGTACCATTTGATCCAGCTCATCAGCCTGAACTCGACGCCTTGAATTGTTGGCTCGACGACACAAAATGGCCACAGGCGATAAGACTGATTACCGGTGCTGGCGGATCAGGTAAAACGCGGCTGGCCTTGGAGCTGTGCCAACAGCGTTTGACAGCAGGGTGGCAGGCAGGCTTCCTTGATATTGCCATTGACGCCAAGGATATGGCCAACCATTGGCAAACCTTGCGCGAGTTCAGCCAGCCACTCCTGATTAGTATTGATTATGCGGAAACCCGCCAATCAGACTTGCTCGCCTTGATTAGAGCGATGTTACAGACCCCCATCGCCCAGACCGTGCGCATCCTACTGCTCGCACGTGATGGCGGGGAATGGTGGGATAACCTGCCTAGCAAGGACCATCAGTGCGAACTCCTGCTGAGCGGATATACCACATCGGGACCTTTCCGACTCTCGGCACTCCATGCAACCATTTCGGATCGGAACCAAGCCTATAGGCAAGCGCTGCACTCTTATGCCCAAGCTCTGAGCGTGACCGCCTCTGACATGATCCCTGAGCTTACGGCAGTGCATTTCGAACGCCCCCTGTACGTACAGATGCTGGCCCTCCTGGCACTTCACGGCGAGCGCCCAACGACGGCACAGGGTCTGACCAAAGCGCTCTTGAACCATGAGAGACGCTACTGGCGAAGATTGCTTTCTCATTTCGGATGGGCCGAGCCGGAACGCCTTGCCCTTCAGCTATTGGCCCTTGCGACACTGGCAGGCGGTTTTGCCACACCCAGAGCCGCAGAGCCTTATTGGACCATAGCAAATGGCACCCTCCGCTCAGTCGATTTTAACGCCCTATTCCAAACCTTAGTACCGCTCTATCCTAGTAGTAAACAGGGATTACAAGGAGTACGTCCCGATCTTCTCGGTGAGGCTTTGGTAGCTCAGGCCCTGCTTTGCCCAGAAGGCACTGCTTTACTGGATGCCGTTCTTTCCAGCAGCGCCGGTGCGTCTATTCGCCGTCATGCCCTGACGGTTCTCGCCCGTCTGTCCGGCCAGCGTTTAGATCTGCATGAGACGCTCGTGGATGCCTTGGTCCATCACTTTTCCCATTGTTATCAGGAAATGATACCTGTTGCTATCGAAACACCAGGGCGGTTGTCCAATTTGGCAGAAACTGCTTTCACCCGTTTGCAAACTACATCTAAAAGTCAGATTGCAGGATTACTGGAGCCATTTTTTCATGAAGAATCGGTGCAGATTGTAGGCCTCGGTTGTTTGGTGATGGAGTACCTAGTGGAAAAATGCCATCAAAAAATATCCAAGAGATCGATTCATTCTTATAGTATGGTCGAGTATATAAGAACATTAGACAATTATTCACTATGTTTAAGACGATCCGGTCGTCACGAAAAGGCATTGGCATATTCTCAAGACGCTATCAAATTATTTGAACGACTAAACCTCAAGGATCAACAGGTCTATGCGTTCGACTATGCAGACTCGTTAAGCAATTATTCTATTCACTTGAATGACGCAGGCAAAAATGAAGAGGCCCTTAAATATACGCGTAAGGCCCTAGATATTCAACAACGATTGGCTCAGAAAAACCCGGATCGATATGAACCACACTACGCAACTGTATTAGCTAATTATTCGGTTCTTTTAAGCGATGCAGGCCAAAACGAAGAGGCACTCAAGCATGACCAGGAGGCATTGGAAATTCGTCGCCGATTGGCTCAGAAAAACCCGGATCGATATGAACCCGACTATGCAATGTCATTAAGCAACTATTCAGCTCACTTGAGTAAAGAGGGTAAGAACAAAGAGGCCCTTAAGCATATCGAGCAGGCCCTAGATATTCAACAACGATTGGCTCAGAAAAACCCGGACCGATATGAATCCGGTTATGCTGCGTTATTAAATAACTATTCGATTTTCTTGAGTCATGCAGGCCAAAACGAAGAGGCACTCAAGCATGACCAGGAGGCATTGGAAATTCGTCGCCGATTGGCTCAGAAAAACCCGGACCGATACGAACCTGACTACGCAATGTCATTAATCAACTATTCGGCTGATTTGAGCACAGCAGGGCAATATGAAGATGCCCTTAAATATGACCAGCAGGCCCTAGATATTCAACAACGATTGGCTCAGAAAAACCCGGATCAATACGAATCCGGTTATGCTGCGCTATTAAATAACTATTCTATTCACTTAACCGCGGCAGGTCACAATGAAGAGGTCCTCAAACGTGACCGAGAGGCCTTGGAGATTCATCGTCGATTGGCTAAGAAAGATCTGGATCGATACGAATCAGATTATGCTACGTCATTAAGTAACTACTCTAATCATTTAAACACGGCCGGTGATAATGAAGAGGCCATCAGACATGGCCAGCAGGCATTAGAGATTCGTCGCCGCTTGACTCAGAAAAACCCGGATCGATATGAACCTTATTTTGCATCATCATTAAACAATTGTTCGTTTTATTTGAGTGATTCAGGTCACAACGAAGAAGCCCTCAGACATGGCCAGCTGGCATTAGAGATTCGTCACCGCTTGGCTCAGAAAGATCCGGATCGATACGAAACTGACTATTCAGAATCATTAAATAACTATTCACAGCGATTACTTGATGCAGGTAATTATGAGTTAGCCCTGCAGCATGCCCGAGAGGCCCTGGCAATACGTCACAGATTGGCAACCAAGGCTCCGAAACGCTTTGATGGCGATATGTTAGGCAGTACATGCAGTGTATCTTTCATCAATTGGTTATGTGATCATTTCAATGCAAAAGAAGATCTACCGGATTCGAGCCTTATCCCGACGACCGTACCTATACAGAGCCGTGCCCGATTAGTGCTTGTCTCATCTTTTGTGAAGGCATGCCTGGCTACTGAGCCCACCGCCCGCACCAAAACCTTTAAACTCGTGCTCTCCACTTGGGAAAACTTATCGCCAGCTAACAAGCACCTTGTGCGTTGCTATTGGCTGTGCGCCGCTGCATGGTGTGCAACGGCCGTTCCTGAAGTAGTGGCAAATCTTGATTGGCAGGGAAACTGGCGTCAATACATAAACCAACGTCAGGGTCAATTACCTCATTGGATGCGGGAGCTTGCATTGCGCCTGGAATTTCAGTGGCCAACGTAAAACCGGAGCAATGCTTGAGAAACATTCGGGCAGGTCTATGATGAGCACTCTCATGACGTGGCCACGCCTACGGCGCGATCCGGCTATTCGAGCGGGCAACCCCACCGGGGCTGCCTCCTTACCGCTCAATTCCGCGTCGTTAATTATTTCTACATTCGTAAACCCTCAAGATGTTATATTCACCCTGCATTACTGTTTTGGTAGGCGACAGCAAGTGTCATACGCGGTCAGTTTTCAAACCAGAAAATCCGCAAGAACCGGATGAACCCGAAACATTGTCATGAGTGCGGAGGAAATTAATTTGGCCGAACCGAAACCATCCATCGTAGAAATCAGGAATATCTTCAAGTCCTATCACCGGGAAAGCCTCGCCGTCCCGGTGCTGCACGACATCACCTTCGACATCGCCGAAGGGGAATTCCTGGCGCTGATGGGACCGTCCGGTTCGGGGAAAACGACGCTCCTGAACCTCCTGGCCGGGATCGACAAGGCGGACAGCGGGACGATCCGGGTGGGCGGTGTCGACATCACAGCCCTTTCGGAGACCGAGCTTGCCCATTGGCGCGCCAACAACGTCGGCTTCATCTTTCAGTTCTATAACCTGATCCCCGTACTGAAGGCGGTCGAAAACGTCGAGCTACCCCTCCACCTGACCGCGCTCTCCCGGCGGGAAAGGCGGGAGCACGCCGAAACCGCCCTGCGCATGGTGAGCCTGGAACACCGGATGGATCATTATCCCAAGGAGATGTCCGGAGGCGAACAGCAACGGGTCGCCATCGCCCGCGCCATCGTCACCGATCCCACCATTCTGGTCGCCGACGAACCGACCGGGGATCTCGACCGCGTATCGGCCGAAGAGATTCTGGCAATGATGGAGCGCCTGAACGCGGAGATGGGCAAGACCATCGTCATGGTCACCCATGACCCCCGGGCGGCCCAGCGGGCAAAGGTGTTGAGGCTTCTGGACAAAGGATACATGAACGATGCTCCAGCTCAAAATCCTCTTTAGAAACGCCTTTCACAACAAACTGCGCAGCGGGCTCACGATCCTGGGCATCACCGTGGCCGTTCTGGCGTTCGGCCTGCTGCGGACGGTGATCGGCGCCTGGTACTCCGGCGTCGAGGCCGCTTCGGCGTCCCGCCTCGTCACACGAAACGCGATCTCCATCATCTTCCCGCTTCCGATTGCCTACAACGAAAAGATCCGACAGATCGAGGGGGTGAAGCTCGTCTCCTACGGCAACTGGTTCGGCGGCATCTACATCGATGAGAAGAATTTCTTTCCGAACTTCTGCGTGGAACCGCGGACCTATATGACCATCTACCCGGAATTCATTCTCAGCCCACGGGAGCAGAAGGCCTTCTTTGCCGACCGGAAGGGTTTTGTCGCCGGCCGGAAACTGGCCGCGAGGTTCGGCTGGAAGATCGGCGATCAGGTCACCCTCAAGGGGACGATCTTCCCGGGAACCTGGGATTTTGTCATGCGGGGCATCTATCGGGGCCGGGACAAGACCATCGATGAAACTCAGTTTTTCTTCCACTGGGATTATCTCAATGAAACCATGAAACGGTTCTCTCCCGGAAGGGCGGACCAGGTGGGTTTCTACATGATCGCCGTAAAACGGCCGGATCTGGCGCCGGACGTGGCCTTAAGCGTGGACAAGGCTTTCAGGAACTCCCTGGCCGAGACGCTCACGGAGACGGAAAAGGCCTTCAACCAGGGATTCATCGCGATGAGCGGGGCGATCGTTACGGCGATCCAGATGGTCTCCTTCGTCGTGATCCTCATCATCATGGCGGTCGTCGCCAACACGATGGCCATGACCACCCGGGAGCGGATCGGCGATTACGCGATCATGAAAACCCTCGGTTTCGGCGGCGGATCCATCGCGGCCATGATCTTCGGCGAATCCCTCGTCATCGCCCTGACCGGCTGCCTCGCCGGAATGATTTTGACGTTTCCAGCAGCCAAGGCCTTCGGCCATACGCTTTCGACCTACTTCCCCATCTTTCTCGTCTCGGCTCAGACGCTCTGGCTCGACCTCATTGCCGCCTTTCTGATCGCCTTTTTCGCGGCGATCATCCCGGCCCGCCATGCGATCCGCGTCGGCATCGCCGAGGGATTGCGGAGGATCGGATAATGGCCGTCCCCCTCTCCTACAGCATGCGGAACCTCTGGAAGCGCAGGCTGACGACGATCCTCACGGTTTCCGGGATGGCGCTGGTCGTGTTCGTCTTCGCCGCCGTCCTGATGATGGCCGCGGGGCTGCAGAAGACGCTGGTGGAGACGGGCTCGGATGACAACGTCGTCGTCGTCCGCAAGGGATCGACATCCGAGGTGATGAGCGGCATCGACCGTGGACAGGCGTCAATCGTGGAGATGCTGCCCCAGATGGCGGTCGGCGGGGAGGGCCGCAGGCTCGTGGCCAAGGAGGTGGTGGTGCTGATCGCTCTTCCCAAGCGGGGCGCAGGGAAGACATCCAGCCATTCCAACGTCGTGGTCCGCGGCGTCCAGGAGGCGTCGATCCCCCTGCGGCCGCAGGTGAAGCTTGTCGCGGGTCGCCTGTTTAGGATGGGATCGTCGGAGATCATCGTCGGCAACAGCATCGCCAAGGGGTTCACCGGGGTCGGGCTCCGGGGAACCCTGAACTGGGGGATGCGGAAATGGACCGTGGTGGGGATCTTCGATGCGGGAAACACCGGTTTCAGCTCCGAAATCTGGGGGGACGTGGACCAGGTGATGCAGGCCTTCCGCCGACCCGTTTACTCGTCGCTCATCTTCAAATTGAACAATCCGGCCGCATTCCCAGCAGCCAAAACGGCGATCGAGACGGACCCGCGGCTCACGCTCGAGGCCAAGCAGGAGACGCGCTACTATCTCGACCAGTCGGAGATGATGGCGAAGTTCCTGCGGATCCTCGGGCTGTCGCTGACAATCATCTTTTCGATCGGCGCGATCATCGGCGCCATGATCACCATGTATTCCGCGGTGGCCAACCGGATCGGGGAAATCGGAACGATGCGGGCGCTTGGCTTCCGCCGCCGGAGCATCCTCGCCGCATTTCTCGCCGAGTCGCTGCTTCTGGGCTGCCTCGGCGGCGTTGCGGGACTCTTCTGTGCGTCCTTCATGCAGTTTATCACCGTTTCCACCGTGAACTTTCAGACCTTTTCGGAATTGGCATTCAAATTCACCCTCACCTGGCGCATCGTCCTGCAGGCCATGGCATTTTCACTCGTCATGGGCTTCATCGGCGGCATGCTGCCCGCGTTGCGCGCCTCCCGGATGAAGATTGTCGACGCCCTGCGGGCGGCCTGATATCGCTTCGGGCGCCAATCGGAGGCACCCCTCGCCGAAGGCGTTTTTCTGTACCCGTGGAGGTGATTAGCCGAACGTGCCGTTGTCGATCGCTATCCCGGATCAAAAATGAAACAGGCGCCTGTCTTTTGGCAGGCGCCTGTTTCATTTTTGATCCATTTACGAAACGTCCCGAGACGAGCCTTCTACTCGATGATCATCATGAGCTGTTCCGTATCGACGCTGTCATTCGCTTTGACCTTGATCTCCTTCACGGTCCCGCTCGCCGGGGCGTAAATCGGATTCTCCATCTTCATGGCCTCAAGCATAATCACCTCATCGTCTTCCTTCACCTGATCTCCCACATTCACCAGAACTTCCAGGATCTTACCCGGC
>JAZDIK010000046.1:0-13443 GCA_043805145.1 Pseudomonadota bacterium | reverse complement strand
CGACGGCCTCGATGTCCCGGGGCTCATGAAACTCTTTCGCAACGCCTTTCCGGAGTTCTACCTCCCGGTCCAGCCAGAGGTGCCCCTCTGCAACCGGACACCAATTTCAAGCACTGCAAAGGGATAGAGTTGGCGGCCGATTTCGAGATCTACGGGGACGACACGGTCGTGCTGCACAGCCAGATCCTCTATCATATCCGGCTTCGCCTGGAGGGGGATCAACCTAACTTCTTCAGTGCCGCCAAGGCGCAGCGTGATCGGGGCGAGTTTGCCCTGCCGCGTCATTTCTATGTTGGCGCCCTGGTGGAGGTGATCCAGAAGGCCCTGCCGATCCTCCAGGAGATCGCGACCGACTACAACAAATACATCAAGGACAGTGATGAGATCGAGATCGAACTGATCCTGGAGGCATCCCACGATAAGGCGGCGGCCAAGATAGCCAACAAACGCCTGAACGATAAGATGCAATTCAGCGGCGGTATCGTCCTGTCTGCCCTGCCGAGCCTCACCTTTTTTGCGGGCCTGACGATCTCGGCCCTCCATTTCGGGGGAAGAAGCTTCTGGGAGATTCTGAAGGACCAAAGGGAATTCGACCTCTGCAAGCAAAGCTTGAAGCTTGATCAGGTCGAATTCTCCTACACGGAGAGCTTCTCCAGGAACTTCTCGCACCTGCTGAGGACTCCGGATGACTCCCCCGATGTCCTGATCCGGGGGATCGTCATCCGGCTGCATCAGAAGGGGCCGACGACACCCCCTGTGCGGGAAGGTGCCGAAGGCGGTAGGGTGACCCTCTGGAAGCCTGACCGGCGCTGATCACCTTCATGTCTGCGGTTTTTTGCCTCGTTCTCGTTTGTTTCCATCCGCTTTCAGTTGGACGCTTCAAGAGCCGCAATGCGCTCCTCCAGGGGAGGATGGGTCATAAAGAGCTTCCGGATACCGGACACCCGCGCCCCGGAGATGCCGAACGCCGCCATCTGCTCGGGAAGATGGGGCTGCTCAACGGTTTTCTGGAGGCGACGCAGGGCCGCAATCATCTTCTGACGGCCCTCGATTGAAGCGCTTCCCGCATCAGCCCGGAACTCTCGCTGCCGACTGAACCACATGACAATGACGCTCGCCAGGATGCCGAAAACTATCTGGGCGATAATGGTCGTGATAAGGAAGGCCGGACCGTGCCCCCTTTCCGTTTTGAAAACGACCCGGTCGACGAAATGCCCGACGACACGAGAAAAAAAGATGACGAACGTGTTGACGACACCTTGAATCAACGCCAGCGTTACCATGTCGCCGTTGGCCACATGGCTGATCTCGTGGCCCAGAACCGCTTCGACTTCCGCACGAGGCATGACCCGCAGGAGGCCCGTGCTGACAGCCACCAGAGCCTGATTCCGACGCATGCCCGTGGCAAAGGCGTTTGCATCCGGCGAATCATAGACGGCCACTTCCGGCATACCGATGCCGGCGGCCGTCGCCTGCCGCTTTATGGTATTGAGCAACCAGGCTTCAACTTCGTTGCTCGCCGATTCGATGACCTGGGCGCCGGTCAGCCGCTTGGCCGTCCACTTCGACATAGCCAGCGAGATAAGGGCGCCGCCGAAGCCGAAGACAGCCGCGAAGACAAGAAGATTGGCCAGATCAAGGCCGACCCCTTGCTCATCGAGAATACGATCCACCCCCAGCAGACTGAGTACGACACTCAGAATCAGGATAATGGCAAGATTGGTGACAATAAACAGAAAAACTCGTTTCATGGACTTCCCTCCGTGTCTGTTTTTTCCTGCTGCGATTGCATAAATCCATCGCCGATGCGGCATCGGCAATGCCGACACCGCAGAAAAGACGGAAATGCTGTTTCGGCATTGAATATAAAAACTGCAAGGCCCGCTGTCAAGGGGAAATAAGAATAACCGCATCGAGCATAAAGATTGACAATTAAACAGGATATGAATATGATGCAAGCGTCTTTGTTGTACCGCACTGCGTTGTCGCGAGAAATAAGTCTCGGCGGGACTTGCATGAAAGCCGGCCTGGTGGAATGCGATAATGAATCATGATAAAAAAGACATTCGAGGAGTCATGATGTTAACCCAGCTCAAAAAATATGTGATTGCAACCCGTCCCTGGTCTTTCACGATGTCGCTCATGTCCGTCACTGTCGGAACGCTGCTGGCCGCAGAAGAGGGGCCGATCCTATGGACATGGTTTGTCGTAACCGCCACCGGAATCACGATTTTCCATGCGGCCGCCAATGTCATCAACGATTATTACGATACCCTATACAAGATTGATCAACCGGATTCGCCCACGGCGAAATACCGTCCCCATCCGATCCTCTCGGGAATGCTGACACCGGGCCAGCTTTTGCGGCAAGCGATCGTCCTGTTCTCGATCACGTTCAGCATCGGCGTCACGACGGCGTTTCTTCGTTCATACCATGTTCTATGGATCGGCGTTGTCGGACTGTTGACAAGCGTTTACTATACAGCCGGACCAGCAAAGCTCAAGCATCACGCCCTCGGTGAATTTGCCGTTTTCATGATGTGGGGACCGCTTATGGTTGAGGGCGCCTACGCGGTTCAACGCCAGACACTCTCTCTGAAGGCGCTGTATATATCGATTCCTTTCGGGATCCTTGTGGCTCTCGTTCTGCTAGCAAACAACATGAGGGACATCGACTATGATTCCCGGCATAATGTCAAGACGCTGGGCATCATCCTGGGAATCCGGAAAAGCTACATCCTTTTTGCAGGGCTGATCGTGGCCGCTTATGCCTGCGTACTGGGAATGATGATGGCGGGCATTCTGAGCCTGTGGGGGTTTCTGATTGTTCTGTCGCTGCCGAGCGCATGGAGTCTGTTGAAAACATTCAGACAACAGATTCCCGATATGGCCGACGCCCTGACGGCAAAATTCGATACGGTCTTCGGAATCCTGCTGCTTGCCGCCATTCTCATGCAGGCGGTGGTGCGCCTGTGAGCGGCTTCCGCTGTTTGCGAGGTTGAATGGCCGTGAACAACGCCGGCTGGACAATCAAACACCAGTGCCCTCAATGCGGGGCGCCTGTTCTGCTGAATGAAGCCGACCGCCTTTTTGGCTGTCCCTTCTGCCGGATCCGGCTCTATCTCGTAACGCCGGATCATTTCCGCTACCGCATCCCGGCGCCGGAAAGACAGGGCAAAGACATCCTCTATCTGCCATACTGGCGGTTGAAAGGGGCTTCCTTTTCCGTGTTGGGGAATGAAATCAGGCCGCGTTTTGTCGATACCAGTATCCTGGCGACAAGCGGCGCGGAGCTTCCCCGCTCTCTGGGAGTAAGGCCACAGGCCATGACGTTGAAATTTGCCTCCCCGGATATGAAAGGCCGGCTTCTCGATATCAGCCTGCCGTCCCGGGCCGTCATCCCGGCCATCGAAGCGCAAGGTCGCGGGGAACATATTTTCCACCGGGCCTTTATCGGCGAGATGGTCAGCCTGGTCTATACGCCGACCTATTGGGAAAACGGTAAGCTGTACGACGCCCTGCTTGAAAGGCCTCTGTCTGCGTGGCCGGAGGAGCCCGCCGCCGATGCCAGGCCGCCGGACTGGCAGATCCGGTTCATTCCGACGCTGTGTCCCCGTTGCGGCTGGGATCTGCAGGGAGAAAGGGATGTGCTTGTGTTGACCTGCAGGAATTGCGATTCGGCCTGGAATTGCTCCGGAGAAACGCTTGTGGAAGTGCCCTTCACGCTGTTGGCCGCCGCGGCAGATAAAACCGTCTTCTATCTTCCCTTCTGGCGCATGAAACCATCTGCCGAGGGCATCGCCCTGAATTCCTATGCGGATCTGATCCGGCTGGCAAACCTGCCAAAAGCCATGAATGCTGACTTTGCGTCCACCCCGGTTTACTTCTGGTCGCCGGCTTTTAAGGTAAATCCGGCGCTTTTTTTGCGCTGGTCCCGCCAGATGACCGTGTATCAACCCCAGGGAAGAACGCGCGAAACCTTTACCGGCGCATCCTGTTATCCTGTCACCCTGGCCGGCCGGGAAGCCGAGGAAAGCATGAAGATTACGCTGGCCGAGCTGATTGTCGAAAAGCACCGGATTTACCCCCTTCTGGCTGACATTCGGCTGACTGCGCAAGAGACCATGCTCGTGTATCACCCATTTTTGATCGGCTCTCGTGAATTAATCCATGAAACCATGCAGCTAACACTGGACAAGACGGCTCTCGACTATGGCGCATATCTGTAAGAGACCTTTATTGAAAAATTCAATCCTCATTCTGGTCGCAGGGTTGATCTTGCTGCATCCTGCATCAGGGACCGGACAGGAATGGGGCAAAATCATGTCTGTGCAGGAAAAGACCAATATCCGGGCCGCTCGTTCCATCCATGCAAAAATTTCTGGCCTGCTCAACGCGGGCGATCGCGTCAGGGCGGACTTTCTGAAGGACGGCTGGTACGCGGTCTTTGCTCCCGACGAGCAGAAACGAGTTAAATCAAGGGCTCGGGGATACGTCCATGCTTCGCGCCTGGAAGCGGTTCCGGTCCCTGTCGCAAGCAAGAAAACGGACCGAAAGACCGAAAGTGTCTCTCAGGAGACGCAGACGGCGACGGTTTCCCAAAAGGAGCCGCCACTGGAAGTTAAAAACATTGCTGTAAAATTTGAACCGGCGGGACATGAAAAGGTTATCATTGATTTCAACCTGGATGCCGTGCCGGAACTGTTCAGTATCGAGGGAAAGGACCCGAGAATTGTGATCGACATTAAAAATGTATCGTCTGTCCGGCATGGACTGTCGAGAATCAATGTCCGGGGGAGACTGATCCGGCAAATCCGTTCCAACTTGGATCATGTGTCTCACCATCTGCGAATCGTCGTGGATCTGTCGCCTTCCATCAATTATGAAGTCGAGCCGGCTTTCTACCGGGCGGAAAAGGTTTACGTGCTCGATATTTCGGAGGCGCCGCTCGCTCAGGAAAAATAACGATTCAAGAAGTAACTTGTTGTTTGTTCAGAATAAATTTTCACCAGAAATTCCTTGACAACGCTTATCATTATCTCTAAACACATTAACAAGTTATATCATGTCGTCGTCTTGTGACCATGTTTCCTTAATCATAAAAAAGGGAATTCATGAACAGACCCGTAAATTCCGAACCCCGCCGTCTTACCCAGGATCGCGGGGTTTATTATTTTGCAGGAGGTTCCGATGCCGACAGATGAACGGTACGTCCCCGGTCAGCTCTACATGATCAACCTCAACGATCTGCGCAAAGCACCTTCAATGCAATGGATGCGGTGGAGCGAAAGATCAATAATCTGGATTTCCAAACCCTGTCGTCCGAATACCGGGATAGCTTCGTGATCGCCCTGGAAAATCTCAAGCAAACGGTCCAGAACAAGCTGGACACGGCCTCGCAACCGAGCAAAAAACTGGCATGAAAATGATCGGCAGTGTCATTATTACATTAATTATATCAAACAGTTAATCTAGTTGAATGCATTCAACTGACCTTGCGGGCAGGCGCCGGCAGAGCAAAACAACGGTACCCAAAGCACACATTTTCCCCTATTACGACAAAGTCTCAGGGTGGTAAAAGAATGAACCCCGTGGAATATCTATTGTAATTATTACAACGAATGTTGTATTATTTACAATAGGGAGAGATCATATGCTGGTTAAATTATTCACATCGAAATTGAGAGTAGAACTTCTCGCGCTCTTCTTTATGCGATTGGGAGAAACCTTTTACCTGGGTGAAATCGTAAAGCATACAGGAGGGGACCCGGGGAACATCAGTCGGGAACTTCGGAACCTCGAAAGCATTGGTTTGCTGATCAGCCGCAAAGAGGGAAATCTGAAATACTACTCGTTGAACAAGACCTATTTGCTATACGACGAACTCAGGTCAATTATTCTAAAAACCAGGGGAGCCGTTGGCACGCTCAAAGAAAAGCTCTCCGACGTGAAGAACATTGATTTTGCCTTCATCTATGGATCCATTGCCGCCGGCACAGAGACGGCCAAGAGCGATATCGACTTAATGGTCATCGGGGAAATTTCAATGGAGAAGCTCCTGAGCTTCATGAGAGACCCTGAACGGACCCTCGGACGCCAGATCAACGCCTCATTGTATAGCGCGAAAGAATATGGGAGTCGAATGAAGAAGCAAGACCCGTTTGTTGCACGGGTTATGAACGAACCGAGAATTTTACTGATGGGAGAAGAGGATGAGCTACAAAGAATTGGTAGCTAAAAATCTTATCAGGCCTTTCAAGGCCAAGGACCCGCAGATCAAGAAGCAAATGGAACTGGCGCATCGTGATCTGAAAGTGGCAAGAGCAATGATCGGGGTCAACAACGACTGGACATATAGCATCGCCTATAACGCGATTCTTCAGGCCGTTCGAGCGCTTATGTATATGGAAGGATTCAGACCTGTCGGAGAAGGTCAGCATAAGACGGCAATCCTGTTTACAGAACTCGCTTTGGGCGAGAAGTATGAGGATGAAGTTTACTTTTTTGACAAAATGCGTACGAAGCGGAACCAGGCCGTGTATGATACCGCAGGAATTGTTTCTGAAGATGAGGCAAAGCAATCCATTATGTTTGCTGAAAAGTTTGTTGGCAGGATAGAAGAGGTATTGAAAGGACTGAGGTAGAAGGGGATAGGGTCTTGCAATGACATATTATGGTGAGATAGGGGTTATTCATGGCTCGATCGCTTCGGATAGAATGCCCGGATTCCCTTATCGAGACCTTTGCATGGCTACCTATTTTGTCATTTCGACCGAAGGGAGAAATCTTAAGCAACGGTGAGCAGGGCAGTCAAGAGAGTTGAGGCGGGGATACATTATTGCAAGACATGACTCCAAAATCTTTTCGCGGAAGGCGGAAGGAGGAAATACCTGATGGAAGACATATACGAAAAATATAAGCTCTTTCAGTTGGGGGAAGAGTTGCGGCAGCATTTATTGCGCCTATCGGATTCTAAGTTTCCGTTGCAGCAACCGCAGACGCGTGTGGTTGTAGAAACACTCATCATGGAAAACGGTGAACGGAGGGTGATAAGCAAGGAGGAACAAGATGCCTAATTGGTCACAGTTGGTTAAGGAGATAGGACAACTGGGTAGTCCTTTTGACATTCTTCGCCGTAAGTACGTTAACGAGTTGGCGGCATATACGGGAAGAAACGTCATCTGCTACTATAGTGGATGGTTACAAAAGCCGGAGTTAGGAGCTGCCGTTGCGGTCAATGATACCGACAAGAACGGGCTGATGACGACAATCAACGGTCTTAATGTCCAAAAGGGTCTTGACCTTGTTCTCCACACTCCAGGCGGTGATACTGCTGCTACAGAATCAATTGTTGACTATCTATGGAGCAAGTTCTCTGGTGATGTGCGCTGCTTTGTTCCGCAAATGGCAATGTCCTCTGGAACCATGATAGCTTGCTCTTGTCGCGAAATATGGATGGGAAAACAATCCTCGCTTGGCCCCATCGATCCACAGTTTGGAGGAATTCCTGCGCATGGCGTCATTGAAGAATTCCAGAGAGCATATAAAGAGATTGTGAATGACCCACGAACGATTCCGGTATGGCAACCTGTTATTGCCAAGTATTCTCCAGCCTTCATAGGGGAGTGTGAGAAAGCCGTTAAATGGTCGAATACCCTCGTAGATGGTTGGCTCAAGAGAAATATGCTCTCTGACGAACCAAATGTAGATGCGACCGTAGGTAACATCATTCGCGAGCTGGGTGATCACTCTGTGAGCCTCGCACACAACCGACACCTATCTATCGCCAAATGTAAGGAGATTGGTCTAAGAATCAAGGAACTTGAATCCGATCAAGAGCTTCAAGACAAAGTGTTGTCTGTCCATCATATTTATTTTCACACCCTCTCAAGCACGGCAGCGTTCAAAATCATCGAAAACCAAAATGGCATGGCATTCATACTTCAAGCGCAACAGGTACTGATGGCCCCTTCTCCATTTCAACAGCAGCTTGGACTTGAACCCAAACAGCTTCAACCCCAAGGAACTGATATTCATGAAGGATAACGTGCGGCTACACCTGATCGCCGAAAAAGCCGGCTTCCACCAAGCCATATTTCGGCATTTTGAAGTGAGCATGGGGCTTCAGCTTGGTAGATATTCATTGGTTATAGAACAGGGGAGACCATATGGCTTTTTCTCACGTTCCTGAGGAAACAAAGAGTCAGATTAATAAGGCTGGTCGAATTCTTGTTGGAGGTAATTCAACTTCTAAGAGCCTTATGTGGGCACGGAAGTTGGCTGACAGATGGCGTGCTTGTCACGCTTATCCAATTAATACTTTTCAGGCGACGCTTAGGGTAAGGCTCAAGAGATCCAAGTTTAGCAATGATCCAATTGTAGCCCAGCGTCTCAAACGTATGCCAACCATCATTGACAAACTCAAACGGTATCCTGCCATGCAACTCACGACCATGCAGGACATCGGAGGCGTTCGTGCTGTCTTGGGTACAGTTGAGGATGTATTCAGTCTCGCGAGAGAATATCGTGATAGCAAACGCCTTGTGCATGAGCTGACTCAGGAGAAGGACTATATTCAGAAACCGAGAGACGAAGATGGGTATAGAAGCGTGCATTTAATCTATAAATACAGGAATAAACATGCACCCGAGTATGATGGTCTACGACTTGAGCTTCAGATTCGCACAAAACTACAGCATACTTGGGCTACCGCTGTGGAAACCATGGGCACGTTCCTTGGTCAGGCGCTAAAGTCTCGGCAAGGGGACCAAGAGTGGCTCGATTTTTTTGCCGTTACCTCATCAGCTTTTGCGCACAAAGAGAAAAGCCCCTTAGTGCCTCGCTACATGCATTTGTCTCCTGACGAAACCTTCTTGGCAGTTGCAGCAGCAGAAGCAAACCTGAGAGCGCTTGAAAAGATGGATGCGTTTTCTGCTGCAGTAAATGAGATAGTCAAACATAGAGGACCGGGGAAAAGTTGGTTTTATCACCTAATAGTATTGAATTCGTTAGAGAAAACCGTTGACATTAAACCTTATGATCGTGAAAGCTTCGAGCAAGCTTTGGCGGACTATTCGGCGATTGAGGCTGAAGCGGCTGAAGGAAAGAAGATTGAGCCTGTTTTGGTTTCTGCTGGCCCTATAGACAAACTACGTCAAGCGTACCCGAACTTCTTCCTCGATATTGGTGAGTTTGTCCGTATTGTGAACGAAATATTGGAGAGCGCCAAGAAAATAGGGAAGTGAATAGTCGGATGACGCGGTCCAGCCAATCGACCATAAAGCGGCCTCTGTCTGACCTTTCCATTCATCCCTTGTTCCGCTCGGGTGAACACCGCGAAAGAGAGAATTTTTATGCCACGATTGACTGAACAGGAACAGCAGGAGATTGTCCGTTTTATCGAGGCGGACAGGCCGCTGCCGGAGAAGTATCGCTTTCTGCTGTTTGAGGACAAGCGGGAGGTGGAACTGGTCTGGAATGGCAAGACGAGCGAGGTCTGCAATATTGTCCTGCCATTCCAGGTTATCGAACAGGTGGACGAGCCGCGCGCCGAAAAGCCGAAGGATAGCGAAATACAAGGAGACCTTTTCGATTTTCGTGGCCGCCAGCTCAAGGGCTGGACGAACAAGCTGATCTGGGGCGACAACAAGCTCATTCTCTCATCGCTAAAGAACGGCCCGATGCGCGAGGAGATCGAAAAGCAGGGTGGCCTCAAGCTGATTTACATTGATCCGCCGTTCGATGTCGGCGCGGATTTTTCGATGGACATCGAAATTGGCCCTTCGACAAGCTCAGGGCAAACGGAAACCTTCACCAAGAAGCCCAACATCCTGGAAGAGATTGCCTACCGCGACACTTGGGGCAAAGGCGCCGATTCCTTCATCGCCATGATCTACGAACGGCTGGTTCTGATGCGCGATCTATTGGCCGAGGATGGCAGCATTTATGTACATTGCGATTGGAGAGTGAATAGCTATCTTCGGTTGGCCCTTGACGAGGTTTTCGGCAGCACTTTCCTAAACGCAATCGCTTGGCAGAAGATCCGAACGACCAAGGCTCAGTCAAGTGGATTCGGAAACGTTCAAGACACGATATTATTATACTCTAAATCACAGAACACGATATTCTACAACCAGTACACCGTGTTCGACCCGGCCTATATTCAAAGCCATTACAGGAAAGAGGAGAACACTGGAAGATTGGTTCGTACGGTTTCTATGCTGCAAAAAGGTAGCGGCCCTGCGAGGAACTTTGGTGGAAGAATCCTCGAACCACCTCCAGGCAGGCATTGGATTTGGAGCCAAGACCGAATTGATGAAGCTATGGCCGCCGGACGGATTGTGTTTACCTCGAATGGCCGACCTGAGAAACTTCAATACTTGGATGAAATGGAAGGTGACGTTGTCGCTGACATCTGGTCTGACATTTATCCGATAAACTCCCAGGCAATTGAGGCATTGGGCTACCCAACCCAAAAACCCGAAGCCTTACTCGAACGTATCATCAAGGCATCCTCTAACGAAGGCGATCTAGTTGCAGATTTCTTCTGTGGCTCCGGAACCACCGCGGCGGTAGCAGAAAAGCTGGGCCGCAAATGGATTTGCACTGACCTGGGCAAGTTCGCCATTCACACCACGCGCAAGCGGCTGATCGGCGTGCAGCGGCAACTCAAGGCCGAGGGCAAGGACTACCGGGCGTTTGAAATCCTCAATCTGGGTAAGTACGAGCGTCAGCACTACATCGGCGTCAACCCGAACCTGCGCGAGGCGGAGCAGCAAAAGCAGTTAGAAGAAAAAGAGGCCGCGTTCCTCGACCTGATCCTGCGGGCCTACCGGGCGGAGAAGACAACTGGCTTCGCCGCATTTCACGGCAAAAAGGCCGGGCGCCTGGTGGCGGTCGGGCCGGTGAACCTTCCGGTGACGCGCCTCTTCGTAGAGGAAATCATCCTGGAATGCCGCAAGAAGCACATCACCAAGGTGGACATCCTGGGCTTCGAGTTCGAGATGGGGCTGTTCCCGAACGTGCTGGACGAGGCGCGGGCAAAGGGGATCGACATAGCGCCGAAGTACATCCCCGCCGAGGTGTTCGACAAGCGGGCCGTTGAGAAAAACCAGGTGGTGTTCCACGATGTGTCCTATATCGAGGTCAAACCGCACGTCACAAAGAACACCGTGGCGGTGGAGCTGACGGACTTCTCGGTGTTCTATTCGCAGGACTCCATTGCCAACGCAGAGGCGGCGATCAAGAACAAGGGCAGCCGGATCGTGGCGGAGAAGGGGCAGATCGTCAAGGTGAGCAAGGACAAGGACGGTATCGTCACGCGTGAAGTGCTCACCAAGAGCTGGACGGACTGGATTGATTACTGGGCGGTGGATTTCAACTTCGAGAGCAAACGCGAGATCATCCGGGTGAAAAACGAGGAAACAGGCGAATGGGAAGAACAGTGGACAGGGGATTACATCTTTGAGAACGAGTGGCAGAGCTTCCGCACGAAAAAGGACCGGTCGCTGGAGCTGAAAAGCGTCTTTCACGAATGCACGCCGGGGCGGCGCAAGGTCGCGGTCAAGGTGGTGGATATCTTCGGCAATGACACGATGACGATCGTGGACGTGAGCGTGGGCGGGAAGAGGTGATCCTTCATCCCCATCATCACGGCTTCCGGTCATTTCGACCGAAGGCAGTGAGTCGGTTACAAAATGTAACCGACTGAAACTAGAAGCAGCGGATGGGCGCATTGAGGATGAACGGCGGGTTCTGCTGCGCGAAGAGATGCGATTTCCTTACGCTCCATCCCTGTCATTTCGACCGAAGGTAGAAATCTCATGCCCAGAGAGCATCGCTACTACGTATACCTACTGACGAACAAGAACGACAAGGTCATGTACGTCGGCGTAACCAACAATCTTGAAAGGCGGCTTTTTGAGCACAAAACAAAGATGATCCCGGGATTTACGGAAATATACAACGTGAACAAGCTGGTCTATTTCGAGGAAACTAATGATATCCTCGCCGCGTTAGCAAGGGAGAAGGAAATCAAGAAATGGCGTCGAGCAAAGAAGAACAATCTGGTTGTCGCCGTCAATCCTAAGTGGAAGGATCTGAGTGATGGGTGGTTTGAGATCTCTCCCTTTGGTCGAGATGACAGAAACGGCGGCCGCGATGACAATAGGGATGATGGTCGAGGTGACACAAAGGATGCTCAAAAAGATGGCGATCGAGAGAACAATAGAGGTGACAATGGTGCAATACGATAAGGAGCTGTCTAATGGCGCTGCATAAAGACTTTCCGCAATCCCCGCATGCGATTCTTGATCCGGGCATCCGCTGGTTTCCCGCCGATGAGGCGTTGCGGGAAAGCAGCATGGAGAAGCTCATGCCGCCGCTGGTGGCGGAGCTGCGCCGCAAGGTGAAAGGTTTCAGGGACGGGGGGTACGCGGGCGCGACGGATACCAGCCGAAGCCTGCTCAACTGGTGGTTCATCACGCCGCACCTGCTGCCAAAGGCTTATCTCCCCTCGCCCTCTGGGAGAGGGGCCGGGGGTGAGGGCATGGCAGAGTTTCAATACTACTTCGCCCAGCGCGAGGCGCTGGAGACGATTATCTACCTCTACGATGTGGTAGGGGTTCAAGACAAGCACGATCTGATGCGCTTCGATGCAAGCGGCCTTGTATCCGGGAGTATGTTCGACGAGACCTGGCGGCGGTTCGTGGTGAAGATGGCGACGGGGACCGGTAAGACCAAGGTCTTGAGCTTGGCGCTGGCGTGGAGTTTTTATCACAAGCTGTACGAGCCGGAATCTGAACTGGCGCGCAACTTCCTGGTCATCACGCCCAACATCATCGTGCTGGATCGCATCTACAAGGATTTTCAGGGGCTGCGCATTTTTCTGAAAGACGATCCGGTGCTGCCTGATAACGGGTTTGACGGGCGCAACTGGCGCGACGATTTTCAACTGACGCTGCATAAGCAAGACGAGGTGCGTATCACCCGGCCTACGGGCAATATCTTCCTGACCAACATCCACCGTGTTTATTCCGGCGACGACATTCCGCCTTCACCGGATGATGAAGACATGCGGGATTACTTTCTGGGCAAGCGGCCCACGGGCGCGACCACGGATTCCAAAGTCGATCTGGGCATGATCGTCCGGGATATCGACGAGTTGATGGTGTTGAATGACGAGGCGCACCATATTCACGATCCGCGAATGGCTTGGTTCAAAGCCATCGAAGACATTCACAACCGTCTGAAGCAAAAGGGGGCAGCTCTTTCCATGCAGGTGGACACGACGGCCACACCCAAGCACAACAACGGCGCGATTTTCGTGCAGACCGTGGCCGATTACCCGCTGGTGGAGGCCATCTCGCAGAACGTCGTCAAGCATCCCGTTCTGCCCGACGCCGCCAGCCGCGCGAAATTGAGCGAACGGCAGAGCGCGAAGTA
>JAZDIK010000045.1:0-4505 GCA_043805145.1 Pseudomonadota bacterium | reverse complement strand
GATTTTGGCTACAAAATATATGCGAATTTCTTCAAATAAAATGTTACCCAAGCGTGATTAAAATATGATTTAAAAGGGAGCTGTATCGGTTATAATGGAATGAATGTTTCGCCTTTACGAATGGCTCTTTCGGGAAATTTCAGACAGCCTTCTCCTGCATGCCTCTTTTTTAAAAATGCGCTATGACTGGATGTATTGATCCCAAGAGTAATCGGTGTATCAATAGATGTCATTATTGCCAAGAGAAAGAGTGGGTTCCTGTCAGAATCGCCGGACGCTTTATTACAGGAAGCTGCCCACATTTTAAATTGACAAAAAATTGGCTGCTAAGCCTTCCTACGTTTCCACCAGTATTCAATAGTCATTAAGCATAAATCGATCTTCCATCTTTGTATTTGCTACCCTTGGGCATCAAAATTCTTGCGGGACTCTTTCTCTTAAGCACCAACTCCGGCTCCATGACGCGGCAGGTAATGAGAACCGGCGGCCCCTGTTGGTTGTAGCTCTCTATCGTCATGAACACTGGCCTCTATTCAACGCGTCCCTCGCGGAAAGCGCAGATGTAATCCATGCAGAAATCATCCTTGCCGACAACCATGGTCGAAGCTTTGAGCATGGCGAAAAGGAGCTTGTCCGTCGGATCGATGATCGCCGAATCGAGCCCCATCGTGATGGCCGCCGCCAGAAAAGCCCGGTTGATCAACTTCCTGGCAGGCAGACCGTAGGAGATGTTCGTCAGACCGCAAACGGTATGGACGCCGGGACATTCTTTCATGATTCCGCGGATCGCTTCCAGGGTGGCGCCGGCCGATTGCGGATTGGTCGAGAGGGGATAGACCAATGGATCGATGTAGATGTCGTCGAGCGGAACGCCCGCCGCGGTCAGCTTCTCGACCAACAGCACCGCAAGCCTTTTCTTGTCTTCCGCCGTCTCAGCTATCTCCTGCTCCGCCTGGCACAGGGCGATCACCTTGGTCTTGTGTGCAACGACCAGCGGCAATATTCTCTCGATCCGGGAGGTCTCCAGGGTGATGGAGTTGATGATCGGTGTCTTTTTTACCAGAGGCAGGTTCGCCCGAAGCACCTCCGGGTCCGGGCTGTCGATGGACAGGGGCAGGTCCGTCGCCTCCTGGACCGCATCCACGATCCATTTGAGCTTTTCTGCTTCTTCCCCGATAAAAGTTCCGGCGTTGACGTCGATGTAATAGGCGCCGGCAGCGGCCTGCGCCTTGGCCTCGGCCTGGATGAAGGCCCGGTCGGCAGCCACGATGGCCTGGGAAATAGTTTTTCGCGATGCATTGATCCTCTCGGCAATAATCAGCATATCTTTTCTCCTTTCATTTTGACCTCCGGGATCCCCGGTCTTTTGGCCGTGTGATCCCTTCCCAAGTAGAAGTTGATCCAGGAGGAGGTTTGGTAAAAATCCGGAGGATCAGGGACTGCACCGTTTCGTGCACCATTCGGTGCGGACCGACCGAATTAATGGAAGAGGCTTCCAAAGAGACTGATCCGTTTCATTTCCTTATCTTTATAGCGGCGGGCGCCTGGAAAACCGGATCGTCCTGACCTGTCTTCCTGGCGCGCGTGCAGACGCACCTGCAACTTAAGCGAGTGCGTGACTACCTCAAGGATAAAAACGCCTTTTTGGAAGATGAAGTAAATCGGCGCATACAAATGGTCATTGACGCCAAGCAGGAATGGGAGCGGACGTTTGACGCGGTTCCCGACCCTATAATGCTATTAGACACTGATCACCGCATCCTCCGGGCAAACCGGGCCATGGCGGAACTGTTTGGGAAAACGTGTCAGGAACTGGTAGGACGCCATTGCTATGAGGTTG
This sequence comes from Pseudomonadota bacterium, assembly GCA_043805145.1. Lineage (GTDB taxonomy): Bacteria > Desulfobacterota > Syntrophia > Syntrophales > Fen-1087 > JAPLJM01. Next base: position 2,665 of record JAZDIK010000045.1, on the reverse strand, counting down.
TGCACGGTTTGTCCGCTCCTCCTGACATCTGCCCGCACACAAGACTTTTGGACAGCATGAAAGAGGAGCGCTCCGAGTTTATGGAGGAAGGTCTTGGTCTTTTCCTTGATGTCAGGACGACCCCTTTATATCGCGAGGATGGACAGCTCAAGGGCAGCCTGCATGTCGTACGTGACATCACCGAGCACAAGCAGGCTGAGGAGGCGCTGCAGGAAAGCGAGGATAGATACCGAAATATCTTTGATAATGCCAACGAGGCGATCTTTGTGGTTCAGGATAGTGAACTGGTATTCATTAATCCAATGACCACCAGGATGACCGGTTATCCCGATAACACCCCCTTGCCAAGGTCCTTTGCGGAGTTCATTCACCCGGATGATCGGGGGATGGTTAGCGATAGGCATGTTTCGCGAATAAAGGGAGAGAGGCTTCCTGACATCCATTCTTTTCGGATTATTCGTGCGGACGGCAAAGTCAGATGGGTAGAACTGAATACCATTGTTATAAACTGGGGGGGGAAACCAGCCACACTGAATTTCATGAGCGACATCACCGAGCGGAAGCGGGCAGAGGCGACACAAGAGTTGAACTCCCGACGTACGAAAGCCCTGCTGCAACTGAACCAGATGACTTATGCAACACTACAGGAGATAACGGACTTTGCCTTGGAGGAAGCCGTACGGCTGACTCAAAGTCAAATTGGTTATCTGGCGTTTCTCAATGAAGATGAGAGCGTTCTCACGATGCACTCGTGGTCAAAAACCGCCATGGCGGAGTGTGCCATTAACCGGAAGCCGATCGTATATCCTGTCGAGACCACCGGCCTTTGGGGCGAAGCAGTCCGGCAGCGCCAACCCGTCATCACTAATGATTACACCGCTACCAGCCCGCTGAAGAAAGGCTATCCACAGGGTCACGTGGCCGTGAAGCGTCACATGAATGTTCCCGTGTTTGAGGGCTCCCGAATTGTCATTGTCGCAGGTGTGGGCAACAAGACTGAAGAATACGGTCAGGACGACGTCCAGCAGTTGACCTTACTCATGGACGGGATGTGGCGACTGTTAGAGCGCAAGCGGGCGGAAGAACACCTGCACGCAACTCTTGAAAGTCTCAGGAAGGCTGTAGGCACGACCATCCAAGTCATCTCCTCCACTGTGGAGGCAAGGGACCCCTATACGGCCGGTCGCCAGATCCGGTCGGCGAATCTCGCGCGGGTCATTGCCACGGAGATGGGTCTTCCTCCGGAAAAGATCGAGGGCATCCGCATGGCCGGTTCCATCCATGACATCGGGAAAATATCGATCCCTTCTGAAATTCTGACCAAACCGACAAGACTGACCGATCTTGAGTTTGCCATGATTAAAGAACATGTACAGCGAGGATATGAGCTTCTCAAGAATGTTGAATCGCCTTGGCCTCTGGCGGAAATCGTTCACCAGCACCATGAGAAGATGGACGGTTCCGGCTATCCAAGAAATCTGAAGGGGGAAGAAATTCTCATTGAGGCACGCATTCTCGCTGTCGCTGATGTGGTGGAAGCCATGGCCTCGCACAGGCCAGGCCCTATCGTCCAGGTTTGGGCATTGATGTGGCTCTGAATGAAATCGAGAAGAACAAAGGTATTTTTTACGACGATGCTGTCGCAGATGCCTGTCTGCGGTTATTTCGAGAAAAAGGTTTTCAACTTGCCAGTACTTGATTATTAATGGAAATCCTCGCCTCAACTCGATACCGCGCCCCGTGACTTGTAGGTGATATACGTAAGTTCCTGCAACCATGCTTTGCCGGCATCCTGGATATTTACAAGCGTGTTTTTCCACGAACTCCCATAATGGTCATATCGTTTTCCGCCTTCCGAGTGTGTCGTTAAAAAGCGTTCCGGATTAACAAAAGGAAAAGTGTGCGTTCCTTGCACCCGCAGGACTGTAATTACAGACATTCTTTCATCCCGGTTAGATCGTAATAGCATAGCTGTTTCAATATTCCGTGCTTCTGACGGATTTGAAAAACCACTTGACTAATTCTTAATTGTAAATACAATGTAAATATGTCAGAATTCCGATTTGAGTGGGATACCGTAAAAGCTGCAGATAACCTCAGGAATCACGGCGTATCGTTTGAGGAAGCGCAGACCGTTTTCTATGACGATTTTGCTAGGGAGTTCTACGATGATGAGCATTCGGAATGGGAAGATAGATTCCTTCTGCTTGGTCTAAGTTTCAGGCTTCGGCTCTTGATGGTCTGCCACTGTTATCGTGAAAATGAGTCGGTGATCCGGATTATCTCGGCCCGCAAGGCTACGGCGAACGAAGCCGGGTTTTACAGGAGAAAGTGATATGAAAAAGGAATACGATTTGTCAAAGATGAAGTCCAGGCCGAATCCATACGCAAGGAAGCTCAAGAAACAGGTTACCCTCAGGATGAGCCCGGACGTGGTTGAGTACTTCAAGAAGATGGCTGAAGAGACCAACATCCCTTACCAGAGCCTTATCAACCTCTACCTGAGGGATTGTTCTGCCTCCAAGCGCAAGCTCGACATGCAGTGGATACCGTGATAGTCGCCCCGATGACGACAGAAGGATATTTACAAAACTGTAGGTTGGATAAGAGAGGATGGTGCCGGAGGTCGGAATTGAACCGACATGTCCTTGCGAACGGAGGATTT
>JAZDIK010000044.1:0-2709 GCA_043805145.1 Pseudomonadota bacterium | reverse complement strand
CGGCCCCTCTGTTTGATGACGATCACCTCGATGAGGATGGTGTTGATGTAAGCGAGGGCATCCTTGACCATGCGATTGAGCGGCCCTTTGAAGATCTTCTCGGTGAAGATGTCCCCGCCCGGTCCTTCGGGAAACTGGACGACGTCGATCTGGGTCTGGGGAAAGAAACGGGTGGGGTCTTCATTGAAAAACAGCAGTCCCACGTTGAGGGGCCGGAGCATCTCATCCGGGCCGGCAACGATGTTCATCTGCCTGCACAGTTGATGGAACTCCATGAGCTTCGCGTCGTCATAGAGGGCGCTGCCCGCTTCCCTTAAGAATTCACGGATCAGAGTCAAGTTGAGATCGTCGAGAGAGGCACGGTGCGTGATCCGGTCGTCGAAGGGCACGGTAGCAGCCAGACTCAGTAGTTCCGCTTCATCCTGATGAGACGCCCGGACGGTGGCGGACGCCTTCCGGATGTAATAGGCGAATTCTCGATTTTTCTTCGACAGGGATACGGGCGCCTTGTAGGGGCGGGTCTGACCGCCCGGTGCCCAGAGGACGAGGACATGGCGGTCCCGGATCACATAAGGGGCAATGACCGGATGATAGGCCGGTTGGATCCGGTATCCCAAGTTGATTATTTCCTTCTGGATCTTATCGATCTCGTCGGCAGTAATGCCGGCGGGCGGCAGGAGAGGCCGTCCGTTTTTCTCCTCGATGCCGATAAAGATGTAGCCACCACCCAGATTGTGAAAATCATTGGCGAAAGCGCACAGCGTATGGAGAATGGCCTCGGGATTCCAGCCTTTCTTGAATTCCAGTCGCTCCCATTCAACGGTTTGTCCCCGGAGGACGTCATCGATATTGATCGGTAAACGCATATTCCATACCCTGCGTCAGACACAAAACCCCGCCGTCTTTTTAAGAGACGCGGGGTCTATGGTTCAATCCCTCCATGGCTTCCTTTCCCGGAAAATCTTTCCAAAAGGCGCTCTACTGGATCAGATGACGTTTATAAGGATCGAAATTTTGCATACAAGCGAAATCAAACAAATATTCGCCGGTTAGTCAAGGAATATTTTGGGCTGTGTTTTCGGTTCAGCGATCGCTGAGTCTGCGTCCGGAGTGTCCGTTTTTAGATTGGCCTTCTGCTGCTTAGCCATGAGGCGCTTTGCCGCCTTATCCATCTGTGTCTTCTGTCTTGCTTTTTCTTTCCCCTGCTTGCCGAAATTGAACATGGATTTTCCCATTTTGAAGCTCCTGTTCTCATCTTTCTTTCAAACGTTGCAGAATCTCCTGAAAAATAGAGAGGCGCTCAAAAAAGACATGATCTTAATGGAGCGCCTCTTTCTTTACCGGGATTTGGTTAGCTGAGTTTCACGTTTTCTGCTGCCGGACCTTTATTGCCCTGGACGACGTCGAAACTCACGGACTGTCCCTCGGTTAAGGTCTTGAAGCCGCTGGATTGAATGGCGCTGTAATGGACAAAAATGTCCCCGCCGTCATTCTTCTCGATAAACCCAAAACCTTTACTCTCATTAAACCATTTTACTTTACCTTCTGACATAATTAGTATCCTCCTTTCTTATCATTTACCAAAAGTCGAATTACCAATATGACAGAAATAAAAAAGCCACCCGGACTCTAAAGAGCATGGTGGCCACCTCTGCACTTCAAATTGTCATAACTCAACTTCATCTGTACCATGCTGACTAATGACCAGTAGAAGGTACAGGACATGTTGACACCATACTTTATCCTTCACGCAAAGTCAAGGCATTTTTCATTATATTTCAATAAGTTATTTCCGAGCAGATCAGGCATTCACTGGGTCGGCGCTAATGCACAATGAATTCAGCTCTCAGGATATTGAGATGCCCGTACAGCGACCTTCAACGCCTCAGGATTCTTGGAAAGGGAATCCGCCCTCGCCGCAGGGTCATCGCCTTCACCTGCTTCACCCTGATTCAACCAGAAGTGGATAGTCCCGGCGACTGTTTCCCATCCCGGTTCCCCGAAAATCCAATGGGCATGGTGGGGAAATTCCATGTACGTTGCTACATCGCTGTATTTATGGGATATCTTACGGTTGATGGAAGCGGGAGCGATCCGATCCTCGGCGCCGGCGACCACGAGTACGGGGACATCGATCTTCTTTTCGTCGATAGAGGACGCTTTTCCGGAATCGAGGAACGAGAAACCGATTTCGAAGAAGGCGCGTCCGGACTCATGCACATACCGGTTGTAGGCAGCCCGCCGCTCCTCTTCGGGCAGGAGGTGCATCGCCGAGTAGCTGGTGGATTCAAAGGTCGATTTGATGGGTTTCCTCCAGAAGCCCCATTCGAGCACCTCGGTCGAAATGCTTTTCAGCACGGAAGGGGTGATGGCCGATATCCCGGCCGGGGCTGCCGATGACAGAAGGACCAGGGAACTGCCCAGTCCCCGGCTCCCCAGGATCTGGGTAATGAGGCCGCCCATGGAATGGCCGATGATGACGGGTTTTTCATCGAGACCGCGGATCACTTGTTCAAGATCTTCGGCGTAATCCAGAAGACTGACGGTTCCCAGATTCGGATGTGGTTTGTCCTTCGGATCGACGTCGTGATACCGGAGGACCGGAGTGAGACAGCGATACCCCCTGCGCTCGAAGAAGCCCCGGTAATTCTCCCAGCACCACGAACCGCCGAACATCCCATGGATCATAACAATGGTCTGGATCATGAT
>JAZDIK010000043.1:0-38913 GCA_043805145.1 Pseudomonadota bacterium | reverse complement strand
CAGCCCGGGTTTTTATGCTGGCGGATCCCGCTAATGGAAGGTCCTATTGCGGAAACACGGCTCCGTTTTAACCGGGTACTGGTTCTCGTCTATACCGGCGACGGGAACGTAAAAACGACCGCCGCCGTCGGGCAGGCCCTGCGAAGCGTCGGCCACGGCAACAAAGCCCTGGTCATTCAGTTCATGAAGGGGAAAAAATACGGCGAAGTCCTGGCAGCGGAAAAATATCTGGCGGACAGGCTGACAATGGTTCAATGCGGGCTGGACAGCTTCGTCATGAAAACCGATCCCGCCCCCGTGGATATCGAGCTTGCCCGGCAGGGCTTGGCTTTGGCCAAAAAGGCCGTTGCGTCCGGGGACTATCAGATGGTTGTCCTCGACGAAATCAATGTGGCTCTAGATTTCAAGCTCGTTCCACTGGAAGATGTCGTCGAGATCATCAAGGCAAAGCCGACGTCGCTGGACTTGGTTTTGACGGGCCGATACGCTCCGGCCGAGGTGATTGAACTGGCCGATATGGTCAGTGAAATCCGTGAGATCAAACATCACTACGCCAAGGGAATCAAGGAAAGGGCGGGAATAGAGTACTGAGTGAAGCATGAGGGGAAGAAAAAAACCGCGGTTGACGCCAAAGCGTCCCGTGAAAATGTCCTGAAGGACATTATGGCACGCCTTCGGCAACAGGGCGCGTCGGCCGTGAAAAGGATTGATATTTCCGACATCGTCGTTGATGAACGGGTTCGGCTGAAATGTCAGATTCCGATATGCGACCATTACAGCAAGAACCTCATGTGCCCACCCTTTGTTCCATCCGTAGCCTTTTTCCGGGACGCCCTCGCACGCTACACCGGCGCCATCCTGATTCAGATTACAACGCCACTGCCGGAGTCCATGGCCGGAGGCCCCTCCGCCGAGATTTACACCTCCGCGAAAAAACTCCATGAACTGGTCAATCTTGCGGAAAAATGGTCGTTTGCATATCAATTTCGCTTCGCAACGGGATTGATTGGAGGGTGCTGCTGGCTCTGCGATGAATGCGTGGCCGTAAGAAATGGTCTTGTCTGCCGCCACCCCTTTAAAGCCAGGCCCTCCATGGAGGCCATGGGCATCGATGTGGTTGAAACGGTGGCCAATGTGCATCTATCGACGCGTTTTCCAATTGTGAAAGAAGTTACATGGACCGGGGTTGTGTTGATTTAGCAAAGGAGGATATCATGGCTGTATTGAAGGAAAGCGGCATCCCGCTCGGCAGGATGATGCTGGTTCCCAAAAACGGGAATTTAACGAAAGAAAATCTGATCATTGAGGCGAACGGCCTGTATCAGCTCCTCGAGAAGCCGGATTGTTTTGTGATCAAAAACTCCGAGTGCTGCCGGAGCATCCTCGTGAAGGTCATGACCAAAGACGCATGATTTGACGGCTGCGACATAAGTCCGGATGCTCAAGTTGCGCTGCATCCTTCACTTGGATGGGGACACGACTACGTCATGTCCCCATGCGCATTGCTTGCGGGTCTTGAAGATTACTTGTTCTGAAGGTACCAATCGAGCTGACGGCAGATCCCCCGGATAATTTTGATTTCCCTGGAAAAGAGTCTGGTCCGGGAAAAAAACCGGCGGATGTGCAGCATCCAGTATTCGGGGTTTTGCGGATTGAGAAAGCCGATTTTTTGCAGCAGGGCTTTGATCTGTTCATACATGCCCTCGATTTCCGCCGCTGTGGCAAGCCGGGGGGTAAAGGCTTCCAGATCGTTCCGCTGTGCCGTAAATATCTCATAACAGAGGATCATGACGGCATGGGACAGATTAATGGATTTGAGCCGCTCTGACGTGGGAATCGTCACGAGGCCGTGACAAAGCTTCAGGTCCGCATTGGCGAGCCCCCTGTCTTCGGGTCCGAAAAGCAAAGCCACCCGGTTGTGCTGAGAGATATCGATCAGGGTTGCCGCCATTTCCCGCGGTGAAACCACCGGCCCCCTGACGGATCCCAGCCTTGACGTGGTTCCCACAAGGTATTCAAACCCGGCCAGGGCCTCCCCCATATCGTTCAAATAGACGATCTGATCGATCAGTTCCGCCGCAAAGTGCGTAGACGTCAGTTTCATCTCCGCCGGCTGCATTTCGCGGCCGTTTACCACGAGAATCTTGTCGATGCCCATATTTTTCGCAACGCGCGCCACAGAGCCGACATTGCCGGCGTATTTGGGTCCTTTCAGAACAATGGCGATATTTTCCATCTTTACGCTTGCTTCCAATGATCAGCCCCCTTAACCGATGATAGATGTCTTCATTTTTTGAGAGTTTGGTATAATCGGTGAAAAATGGTTCGCAAGCGGCGAATCAAAGATTTTTCGACTTTCCAGAAATTAGACCAATTAATAAATCAAAATATTTTTGAGTCTTATCATATTTCAAGCGAAAAAGATTTTGAGCCGCGTCAAAGCCATTTTTCACCGGTCTCAAGTTATAAATTTGCGCTGACTGTATCATAAAAAACGATGTCCCCACATTTTTATTGTTCCGGGAGGTCCATTTTGCTATCGTAGCACACATGAATGATCACCTGCGCAGATTGCTGAAAGACTCGGCGCATGCCTTGAATGTTGCGCTTGAAGGGCAGGCGCTGGATCTCTTCGACCGCTATTACAGGGAGTTGCTGCTATGGAATGAAAAAATGAACCTCGTCTCCGTCCATACGCCGGAGCAGATCGTGATCAAGCATTTCGTCGATTCACTTGCTCCGATACCCTACATCATTGCTCCACGGGGCCGGCTGCTGGATATCGGATCGGGCGGCGGTTTTCCCGGAATCCCGCTGAAAATCGCCCAGCCTACCCTGCATGTATCCTTGTTGGAAGCATCGCGAAAAAAAAGCTCCTTTCTCAAACATCTGATTCGCCAGTTGCCGTTGTCACAAGCCGTGGTGATCCATGCCCGGGCCGAATCGGCCATGCAAGACAACGTATACCGCCATGCTTTCCAGACCATGATTTCCCGGGCTGCTTTCAAACTGCCGGAGTTGTTCATGATGGCTCGATTTTTTCTGTCCCCGGGCGGCTTGCTGATCGCTATGAAAGGACCCCGTGGCAAAGCTGAAGAAACAGAGCCTGCTCTCGATTTGGGCCTGCGCTGCATCGCCAGTCATGACTTCGGCCTCCCATATGACGGAGGCAGGCGAAGACTAATGATATTTCAGGTAGATATATAAAATATATGGTAATTGACCCTGTCCAGGCGCTTATGTTAGGGGTGCCAAAATGGGACTAATTACCTAATTTTATATGGGTTGTAGAAGGAGGATGAGATGGCCATGACCAGAGACGAAGCGGTTGCGCTGCTGAAGCAGCATGTTCGGGATGAACGCATGCTCAACCACAGCTACGCAGCGGAGGCCGTCATGCGGGCGCTAGCGCGCCGCTTGGGGCAGGACGAGGAAAAATGGGGCCTGGCAGGGCTGTTGCACGATCTCGATCTGGAGCTGGTTAATGGGGATCTGACCGTTCATGGCCTTGAAGCGGCCCGGATCCTGACGGAAAAAGGCGTTAATCCGGAGGTCGTGGAGGCCGTCAAGATGCACAACGAAATGGTCGCGGGCGCGAAACGGGCGACGGTCTTTCAGCACGCCCTGGCTGCAGGCGAGACGATCACGGGTCTGATTTCCGCGACGGCGCTGGTCTATCCCGACAGGAAACTGACCAGCGTCAAGGCCAAATCCGTCACGAAGCGCATGAAAGAGAAGGCCTTTGCGGCGTCGGTCAACCGGGAAACTATCCTCGAATGTGAGCGGATCGGCATTCCTCTGGATGAGTTTGCGGGAATCGCCCTGAAGGCCATGCAAGACATCCATGGGCAACTGGGGCTGTAGCGAGCACCGTCCAAGACCCGCTTCGGGGAATGAGGGGTATTTTCGCCCAGGTAAGGACGGGGGAACATGACGGAGTCGTGCCCTAGCCTGCTGCAGGGATTGATATTATAATTGAAGGGCCTTGGATATGATTGTTACAGACGGAAGCGTGGTCTGCGGGCGGTGTGGTCTGAAACCTTCTGTCGTGCTTTGCGATGGTTGCGATGTGCCCCTGTGCGAGGATTGCCGCAAATTCGACATGTGGGGATACGGCTGCGGCCACGTGGACACAAAGGCTTTTTGCCTGACTTGCGCCACCGATGAGAAAATCAATCCTTATGGCGGAAAAATGGATTGAAGGAGGCGTTATGGACGAACTTTGTGCGGACTGCCGGAACAATCAGTCCTGGACGCCCTGCAAGTGGTGTGGTAAGCCCCTCTGTAAAGCCTGTGCACAATTCGAACTGCTTGCGGAAGGCTGCGGGACCGTTGTTCCCGCCTATTTTTGCGCGATCTGCGTGACGGATCCCTTCTGCAATCCCAACGCGATGTTCCGGCAGACGAAGGAAACAGACGTTCGATGAGAAATCGAACCGAATCGAAAGCGAAGGTATAAAATGGCTCTCAATCTGACTGTGATCGACAAGGAAATCGGACCGTTTATTCATCATTATACATGGCGTGATGTGATCCTTTACGCTCTGGGTGTCGGCGCCGGATTCGGCGATCTCCCGTACGTCTATGAAAAAAACCTTAAGGTTATTCCCACCTTTTCCGTGGCCACGATCATGGATTTTTTCTTTGCGGTGGTGAAAGAAGCCAACCTCAACCTTTCGGGCATCCTGCACGGCGGCCAGGAACTGATCTTTCACAGACCCATTCCCGCCTCGGGGACCTTCACGACGGTTGGCCGAATCACTCATATTTACGACAAGAAAGAAAAAGGAGCTGTCTTCGTCATGCAGAGCGACACGCATCATGACAACGGCGAGGAGCTCTTTACAGCCAGATTCTCCATTTTCAGCCGCTTTGACGGCAATTTCGGAGGCGGGGATATTGTCATGGAGCGACCTCCGTTCCCGGACAGACCGGCTGATTTCGTTGTGAAGGCCCGGCCATCCGATGATCAACCCTTACTATATCGTCTTTCCGGTGATTATTTCGAGCTTCACGTCGATCCTGAATTTGCCCGCAAGTCAGACTTTGAAAAACCCATCATGCACGGTCTGTGCACGCTCGGCTACGCCTGCCGCGCACTGATCGCAAGCTTCATCCCCGGAACGCCGGAGAAGGTCCGGAGGCTGAAGTGCCGCTTCACACGGCCCCTATATCCCGGCGATCCCATCGAGACGCTGACCTGGAAAACGGCGGACGGACAGGCCCTTTGGCGGACCCTCAATACGAAGACCTCAGAAACGGTCATCGACGACGGCGAATTCGAATACGGCATGATTCCCGCGTCAGAGAAACCTTGATTTCATTGAGATATTCAATAAGAGGCAACAGATTTTGGCGTTTCACGCCGTCCAAGTCTCCACCCATATCCTTTTTCAGAGCTTTATCCTGCTCCAGCATCCTGCCGATCGCCATGAGCAGTTGATCCAAGAACGTTCTGAATCCACTCAGCATATTGTTGTTTTGTGCTGCCGTATTTGCTCTGGTAGGCCACGAGGGTTTTTGCAGTCTTCCTGTCGCTTGGAGGGTTGTTGCCTACCGGGGTAGATCTTTTTTCTCGACAAATTCAATCGTCTTGCCCGCGCATTCCTTCACCTGTTTCAGGGTGTTTTCAACGGCGCCGATCAGTTCTAGGGGCATAAATAAAAAATCCTCCTTACTTCCGTCAGACTTTACGATTCTGATCCCCAGGCTTTTTTAACCAGCTCACGATCAATGGCGCCGCCCGCCGTTTTCGGAAGGTCATCAACAAATAAAACGTGTTTCGGTTTTTTATAGCGGGCGATTCTGGAGGCGACAAAATCGATTAACTCCTCGGCGCTTGCCAAGCGCCCTTGCTTGAGGACGCAGACGGCCTTCACGGCTTCGCCCCACTGACGGTCGGGCACGCCGATGACGCAGACTTCCTGGATGGCGCTGTGTTCGAGAATGACCTTTTCCACCTCCGCCGGATACACGTTTTCGCCGCCGGGCTTGATAAGTTCTTTTTCGGGCTTGCGGCCGGCGTACCAGAGGAAGCCGTCCGCGTCGATGCGTCCCAAATCCCCCGTATGATGCCAGCCGTTGCGAAAGGCGTACGCCGTTTCTTCCGGCAGATTCCAGTACCCCTGGAAGACGGCAGGCGACCGGACACATATCTCTCCGGGCGTCTCCGCAGGCACGGCACGATCCAGATCGTCGAACAGGGCGACACGCGTCAGAATCGCCGGGTTCCCGATACTGCCGGGCCGCTTCCGGTAATTGCATCCCGAAACCGGCATGGCCTCGGTCTGTCCATAGAGGCTGTAAAAGGCGGCCTGGGGATTGGCCTTCAGAAAGCGTTCAATCGTTTCGGGGCTGTCCACCCCGCAGCCCGCGCGCAGGATCGAGAGGTCCAGAGCCGCTTTTTCCTGAGCGTCGAGGATGGCGGTAAGCATGGGAGGAAAGGTCACAAAAAATGTGCCTTTCTCGCCGGCGATGAGCCCCGGCACCGCCGAAGGATCAAAGCGTTCCACGAGAACCGTTTTCCCCCCTGTCATGATCGTTGCCAAGGTCATGGCTATTCCGCCGATGTGGAAAAGGGGCAAAAGACCCAGGTAGCAGTCCCGGTTGCCGAGTTCCAGCAGGTGGCTGATCTGAAGGCCGCAGGTCAGCAGATTGGTCTGGGTTAGAACGGATCCCCGGGGACTGCCGCCCACGGCGGCCGTATGAATAATCAGACAGGGCGCATCCCCTGAAACGGTGCCTGATACGTCGCTGCCGCCTTCCAGCAGGAGGGAGCGGAAAGGGAAGGTATCGCCTTGGACGTCGTCGTCCCCGAAGGCATAGTGTTTTTGGATGGAAGCGGTTCGCATGGCGGCCCGTTGCGCCGCCTCCCGGTGTTCCTTCGCGCTGATGAGACAAAGCGGAGTGGTATCTTGGAGGGCATAGGTGACCTCCGCCTCACCCAGACGGGTATTGATAGGGACGACGATAACTCCGATTTTCGCAGCCGCGCCGTAGAGGATCATGAAATCATCGCAATTTCCCGACAAAACCGCGATCCGGTCTCCCGCGGCGAGACCCGCCGCCGCAAGGCCGCCGGCGCACTGGTCGCATTGTTGCTTAAAGCCCCCATAGGTTGTGCGGCGCCCGCCATTCACCAGGGCGATGCGTTCCGGATACAAAACGGCATTGCGGGCAATCATATCGTAAATCGTAAAATCACAGTTCATGATGACACCTTTCGAATTCCGGGCATTCTGCCGTAAATCATTGCTCGATTTTTCTTTTTCGACTACCATATTATAAGAAATGATGTAAATAGGCATTCATTCGTAAACCTTCAGAATTCTTCTTTTCTGTAAATATAGTTTGTGTTACGTTTATGTGCAAGATATCGGAAAAGGCGCAGTTCGTGTATTAATGATTGCCGCCGCGCCACGCGCGACGCCAGCAAATCGCTCAAAACGGCCGGCATTTCGTTTGCACTGGAAGCTGCGCTTCCCGCAGGCTTGTGCCGCTGCATATTAACCCCGCAGGCAGCCGCTTTAAGCACCATGCCTGTCCCTATTCCTGGAGGAGTCATGAAACCAACAGAACCAGAGCCCATGAACCCGAGTCGGGTTTATCTGTGCGCTCCGGTAAATGCACTGGTGGAGGGCATCTATGAACAGAAGATTCCCTTCACGCATGTTAAAAAACATGGAGATTTTGGGTTGGGCACCTTTGACAACCTGGATGGCGAGATGGTCATGCTCGAAGGGCGGATTTATCAAATCACAGCCGATGGGCGAGTCCACCAGGTGGACGAACAGGCGTTGACCCCGTTTGCCTGTGTCACGTTTTATCATCCCTTGAGCCATGATGAGTTGAGCGCCGAACAATCCTATCCCGTTTTTCAGGAATGGTTAAGGGGATTGCTGCCGTCGCCCAACATCTTTTATGCGATTCGCGTGGAGGGGCGCTTTGCCTCAATGCGCGTCCGCTCGGTGCCGAAGCAGGAGAATTACCGACCGCTGGTGGAGGTCGCTCAAGAACAACCGGTCTTCACGTTTACGGATATCGAGGGCACCCTGGCGGGCTTTTTTACGCCGGAATTTCTGGGCTCATTGAGTGTGCCGGGACTGCATCTGCATTTTCTATCGGACGACCGGCAACGGGGCGGGCATTTGCTGGAATGTCGGCCGAGCCGGGTGAGGGTGGGCGTGCAGTTGATAGCGAGCTTGGATCTGGCGTTGCCCATGAGCATGGATTATCTGATGTGGGATTTTCGCCGGGACACAAAACTGGACTTGAACAAGGCCGAGAAGTAACCTCGGCCATTGTGCAATAGAATAACTGCCGGCCGGCTATTTAACAGGCTCGCGCCGCCGCTTGGCTCCGTTCACGAGATCGTATCCTGCCTGAAGAATTAACCAAACCGTTGAAGGCTAAAAGAAACCGGGTTTCCCGATGATCCCGTCGAGATGTGCGGCCACGACGACTTTTTTCGAATCCATCACGATTGATCCCGCTTGTCATGATCGTTCCGTTTCTTCATTTTTTCCAGGGCGCTCAGACCCTTGTCGATGAGACTTTTTTCTCTTCTCTTGAATCGTGCCCGGACCTCGCTCACCTCACCGCCCAGCTCAACCTCGACAGAGGATGATTTTTTCAAAGCCAGTAACTGGGTTGGGAAAACGCTCCGATGGCCCGTCATGAGGAATCCGATCACACAGGCCAGAGCGGCGAACGGCCCGATCTCCCTGCCAAATAATTCCATGGCCAGGATGCTCGCGGAGATCGGAGCGTTGGTTGTACCGGCAAGAACGCTGACCATGCCGATGGCGGAAAAGGTTGCCAGATCGAGTTGGCTCAACTGGCCGAACAGACTTCCTGCCGCCGCGCCGACGAAGAGGATCGGGGCGATAATCCCGCCGCTCCCGCCGGCGGCAAAAGTTACACCGGTAAAAAGGGATTTTGCAAAAAAGGCATAAGCAGGCAGTTTTTCTCCCCTGAGCAAAAGATGTACGGTCTCTGTGCCGAGTCCAAGATATTTTGTAGAAAAAATCAGACTGAGCGCGATCAGGATCAGGCCGCCGAGCAAGGCTTTTGCGGGTTCCCAGAGGGGAATTTTTAAGGCGCCTTTCTCACAATATTTTACGGTCTCAATCATAATGACCGAACAGATGCCGAAGAAGATGCCGGCAATAATGACCTCGATAAAAAAAGAGTCTGTGAAAACGGGAATTTGGATAATGGGAGCATGGAAAAAAGGCACGCCGAAAGTGTTGGCGACCTGATAGCTTACCAGTCCGGCCACAAAGGACGGCAGCAGAACCTCGTATAACATCGCTCCGACGACGAGAATCTCCACGCCGAAAATCGCTCCCGAAATCGGCGCTCCCAAAACAGCCGCAAAGCCCGCGCTGATGCCGCAAATCACCAGTTTTTTCCGATCTCCGTCGTCAAAGCGCATGACACCGGCAAACATGGAGGATAAGGCCGCGCCGATCTGGGCGCACGGCCCGATCTGCCCCACAGAACCGCCGACCGCCGCCGTCAGAACCGTTGCCAGCATTTTGACTGGAATGACCATCGACCTTATCTTGCCCGCCCGCCGGTGCACAGCTTCGATAATTTTCTCCGTTCCGTATCCCCTGGCATCCGGAGCGATGTAATAAACGAGCAACGAGCTCAGAAAAAAACCCAGCGGCAAGACAAAGAAGAAGTTGGGATAGCTGAAAACGAAGTCATGGCTGACGGAGATTGCTCCATCGAGAATTTTCAGAAACAGGACGGCGCCCCCGCCTACCAGAACGCCAACAACGGAAGCTAGCAACGTCCACTTAACGATGCTGACAAAAAGGATGGATTCTTCAAGAAATTTGTTTTTCAATAGAAACTCCTTAACCTTGCAAATGCATCATTATTCCTGCAGGACAGTGATTAGATTTTTGTAGAAAATGATCGCGCTTGTCCAAGTTATTTTCTCAGAAAGAAGAGCAAGCAGAGAAGATTCCGGTTATGATGGCAACCCCTCAACGTTGTCGAGTTCCATGCGGACAGCCCGGGCAATTTTTTCAAATGAGTAAGGTTTCCTGATATAGAGACCGGCGCCGAACCGTTGCGCTTCCCTGACCCGCTCCGATTCGGAAAACCCGCTGGCGATAATGGCCTTCTGTCGAGGATGGATCTCAAGGATGCGCCGGTAAGTTTCATACCCATCGATGCCGGGATCCATAACCATATCTAGAACCAGGATATCGACCTTTTCTCTTCGCAAGTATTCGATTGCGGCTTCGCCGCCGGCAACAGCGTGAACAGAATAACCCAGCTTGCGAAGCATGACTGTGGCGATTTCCCGCTGTTCCGGAATGTCGTCGATGACCAGAACTTTTTCCGACCCCAGGCAATCGTCCAGTAAGAAAGGCTTTTCCTTTTCCGGAACCTCTTGTCGCGTAGCTGGAAAATAAAGCTCAAATATTGAGCCCCCGCCATCTTCTGTTTGAATATCAATAAAGCCGCCGTTGTCTTTCATCGTTGACCAGACCAGCGTCATTCCCAAGCCGGTCCCGCTGCGGCCCAGTTTTTTCTTTGAAAAGAAGGGTTCAAAAATGCGGTGGCAGTCGTCCTCGTGAATTCCGATTCCCGTGTCGGAAATGCTCAAAACGGCGTATTCTCCTTCTGGTATCCGTTCGTACGCGTCCAGCGGCTGGTCAAGATATCGATTATATGTTGAAATTCTAACCATCCCCTCGGTCAGGATCGCCTCAAAGGCGTTATGGAGGAGATTCATAAGGGCTTTGGAGAGATGAACGGAAGAACCTTCGACATTCAAGATGTCCGCTTGAAGGTCAATCTCTGTGCGGACACGGGGATGATGAGAGCAAAGCTCCTTGTATTCCGGGGAAGAAAGATAATCCCGGACCACATCGTTCAGATTGATAATCTTCTTTTCCCCCGTCCCCTGGCGCGCAAGGCTCAGCAGGTCCTGGACGATGGCCGCCGCCTTGATGCCCGATTGCCGAATTAATTCAATGGATTTATGCAAACGGCTGTCCCTGGGAATATCCATGAGCAGAAGATCCGGATAGCTCACGAGCCCGCTCAGGATATTGTTGAGGTCGTGAGCCACGCCGGCGGCGAGCTTGCCGATGGCCTCCATCTTTTCAGCCTGTTTCAACTGGATTTCCAGACGTTCCCGGTCCCGTTCGGCCGCCCGGCGCTCCGCGATTTCCTTTGTCAGTTCACGATTGAGCTCTTCCAGGGCAGCGGTCCGCTCGGCGACGCGCTGTTCCAGCTGATCGTTTGTCTCCTTGATCTTGCGCTCTTCCCGGGCCAGCAGTTGCATGAGGAAATAGTTCCGCCGGCTTGCATACTCGATGGTGTAACCGACGGCCATTCCGACAAGATTGCTGCCGACAAGAAAAAAACTGTTGCTGATCACCTCGACGGCGGGTGTGTTCGTGAGGGCGGCGGCGATCTCATAGAGAATCACGATAAGCCAGCCGCTCAGGGAAGCATACGCGAAGCGCAGACAAGCGACGGAATATCCGAATATGAAGATCACAATGAGGCCTGCATAGTAATAGTAATTGATCGGCGTCGGGGCGATGATGATCATCAGCACAACCCCCAGGCCGGCGATGACGACCGCAAGGGACAGGATCGGCTGCAGGAAGCGGTGCATCCGTGGGATAAAGGTCGTTGCCATGATCGCCAGAACGGCAGGAAAAACAAATGCAAAGCGAATCAGCCAGGTGATATATTTGTGCTCGGGCATCAGCAGGGCGTCGAGAATGCCGAAGAAGCCATACACCAGTGCGCCCATGAATAACGCTATACGGATCTGAAATAGATTGTTGTTGATGAAATAAGATTGGAAGGGCGCCTCCAGCATTGCCGTCTCGCCCGTGAACGCGAGGGTCAGCCGGTTCAGGCGCATCGCCTTGATGTCGCTGTTTAAGGATAGAAGGGACTCGATGGCTTTCATCAAAGGTTGATGACGTGCTGGGTTGTCTGCTGAAGCCTTGACACAGCGAGAAAGGCCTTCTTCAGCAGTTGTTTCTGCTGTGTTGTCAGCGTGCCAGCGTCAACCAGGATCTCCCCGATATTCTTTTTCGTCAGACCCTGGATCGACAGGGCGTCTCTGACGGACTGCTCCTCGATAACGCCCTGTTTTATCAGTATTTTTCCGACTTTCATGGACATGGACAACTCCTCCGTGCAGAATATGCCCACTTGTTTCCCAGGCTATTTAAGTTGTTGGCGTCCTCCCAATATTCCGTCGATTGAAACGACTCCCCGCGAGACGCTTAAATGATTTTTTCTGGCAAACTGCATCGGGCTGTTCTGATTTTTCAGGATGTCGATTTTTTACGGTGGGAGCATAGACAGAAGATGCCCGCGTGTCAATACGATAATGGCGGCCATGCAATAATGTCCGGATGTTCGTGTTATGCTGTGTCAGCGCAAGCCGAAGCGAGATGAAATAAAAGGGGGCGGGGGGATTTCTGCCCCACGCCCCCTTTTCGGAGATGATGCGAATCTTTTGAAAAAGGCTTCGCTGTGTGAAGATCAGTAGTCGTAATCGTCCATGCCGCCGCCCATACCGCCGCCCATGCCACCTGGAGGCATCATAGGCACGGAGGTTTTTTTCTTGGGGGCTTCGGCCACCATGGCCTCCGTCGTCAGCAAAAGGGACGCAACGGAGGCCGAGTTCTGCAAGGCCAGACGGGCCACTTTCGTGGGATCGATGATGCCGGCCTTCATCATATTCACATATTCCCCCTTTTCGGCGTCAAAGCCAACGTCGTCCTTGCTGTCCTTGACCTTTTCAACAACGATGGAACCTTCGAAGCCGGCGTTGTTGGCGATCTGGCGCAGGGGTTCTTCGAGAGCTTTTTTCAGGATATTGAGACCGTACTGCTCGTCATGGGGAAGCGCCGCCTTTTCCAGCGCCTTGAGGCTGCGGATCAAGGCTACGCCGCCGCCCGGAATGATACCTTCTTCCACGGCCGCCCTTGTGGCGTTCAGGGCATCTTCGACGCGGGCCTTCTTTTCCTTCATCTCGATTTCCGTCGCTGCACCGACCTTTATAATTGCGACGCCGCCGACAATCTTGGCCAGGCGTTCCTGCAGTTTCTCGCGGTCGTAATCGGACGTCGTATCCTCCATCTGGGCTCGTATCTGCTTAACCCGGACCTGAATATCAGCGCTCTTGCCGGCCCCGTCAATAATCGTGGTGTTGTCCTTGTCGATGGTCAACTGTTTGCATTGCCCGAGGTCTGCAAGCGTCAGGCTTTCCAGGCTTACGCCGATGTCGTCGGAAATCACCTTGCCGCCCGTCAGAACGGCGATGTCTTCGAGCATCGCCTTGCGTCGGTCCCCGAACCCGGGAGCCTTGACAGCAGCGCACTTGATGGTCCCGCGCAGCTTGTTGACCACGAGCGTGGCCAGGGCTTCTCCTTCGAGGTCTTCGGCAAGGATCAGCAGGGGTTTCCCCGTCCGCGCAATCTGCTCCAGAATCGGAATCATATCCTTCATGGCACTGATCTTTTTTTCACTGAGCAGAATATAAGGATCTTCGAGACGAACTTCCATCTTGTCGGGATTGGTGATGAAATAAGGCGAGATGTAACCCCGGTCGAACTGCATGCCCTCCACGATATCCAGCGTGGTTTCCATGCCTTTGGCGTCTTCAACGGTGATCACGCCTTCCTTGCCCACCTTGTCCATGGCGTCGGAGATGATCTCCCCGATGCTGAAATCGTTGTTCGCCGAAATGGCGCCCACCTGGGTGATCTCCTTTTTGTCCTTGACGGTTTTGGAAAGTTTCTTCAGCTCTTCCACGACGAGAGCCACGCCCTTGTCCACACCTCTTTTCAAGGACATGGGGTTCATCCCCGCCGCCACGAGCTTCGATCCTTCCCGGTAAATAGCCTGGGCGAGGATCGTGGCGGTGGTCGTGCCGTCTCCGGCAAGATCGGAGGTCCGGGAGGCGACTTCCTTAACCATCTGCGCCCCCATGTTCTCAAACTTGTTTTCCATTTCGATTTCCTTGGCAACCGTAACGCCGTCCTTGGTGACCGTCGGGGCGCCCCATTTTTTTTCGATCACCACATTGCGACCCCGTGGGCCCAAGGTGACTTTGACGGCATCCGCCAGGCAATCCACGCCCTTCGTGATCCTTTCGCGGGCGATGCTGTCGTATTTGATTTCTTTTGCTGCCATTTTATATTCCTCCTGTTTATGATTCCAGAATGCCGAGGATGTCGTCCGCTTTCATCATGAGATGTTCCACACCATCGATCTTGATTTCCGTGCCTGCGTAACGGCCGAAAAGAACGCGATCACCTTCCTTGATTTCCATCGGGATGAGCGTTCCATCTCGACCCTTCTTTCCCGGACCGACGGCGACCAGTTTTCCCTCCAGGGGTTTTTCCTTTGCCGTGTCGGGGATGATGATGCCCCCGGCGGTTTTCTGTTCGCTTTCCTGTCGGATAAGCAACACCTGATCATGCAGTGGTCTAATTTTCATAGGCCATACCTCCAAAAAATAAAATTATTTTGTTTGCTCTGCGGTTACATTATAAGAAAATTACGTGGCACAATGTAATCACGATCTCCGTGTTGTCAAGGGCATTCCGGTAAAGAAGACTTGACAGGTGCCTTCGGGATGGACAATATATCGTCCGGGGCATGATATGGATGATAAACGGGGAGATTCCGGGGACTTTCAAAGGGATCGATCCTTAGCCGCAGGGCCGGCAAAGGCCAAAGGAGGTTTTATGATGAGCAAGGACAAGCGCAGCGGACTGAACCGCCGGTCGTTTCTCAAGGCGGCGACGGGCATCGCCGTTGCAGGGGTGGGGTTGGGCCTGCCCGGGACGCCGCTTGCCGCAGGAAGGAAGGGAAATCTGGCGACCCTCATCGACCTGAGCCTCTGCGACGGTTGTCCGGGCAAGGAACTGCCGGCCTGTGTCGCCGCGTGCAAGGCCCTGAATCACGGCAGGATTCCGAAGATTCACGAACCCATTCCCGTTCCCTGGCCCCGAAAGACGGTCGAAGACTGGTCGAAAAAACGGGACGTTTCCGACCGGCTGACCCCTTACAACTTCATCTATGTCCAGCGGGCCGACATTGAGGAGGGAGGCCAGAAAAAAACCATTTTTGTGCCCCGCCGCTGCATGCACTGCGACAATCCGGCGTGTGCCACGATCTGTCCCTTCGCGGCCAATCATAAATATAAAAACGGGGCCGTGGTGATCGATCAGGATTTATGCTTCGGGGGAGCCAAATGTAGAACTGTTTGTCCCTGGGAAATTCCCCAGCGGCAGTCGGGCGTTGGGATTTACCTCCACATCCTGCCGTCTTTGGCCGGCAACGGCGTCATGTACAAGTGCGACCTCTGCAACGACCTCCTGAAGGAAGGAAAGCTTCCCGTCTGCATCGAGGCCTGCCCGCGGCAGGCCATGCTTATTGGGAGCCGCAAAGAAATCTACGCTCTGGCGGAAGAAAGAGCTGTGGCAATGAAGGGGTACATCTACGGAAAGAAGGAAAACGGCGGAACGGCAACCCTGTATGTTTCTCCCGTTTCGTTCGCCGCCCTCAACGGGACGATGAAAAAACAACCGGGAAGGCCCGACTTGGGGCCGGTCGAACGGCAGATGGCCGGAACGGACACAATGGGCAAGGCCGTTCTCCAGGCGCCCCTCTATGGCATTGCTGCCGGCGTGGCGGGAGCCTTTATGGCGCTCTCGCGAAGAAAAAACCGTATGAAAGGAGGGGATAAGGGCCATGAGTGACAGGATTCTGATGGACAAGAGGCTGGTTGTCCGCCACAGTCTGATCGAACTGGTCGAACATTGGGTCATCGCCTTGTCGGGACTGCTGCTTCTGGTAACCGGGATGTTCGAGTTGCCCATGGCCAACCGGTATTACATCACATCCATTCCCGGCCTTGCCTGGTCCGGCGATTTTATCAAGTCTCTCTACATCCACTATGCCGCATCGGTTGTGTTTATTGCGGCTGCGGTTTTTCATCTGCTCTATCACGGCATTCTCGGTGAAGGGGGGATGATCCCCCGGCAGGGCGATCTCAGATCATCCCTTGAGGTCATCAAAAGCTTTTTCGGCAAGGGAGAGGAGCCGCCGTTCCATAAATATCTGCCGGAACAACGCCTGGCTTATGCAGGAATGGCGTTCATCATCGCCATGCTGATCCTTTCGGGGCTCGTCAAGACCTACAAGAACATCTATGCCCCGGATATTTCCCTGACCTGGGTTCTCTGGGCGACGTGGATCCATAATATCTTCTTCGTTTTGTTTGCCCTGGCCTTTGTCGCCCATATCGGCGCTCTGGTTCTGAAGCCCAACCGTCCCATGATCCGGGGAATCTTCACGGGCGCCGTTGCCCTCGATTACGCCCGGCGGCGTCATCCGTTGTGGTTGAAAGAACTGGAACCGGTGGGCGAGGATGCAAAGGGACAGGAGATCGGGGAGGAAACCCTGCCTCCCGATATTCCCAATGCAGTTGCAGCGAAGCAAGGCGCCGGTCCAGGACCCCCGCCGACTGACGTTATGGTCACAGATGCTGTCGGACAGGACCGTGTGGATAAGACTCCACCGGATGTTTCCCCCGACGACGTCGATCAGACTCCGGAGGCGCAAAAGACCCGCTGAAGGAAGTTGAATTCCGGGGCGCCGTTTACGAATGAAAAAATGAACTTCATCGATCGCGTCCTCATTAAAAAGTCGCTTCACTCCGTTTGTCCGGCCTTTTGTGGTTTTCTGCGTTCCGCTTCAGAGAGTTGCGGATGATGCGAATGGACAGGTTCATCTTGCGGTATCTCATGATTCCAAAGCCGCCCACGGCGAGTCCGCAAGGGATGAAAATGATCCCGAAATAGAGGAGGATGCCCTTCTCGAAAAAATGGAGGAGCGTGACCCCTACAATAACCAGGGTCAGCGCGCTGCGAAAATATGCCAGGGCCGTTCGCTCGTTGGCCAAAATAGTCCGGTCAATGGCGAGTTCATCGCGCAGGATCAATTCCTCGCGTTGAAATCGTTCATAGGGATTTTCTGCCATGGATGTTCCTTTCTTAAGGTCGAACAATCAATAAGGCAACTAACGGCTTTTCAGCCCGGACGACTGGACGACAACCTGGCGCTTTCGCGGGCGGTTGTCGAAGTCGACCAGCACGATCTGTTGCCAGGTCCCCAGGGCGAGACGTCCTTGAACGACAGGAATAAACAGCGACGGCCCCAGCAGGGCGGAACGCACGTGGGCATAGCCGTTGCCGTCCCCCCAGCGAGCATCGTGACGGTAGTGGATATTTTTCGGTGCGATGCGTTCGATGGCCTCAATCAGGTCCATGACCACGCCGCTTTCATACTCGATCGTGGTCAGGGCCGCCGTTGAACCGGGCGTAAACACGAGCGCCTGTCCTTCTACAATCCCGGATTCAGCGACCTTTTCGGATACCTGACGCGTGATGTCGATGACATCCGTCCCGGCCGTCGTCGCAAAAGTTAAAGAAATTGATTCACAAATGAAAAGGGGGAATTTCGCTTCCATGATCGCAGATCAGCCTGTTTTGATATTCTTTCTTTTTATATGATCGACACGCACATCGTTCACACGAAATTTATACCTCCGGTTTGCTGTAACCTTCGGGAAAAATAGATTATTGTTGCATACGCTGGTGAGCGGTCAGGGTTCGTTAATCTCAGGCATCGCCGATGAGTGATGGCTGGTTATAAGCCATTTGGAACCATTCCAGCGGTACGTAAAACTATATCGACCCCTTACGATTGCTCCGGTTTTAGCTGAAGATGAAAAATAAATCTGTCCCCTTTTCTAAAGGATCTTTTCATAGATGGCCTTTGCATCGCCTGGGGCGTAATAATCGGGCAGATACGCCGCCTGCCGGTAGCCCTGGGCTACATATAACCGCCGCGTGGGCTCGTACTGGGCCCGCGCCGACGTGTCCATGTAAATCTGGCGGCCCCCTGCCCGCTGGATCAGCGATTCGCACATCGCGAGCAGTTTGCGGCCCAGGCCTCGCCGCTGAAACTCAGGATAGACGGCCATCCAGTAAATGTCATAACTGTACCGGGTTGCCGGAACGGGGCCGTAACAGGCATAACCGATCACCCTTTCCTCCCGTTCTATAAACACAAAGTAATACCCGCTCGCATCGCCTGTCGCCAGGCGCTCCTCCACGAGTTCGACGGCAATGGCGGTTTCATCCCCGGAAAAATATCCCGTGGCTTCCACGATCTCCCTGACCGCCGTCCGGTCGGAAGGCCGGACATCCTGTCGGAAGGTCACGTTCAAATCCATCATATCCATAGATCGCGGCTCCTGATGCGACACATTGAGCGTTTAACACGTATCGTTGACGATGCGTTCGATGATGCCGTTGGTTTTGAGTCCCGCGCGTTCGGCGGCGGCATGGAAGCCGGCGTCCGGAGACAGGCAGGGGTTGGTGTTGATCTCCAGAATCCAGGGTCTTCCCTCCTGATCGACACGGAAGTCAACACGCGCATAGCCTTTGAGGTCGAAAATCTGCCAGCATTCCAGGGACATCTTCTTCAATTTCTCCAGCAGCAGCGCGTCTTCGGCGGGAAATTCAAAGGCGCGCGGCGTGTTTTGGTATTCAAAGGAATCTTCATCCCACTTCGCCCGGTAGCCCACGACACGATGCTTGCCGGGCGGATAGTCGTCGAAGCGAATCTCGGCAGGAGGCAGGACCTCCGGCCCGTCCGGACCGGCCAGCAGCGACAGGTTGAATTCCCTGCCCGCGATGAAGGCCTCGGCAAAACAGGCGCCGCCGAGGCGGTCCCTTTTTGATTTCATGATTTTATGCAGTTTTTTCTCATTCTGGACGGATACGATGGAATCCTCGTCCAGCCCCACGGACGCATGTTCCCAGACGGACTTGATCACGTAAGAGCCAGGCGTAAAGGGATTTGCATGCGATTCATCTGGGGAAATCCAGGGCGGCGTATCCAGGCCTCTCATCTGCAGGTACCTTTTTGCCAGAAGCTTCTGGGACGTAACAAAGATCGCCTCGGTTCTTGCGCCCGTGTAAGGGATATTCAGGCAATCGAGGATCGACGGCGTCATGTGGATCAGGCGGCCCTGCCCCAGGATCGATTCGACCAGGTTGAAGGCAAAATCGGGTTGAAGGATGTTCAGTTGATCGATGAGCCGGGAAAAATTGGCGGAAACGGCAAGAACGGTCGGCTTATAGCCTTGCTCGGCAAGCGACCGGGAAACATGCCCGGCCTGGACCAGGACATCCTGCTCATCCCGGCCGGCGCCCTCGGGAACTTCACCATGCAGAACAACCGCTTTCATCACGCAACCCCTGTCATTTGACGCCTCTTTTTTACCCACCCCCGGAGTTTCCTGCCGCCGGGAGAGAAGGGATGGGTTATTGCTTCCTGCATGATGCTGTCACTTTGCCGCTGATTTCAAGCGCTTGAGCGCAGAACACATGATCAGATCGATGAGCTGTGAAAAGGTTTTTCCCATAAGACTGAATATAATGGGCAGGTCCGAATGCCGGGGATGCAGCCCGGCCAGCGGATTGACTTCCATGAAGTTGGGTCGGCCGCTTGCGTCGCTGCGAAGATCCATGCGGCCCGCGTCCCGGCAGCCCAGACCGTGCCATGCCGCAAGCGCCGTTTCGCCTGCCTGTCGGGCCTCGTCGTCGGCAACGAGACGATATTCTACAAGCGACGCAAAATTCTCCTTGTTGAAATAGGAATAAACATCCCGCTCGGCCTGCGGTTTCAGCAGCACCTCCATGACGTCGGTGGCGAACGCGTCCGTTCCTGTACCGATGATCCCCACGGTGAATTCCCGGCCGGGCAGAAACGTTTCAACCAGCACGGGCTGTTGAAAGGCCGTCAGCAGTAACCGGCAGACCCGCTCCATGTCCGCCCGCGTTTCGAGCTTCGAAGCGGCGGTGATTCCCTTGCCTGTTCCCTCGGCGACCGGCTTGGCAAAAAGCGGAAAAGGAAGGCGAATTCCGGTAATCTGATCTTCCGTATCGATCACGGCAAAATCGGGGGTGGGAATTCCCATATCGCGGATCACGCGTTTGGTCATGCCCTTGTGCAAGGTCAACGACAGCGCCAGGACATCGGAAAAGGTATAGGGGATATCGAAGGCCTCAAGCAACGCGGGAACCTGAGCCTCCCGACCGAACCCCCGAAGGCCTTCTGCGATGTTGAAAACCATGTCCCAGCGGTCGCCCGCAACGAGCCGACGCGCCAACAACCGGATATGACCGATACGGTCGGTTTCAAAACCGAGGTCGCTCAGGGCTTGTTCGACGGCGTTGATGGTTTCCGGGCGATCGAACTCAGCCGTTTCCTCCTCGCCGTAGCCTTCGGCCAGATAGTCGTCCCGCAGATCATAGGTCATGCCGATCTTCAAACGACGGGAGCTCAATGGATATCCCGGTGGCTGAACGGGTGGTCCGGATAGCGGTAGACCCGGCCCTGGAAATTTCTCAGCAGCAGATCGCCTTTTTCGTGCCCGAGGGCGTACTGGGGCAGCAACGGGATTTTACCGCCGCCGCCGGGTGCGTCCACAACGTAAGTCGGAACAGCATAGCCCGTTGTGTGTCCGCGCAGGCCTTCCATGATCTCCAGGCCTTTTCCCACAGGCGTGCGGAAATGTGAAGAACCGGGAATGGGGTCGCACTGATAGAGGTAATAGGGCTTCACGCGAATCTGCAGCAACCCGTGCAACAATTTTTTCATGGTGTTGAGATCGTCGTTGATGCCGGACAAAAGCACGGTCTGGCTCCCCAGTGGAATTCCTGCGTCGGCCAGGCGGGCGCAGGCCTGCGCCATCTCCGGGGTGATTTCGTCGGGATGGGTTACATGAATGCTGATCCAGAAGGGGTGGAAACGCTTGAGCATCCTTGTCAATTCCGGAGTGATTCGCTGGGGAATGACAACTGGCGCCTTGGTTCCGATGCGCAGCATCTCCACATGGGGAATCCGCCGCAGGCGTGATAAAAGCCATTGCAGCTTCTTGTCGGACAAGGTCAATGGGTCGCCGCCGGAGAGTAGAACATCCCTGATATCGCTGTTGGCGGCGATATAGGCGATCGCCTTGTCCCAAAGATCCATCTGGAAAGGATGCTCGCCCTGGTGCCCCACAAGCCGGGAGCGCGTGCAATAACGGCAATAGGTTGAGCAAAAATCCGTCACGAGAAAGAGAACCCGATCCGGATAACGGTGCACGATGCCGGGAACCGGGCTGTCCTGCTCTTCCGCCAGTGGATCATCGGCCTCGCCCTCACCTCGAAAGCATTCGTCAATGGAAGGAATAACACAGCGGCGCAGAGGATGACAGGCGTCTTCATCGTCCAGCAGGCCGGCATAATAGGGCGTGACGGCGACCGGCAGGAATCCGGCATGGCCCAGCAGGGCATGGCGCTCGTTTTCGGAAAGGCTGAGAATGCGGCCCAGGCTCTCGGCATCGCGGATCCGGTTGCGGATCTGCCATTGCCAGTCATGCCACTGTTCGTCGGTTATATCGGGATAGAAACGTTTTCGGAAGGTCCGGGATCGTTCACTGTCCTGGTAACGGGGGGAAATACGGGAAACAGCCGTTCTGACCGTCGGTCGGGGAGACGGCGGTGTTAATACTGAAAAAAAGTCAAATGTCTGTCTGCTGTGACTTTTGAAATCGAGAAGCCCTGTCAAGCTGCCTGGAGGTTCATCTTCCTCGGCGATAAGGGTTTCGTTTTCCATGAAGTCAGCCTCCTCTTTTTTATTTAAAAACGATGAGGGCCGAATACGCCGCTCATGGCTTTTTTTCTTGATCAAACCCCTTTCTCCGACCAGGCTTAAAAAAGGCTGATGGCCCTTTGATCACGAGAATCGAATTTCTTACCGATTCTCACGACTTCAATTGTTTTTCGCATTACATTTATTATTTCGTCCTGTCAACATTTTTTTCATGTTTTTTCATATTTTTTTCAAAAAAATTTTGCTGCAATATTTTACTTTTTTTTTAAGGCCAAATCAGAACAAAAAAATGCCCTCTTTCGCCCTGAAAATTGGGAGCATAAAATCGGATCGTTATTTCCCTTGACACAAGGCACGTCTTGTCTACAATTCCACACAGGAATCGAGGGGGATCAAAGCATATGCCGGAACTTCCTGAGGTAGAAACCCTTTGCCGTCAGTTAAAAGAGACGATCGTAGGCACCGTCGTGCAGGATATGGTCATCTTGGATGCTAGGCTCGGCCATGTGAAAAATGTGGCCGGCCTGTGCGTCCGGTCTGTGGAGAGACAGGGAAAATTTCTGTTGATCCATCTTGATGAGGCCCGGACCCTGCACCTGCATTTGCGCATGTCCGGTCGGCTTTTATGGAGTGGAAATACAGACGGGTCACCCGCGCACAGCCGTTTCATAATGCGGTTTCCTCATGGGAGGCTTATCTGCATCGATCCGCGACGCTTTGCCACTCTTGCCCTGGATGACCCCAAAGACCGGACGGCGTCGATCCCCGATCCCCTGATGGAGTTCAGCGCCTCGAAACTGCGTAAAGCCGCACAGGGCAGGCAGGCACCCGTCAAATCCTTCCTGTTGAATCAGGCCGTCGTCGCCGGCATTGGAAATATCTATGCCTGTGAAATGCTCCACAAGGCGGCCGTTAACCCCTGGCTAAGGGCCGGCAGCCTGTCGCCGGCGCAGTGGCGGAAAATTGTACGTGCGGGCCGAACAATCCTGTGCTGTGCCACAGAATGCCGGGGGACCTCGGTTTCCGACTGGTACGACCTTTACGGAGAACAGGGCCGGTATCAACTTCACCTGACGGTATACGGCAGGGAAGGGCTTCCGTGTATGCGTTGCGGAGAGAGGATTCTGAGGACCGCCATTGGCGGACGAGGGACTTATTACTGCGCCGCGTGCCAGATATGACGAACTCGAAAAGATGAGCCGAAAACGACGGCTCAGGAAAAAGCCCCGCAGGCAAGGCGTGCAAATCATGCGGACTGAGACGTACTTGGACGTATGTTGCAATGACGAAGGATGCAGCGAAAAGCAGTCTTTTACGAGGCCGTCAGACGGGAAGGAAAGATGATGAGATGTACAGCGCCGCAATCATAAATGATCCCTTCGGAGATCCCGGGGTATACGTAGAATGCCGGTACCGCCACGAATCGCTGCTTTTCGACCTTGGCGACCTGTATCGCCTGCCGCCCCGCAAGCTCCTGAAGGTCGATTATATTTTTGTGTCGCATACCCACATGGACCATTTCATAGGTTTTGACCATCTGCTGCGGCTGTGCTTGGGCCGGGACAAGCACCTGCATCTATTCGGCCCGCCGGGATTCCTGCGGCATCTGGAACACAAACTCATGGCCTATACCTGGAATCTCGTGGAAAATTATACAAATGATTTTGCCATTATCGCGACGGAAGTCCATCCGGAGAGGCAACACACGAAACGCTATCGCTGCCGGACGGCATTTCAGCCCGACTCTCTCGATGAACACCGTCCTTTTGACGGCGTTCTGGTGGAGACGCGCTTCTTTACCGTCAGAGGTGTTTTTCTCGATCATCTGATTCCCTGTCTGGCCTTTCGCTTTGAGGAACGGCGGCGCTTCAACATCATGAAGACGGTCATGACTCAGATGAACCTGCCCACGGGCGCCTGGCTGATGACCTTGAAGGAACACCTCCTGAATGGCGACGCGGATGAGACGCCTGTGCGGATCTGGTACAGGGGCGAACATGGCAACGTGGAAGAAAAGCAACTGCCCTTGGGCACACTGAAACGGGCCGTGAAGACGACGCCGGGCTTGCGCATTGCTTATGTCACCGACGCAATCCACAGTCGGGAAAATGTTGTCCGCATCTTGGCCTTGGCCGATCAGGCCGATCTGCTGTTTATTGAAACGACCTTTCTTCACGACGACGCGGAAACGGCGGCAAAAAAGTATCACCTGACCGCCCGGCAGGCCGGCGCACTGGCGAGGCAGGCCAACGTGAAACGCATGGTCCCTTTTCATTTTTCCCCGAAATACAAGAGCAGTCCGCATGTCCTGGCCGAAGAGGCTTTGACGGCCTTCTGTGGAACCGATGGCGTCGTGGCGTCGGGATCTGTAACGGAATAAATGTTGCGTAAATGCGCTCGGGCTTAGGTCGGGTCTGTCTGGTCGGATTGAGCAAAGCCGCAAGAATAGCAGCGCTATTTCGAAGATTCTGCGATGGAGGATAGGGGAAAAAAGACCTGAAGCCGAGATGCATGAATGTATAATTATTCCGTTACAGACCCTTGGAGAAGCTAAAAATTCTTTTTTTGACTTTTTCAACCGGTGTGTTAAACTCCCGTTAAATATTATTTTCAGGAGGCAGGTATGCTGAAGAAACGTAATGTGTTGTCGTTGTTGTGTGTGTTGGTGGTCTTTTCCTTTGTACTGGTAATGGGCTGCGCGAAGCCGCCCACGGAGGAAATGGCCAAGGCGGACAAGGCCGTCGCGGATGCCAAAGCGAAAGAAGCGGATCTGTATGCACAGGATGCCTTGAAGAAGGCTGAGGATACGCTCAAGAAGGCGAAGGATCAGGTTGCGGCAAAACAGTACAAGGAAGCAAAGCAGGCAGCCATCGATACGGTTGCCCTTGCCCAGCAAGCGATTGCCGGCGTGGAGGCGGGGAAGGCCAAGATGAAGGAAGACGCTGTCAAAATGGCGGCGGATGTGGAGAAGGCACTTGATGAAATGAAGACCGACGTCGCCACGGCAATCAAGAAAAAACTGTCCATTCCAAGGGAAGAAATTCAGGCAGCCATCGGGAAATGGGGGGTTGATCTGGCTACGGTGAAGGACAAGCTTCAGGGTGGAAAGATCAGCGAGGCTTTTGGCGAACTCAAGGCCATGATGACGGACGTGGGCGCCAAGAAAGAAGAGATTGGCAAGCTGGTGGCTTCCGCGCCGGAAGTGCCGGCAGCTCCGGTAAAAAAGAAAAAGAAGTAAGACGTTTTGTACTGTTAACCGGTCAGTCAGGCGGGGAGGGTTAATTCCCTCCCCGCTTCCATCGACAAGACGCCCCCCATTACTTAAAATGAAAAAACGCACATATCTCCGCCCTATATGGGTTTCCCTTGCACTCACGTTGCTGTTCATCACGGCGCATCTGGTGGCTGCCGCCCTTTCTTCTGCAGAATCTCGCAAATCGATCGATGATGCGGCCCTGCATCTGGTGCAATTCTGCAATGACCCCAAAGTGGGCCTCGATGAACAGGACATTGCAACCTTGGCGGATTATGTCCTGAGTTCGAAAAATAACAAGGAGCATCCCCTGCCGGAATCCCAGGGATGTCCGGGGGCCTATCAGGAATTCGACACGAAAAGTAACTTTCGTCGAATCATGCAATATTCCTATAACGCACGCATCCCATCGGTTGTCACGAGACCGTCCTCGTTGCGATATTCTCTCTGGCGTGTTTCCCAGGACCAAGCCCGGAATCTGTCCGGCGATTGGCACCCCATTCCCGCCAACGGGGCTCCGGTGATCCTGCACGGACTGCAGCATGATTCGAACACCCCCGACCTCTCGACGGGCGTCTATTACGAATACGATCTCAAGCGGACGCTCATCTGGATCAATTACAAGGGACGTCAGGCCCTGGTCTCCGTATCGAAACAGATCGACAAGTCCAATGTCGGAGAAAAAGGATTGATTCTCGGCCCTGACAGCGACTGGAACTACTACTACTCGGGGGAGCCCGGTTCTGCAAGGGCCGGCCTCGGCTGGATCAAGTCTTACATCTACGATTATTTTTCCGTCAACGTTTATGTGGAAACAGGCACAGCGCCTGCAATGGTGAGGACCGGCGTCTTTCAATGGATCAGAGCCGGCTGGTCAGGAATCAATTTTGTTCAACCCGGCCATATTATCGATGGCCTGAAACGCTTTGCCCGCAACAACAGGATGATTATGGAGTCGCCTCGTCTGCCTGTGCCGAATCGCGTGATGACCGCCTACCAAGGGCTTTTGAATATGCCGGCAGGTGATTTGATAAATAAATATACCATGCTGCAACAGGCGCGGCGGTCTTCGGCCCTTCAGACCGGTAAAATCGGCACAGTAAAGGCGGGTGAA
The DNA here is from genome assembly GCA_043805145.1 of Pseudomonadota bacterium. Lineage (GTDB taxonomy): Bacteria > Desulfobacterota > Syntrophia > Syntrophales > Fen-1087 > JAPLJM01. Next base: position 12,805 of record JAZDIK010000043.1, on the reverse strand, counting down.
TCTTTCTCCTTTTCCAAAACGTCAAAAGAACAAATGGTGGAAGAACTGATGCTGGAATACCTCAAAGCGGCCCTCGGAAAACCGACGCCGCTCGGCATTGAATTTATGGATCGTATCTCCTCCCTATGAAGCCCAAGCACATCCTTGCCCCCCTGATCACGCTGTTGATCATTTTGACGATCGGCGCCCCGTCGCAGGCCTTTGAGAATGCGAGGCTTCGTAAAATCAAAAGCCTGGTGCAAAACGGATCGGTGATACTGACGAGCGAAACGGGGGAACGGATTGTTGCGATCAACGCCGACAAGCTCTTTGTGCCGGCCTCGATGATCAAGATTCTTACGGCGATGATTGCGGTGGAAGTCCTCGGAAACGATTTCCGATTTTCGACGGGATTTTATACAAACGCACAGGGCGACTTGGCCATCAAGGGCTTCGGCGATCCTTTCCTGATTTCCGATGAAATCAGGATCATCGCGCAACAGATCAGAAACAGCGGCGTCAGCCGGATCAATCGGATCGTGCTTGATCACTCGTGTTTCGCCGAAGATCTCGCGATCCCGGGCCTTTCGAAGACCAGCAATCCCTACGACGCCGCCAACGGCGCCCTCGTGGTTAATTTCAACACGATTTATGTTCAAAAGGAGACTTCCGGGAAAATTGTCTCCGCAGAACCGGAGACGCCCTTGACGCCGCTTGCTGCGGAAAAAGCAGCCGCAATCACCCGGGGAAAGACGGAGCGAATCAATCTCTCGGCAAACAAGACTGATTGCAACCGCTATGCGGGGGAGTTGTTCGCCGCCATCTTCCGGGATCAGGGCGTCGCGATTGCCCATGATTCGATCGGCGAGACGACCGTCGATGCGGCATGGCAACTGCGGTATCTGCACCGCAATTCTCGCGCGCTGGCCGATGTGCTTCACGGCCTGCTTCAATATTCGAACAATTTCATCGCCAACCAGATCTTTCTGACGGTTTTCCAGGCGTCGGAGTGCGCCACGCCGGCCTCGATGCAGAAAAGCAGGCGGCTGTTTGAAAACCATATCCGCACCCGGCGACACATCGCCGCCGGTGAATTGATCATGGTGGAAGGGTCCGGCATCTCGCGCGGCAATCGCATGACCGGCAATGCCATGATCTCGATCCTCGAACGATTCAAGCCCCACGTCGAGCTGCTGACCCCCAAAGACGGTCACCCGCTCAAATCAGGGACGCTGATGGGTGTCTATAACTACGCCGGTTACATTAAAACCGAACGCGGATTGCGATCGTTTGTCATCATGCTCAATCAGGGAAGAAACCATCGGGATGCCATTCTCGCACTGCTGACGGCTTTCTGAGGGACAGTGCGGCCAATGCGGCGGCAAACATCCCCTATCCCCACTCCCTGATAGACGAAACCTCGAAACTATGCGAAAATTCCCCCGGTTGGTGATAATGAAGAATCCTTCAACGGAGCGCTGCTGTGAAACAACACCGCCGTGAGCCGGCCTATCTCCATCTTTACCGGGAGGGGCTGCTGAAGCCCCGGGCGCAGCAGGCCATGGAGCTGCTGAAAGATTGCCGCCTCTGCCCGCGGACGTGCCGTGTGGACCGGCTTTCCGGCGAGCAGGGATTCTGCCGGACCGGCGCGCGGGCGTCTGTGGCCAGCTTTCATCCCCACTTCGGTGAAGAAGCCCCGCTGGTCGGGCGCGGCGGCTCCGGAACGATTTTCTTCAGTTCCTGCAACCTCTTGTGTTCCTTCTGCCAGAATTATGAGATCAGCCACCTCAGAGAGGGCGAGGAAGTGGAATCCCAGCGCCTGGCCGCCATGATGCTGCATCTCATGCAGCGCGGATGCGAGAACATCAACTTCGTCACGCCGAGTCACGTGGCGCCGCAGATTCTGCAGGCCCTGTGCGTTGCCGCCGGGCAAGGGCTTGATATTCCGCTCATTTACAATTCCGGCGGCTATGACAGCGCCGATACGATCAAAATTCTGGACGGTATTTTTGATATCTACATGCCCGACTTCAAGTTCTGGGACAACGCCTGGGGGGAACGTTTCTGCCGGGCGCCGGACTACCGGGAGCAGGCAACGGCCGCCATCCGGGAAATGCACCGCCAGACGGGCGACCTGGTCATGGATCGTGCAGGAATCGCCGTCCGGGGGTTATTGGTCCGCCATCTTGTGATGCCTGGCGGTCTGGCCGGCACGCGGGAAATCATGACTTTTCTGGCTAAGGAAATCTCGCCGGACACCTACGTCAATGTCATGGCCCAGTACCGCCCCTGCGGCGATGCTGCGGGCGATCCCCTGATCGATCGGCGGGTCACCCATGCGGAATACACTGCTGCCGTCCGGGAAGCCGTTACGGCCGGCATCAAGCGACTGGACGAATAAAGGATTAACAGGGGCTTCAGGTGTAAATGATGATGATTTACGGGATATTTGCCGACGTCCTTGTCCTTGCACACACAGTCTTCGTTCTTTTCGCTGTATTCGGCGGTTTTCTGGTCCTGCGCCGGCAGCGTCTTGCCTGGCTTCATATCCCGGCCGTCCTGTGGGCGTCGCTCGTAGAGATGGCCGGCGGGGTCTGCCCCTTGACGCCGCTGGAGAACCTGCTTCGGCATCGCGCCGGGAAAAACACTTATCAATCCGATTTCATTGATCATTACCTGACACCTGTCCTTTATCCGGAGGCGCTCACACGCGAGCTGCAAATCGCTCTGGGGCTGGCCGTTCTCTTCATTAATGTCTCTGTTTATGCATGGATCTGGCGCAGGAGGTGCGCATGAAACGCTTGCTTATTACATTGGTCCTGCTCTTTCTGGTGTCAATGATTGCTTGTCCCGCCTGTGCCGCGGACGGGGCGACCGCCGCTTCGGGACAGAAAGCTTCCGCAACCGGTCCCGCAGGGATTATCCGGGATGGAAGCTTGGATTTGACGCATGACCGTATCACGCCCGAATTGTTGTGGCGTCTGGGACGCGTAAGCGAACCGCAGGTTTCCCCCGATCAGAAATCCGTACTGTTCGGCGTCACGTGGTACGACTCAGCCGCAAACAAGGGAAACCGAGACCTTTATGTGATGAACGTGGACGGTTCCGGCCAACGTAAAATTACAGATACGGCGCACAGTGAAAACGACGCGAAGTGGCGGCCAGACGGAAAAAAGATCGGTTTCATTTACGATGGCCAGTTCTGGGAAATGGACCCGGACGGCCGGAACCGAACGAAGATCACGGACCTCAATGAAGGTGCAACGGGATTCCACTATTCCCCGCAGATGGACCGTATCGTTTTCGCCAGTCCCGTAGCCGTTCCGAAAGTACTGCCGGAACTTCATGAAGGGTTGGGAAAAACCAGCGGACGGACTGTGAACGACCTGATGTACCGTCACTGGGACGCTTGGGTGGATACGTTCAGTCATGTCCTGGTTGCCGACTATCGGCGGGAAGGCGTCGCCAGCATTGCCGACGTCATGGCGGGCGAGCCTTGGGAATCGCCGCTGGCACCGACAGGAGGCATGGAGCAAATCGCCTGGAGTCCCGACGGAACGATTGTAGCCTATACGGCGCGCAAGAAGAAAGGCAAGGCGTACGCGCTGTCCACAAACTCGGATATCTATCTCTACCATGTCGATACCCGGCAAACGCACAATCTGACGGAAGGCATGATGGGTTACGATACGAACCCGGCATTCTCGCCCGACGGCGGAAAAATTGCCTGGCTCAGCATGGCGCGCGACGGTTACGAGGCGGATGAGAACCGCCTGTTCGTGTATGACTTCAAAACCAGGACCAGGACTTTTCTGACGGATGGACTGGACCAGGATGTATCATGTTTTGTCTGGTCGCCCGACGGCGGCTCCATTTATTTCATCAGCGATCATGAGGCGACGGATCAAATCTATCGTGTCGATCTCGCCGGGGGCAAGATTGCCAGATTGACGAACGGTTCATACAGCTATACGGGATTGACGACCGCCGGCGACAGGTTGATTGCGACCCGTTATTCCTTCAGCCATCCTGAAGAAATCCACCGCATTGATCCGGCGACAGGCCGTGCGCAGGATATTTCCCGCATCAACCAGTCCCTGATGGACAAGCTGACCATGGGCGACATTCAACAACGCTGGGTCAAAACCATGGACAATAAAAAAATGCTGACATGGGTTGTCTTTCCGCCGCACTTCGATCCCGGCAAGAAATATCCCGCCTTGCTCTACTGTGTGGGCGGGCCGGAAGTAACGATCAACCAGAACTGGTCCTACCGGTGGAATTTTCAGGCGATGGCCGCTCAGGGATATATCATTGTTGCGCCGAACCGGCGGGGTGTTCCCGGCTTTGGGCGGCAATGGAAGGAGGATATCCTGGGGGACTGGGGCAGACAACCAATGCAGGATCTGCTGTCGGCCATCGACGACATAAGCAAAGAGCCCTGGATTGACAACAAGCGACTGGCGGCGGTCGGCCCGAGTTTCGGCGGTTTTTCGGTCTTCTGGCTGGCCGGCAATCACGAAAAGCGGTTTAAGGCCTTTATCGCTCATGACGGAATATTTGATCTGGAATCGTTCTCTCTCGAAACGGACGAGATGTGGTTCGTCCATTCGGAGTTGGGCGGGCCGTTCTGGGACGCCGGCAATCCGGCGGTGCGGCGAGCCTACGCCGCTTCCCCGCATCGTTTCATCGAGAACTGGGATAAGCCGATCCTCGTGATTCAAGGCGAGCGGGATTATCGTGTGCCGGTGTCACAGGGCTTGAGCGCCTTCAATGCCGCCGTCCTTCGCGGGATTCCCGCCGAACTGCTCTATTTTTCCGGGCAAGGCCACTGGGTGCTGACACCACAAGACAGCCTGCTGTGGCATCGTGTATTTTTCAGGTGGCTGGTCAGGTGGCTGAGATAAGCGGAAAATATTTGATTCGCCGCTGGCAAACCACTTATCAGGAATGATGAAAAGCTCTCGGAGATAATATGATCAGAAAATGGTCGCTTGTCTGTATGATTATCGTCCTTTCTTCGCCGTCTGCGCTGGCCGAGGATGCCGATCAGACCAGACGGGAAACGATGGTCCGGACGCAAATCGCGGAACGCGGAATCAAGGACAGGAGCACGCTTGCGGCCATACGCACTGTGCCCCGGCATCTGTTCGTCCCGCCGCATCTGGCTGGCAGTGCCTATGAAGACCGGCCCCTGCCCATCGGTTACGGACAGACCATTTCCCAGCCCTATGTCGTTGCCTATATGACCGAACTGGTCCGGCCGCAAGCAGGCCACAAGGTGCTCGAGATCGGTGCCGGCTCCGGGTATCAGGCCGCCGTGTTGGCAGAGATCGTCAGGCAGGTCTATACGATCGAAATCGTCCCGGAACTGGGCCATGCCGCCCGTGAGCGCCTGCAGAAACAGGGATACCGAAACGTCACAGTGCGCGTGGCCGACGGTTATGACGGCTGGTCCGAGCAGGCCCCTTTTGACGCCATCGTCGTGACCGCCGCCGCGGATTACATCCCGCCGCCGCTCATCCGGCAGTTGAAAAACGGCGGCCGCATGGTCATCCCTGTCGGTTCTCCCTTCCTTGTGCAGATGCTCATGCTGGTGGAAAAAGACAATGGGAACGTCAAAACGACAAGCCTGCTGCCCGTGCGTTTCGTCCCGTTCAGGAGAAACCCTTGATCCTGTCGGCGGGCGCGGTTTTGAACTTTGACGAACTCGCGTCGATTTGCGTTGCATGGTTATGAAAACAAGATCGTACTTTGCCATCGGGCTGCTTTCGGCGTCGGCAATCGCCTTTCAACTGGCGCTCATGCAGATTCTCGCGATCACCCAATGGCATCACTTCGCCTATATGATCATTTCCGTGGCGCTGCTGGGTTTCGGCGCGGCGGGGACATGTCTGGCCCTGTTCAGGACGGCCCTGACGGCCCGCTACGATCGGGTCTTTCCCATGCTGATGTTTCTCTGTGGGAGCGCCATGGCCGTGGGCGTCGGCCTCTCGCAGCATCCCGCCGTCCGCTTTGACTCCTATCTGCTGTTCACAGGCGTATTCCATGCAGGCCGGTTGTTGCTGACCTATGGCATTTTTTTCATTCCCTTTTTCCTGGCGGCCCTGGCCATCGGACTGGCCTTCACCCGTCACAGCCGCCGCATCGGCTTTTTGTATTTCTGGAATCTCATCGGCTCCAGTGCGGGCTCCCTGCTGGCGCTCGGCCTGATGTGGTTGTTCCCGCCCCGCGAAATTCCGGCGGTATTGGCGCTGATTCCCGTGTTTTCGGGCCTTCTGGCCATGCCCGGAAAGCCCGGCGTCCCGATCCTGATCGCGGCAGTCCTCTCGCTGATTTTTGTAACAGCTGCGATTCTGCGCCCACCGGCGCTGATTCCCTCTGAATTCAAAAGCCTGAGCCGGGCCATGCAGCTCCCTGAGGCGCAGACAACGCCGGGGGAAAACAGTCCCTATGGATTCATGCAGGTTTTTTCGTCACCGGCGCTGCGCTATGCACCGGGGCTCAGTCTGACCTATCCGGATGCCGTTCCTGTGCGCTGGGCGGTTTTCAACAACGGCGACTGGGTCGGTCCCCTGCCGGCCCGAACGCGACCGGACGCCCTCTCCGTGATGGATTTTTCCACAGCCGCCCTGCCCTACGCCCTGACCCTGCGAAAGACGGCGCTGGTGCTGAACATGGGTACAGGAACGCATGCCGTACAGGCCATCCGCCGGGGGGCGGAAAAGGTCACGGCAGTCGAGCCGAATCCGGTCCTGCTGGCTCTGCTTGCAGAAATGTTCGAAACTGAAGCGGACAGCCTCCTGAATCATCCCGCATTGACCATAATAAATTCCGACTCCCGGACATGGCTGCTGACGGACCCCCGGCGTTATGACCTCATCGTCTTGCCGACGATCGATACGTTCGGCGGAACCGCCGGTCTCAACGCGATCCAGGAGCACTACCTCTTCACGCAAGAGGCCTTCAGCGATATCTGGCGCAAACTGACCCCGGGCGGCGTCCTGAGCGTCACGTGCTGGATGGACTATCCGCCGCGCCATACGCTCAAAATGCTCGCCACCCTCGCCGCCATGCTCGCCGAACGCGGCGTCGAAAATCCCAGGAACCACATTGCCGCTGTGCGCAGTTGGGGAACGATCACCTTCGTGGTCAAGAAAACACCCTGTACCCCCCAGGAAATCAGCAATATCCGCGCATTCTGCCGCCGCCTGAATTTCGATCCGGCCCTTCTGCCCGACATCCGGGCATCCGAACGCGCCTTCTTCAACGTTCTGCAGGATGATCTTTTTTTCAACCACCTTGACAAGCTGCTTTCGCAGGAAAGGGCCGGTCTGTATGCCGCCTATGCTTTCAATATTCGTCCGGCCACGGACGATAACCCTTACTTTGCCCAGTTTCTGCGCGGAAAGAGTCTTTGGAACGTCGCGGAACATTTCGGGAAGCGGAGCGTGCCCTTTTTTGAAATCGGCTATCTGGTGGTCTTTCTGACCCTGCTTCAGATTTTACTGGCGGCGCTCTTGCTGATTATTGTACCGCTGTTGCCCGCCAGCAGGCGGGGCCGTGGCAAGGGGAAGGCGCAGATATTCTTTTATTTCAGCGGGATCGGCATCGGTTATCTCTTTGTCGAAATGGCCATGATCCAGCGCTTTGTACTCTATTTTGGAAACCCCATCCATGCGGCGGCCATCGTGATCAGCACGATGCTCCTTGCTTCCGGCATGGGCAGCTATGCCTCGGCGCGGTTCCAGGTTCTTAGAACAAGACTGTTCCTTGTTCTGGCAGGCATCATCGTGCTGTTGCTGTTCGGCAGTGCCTTGCTGACGCCGCTCATGCTGAAAACAATCGGCCTGTCCCCGGTATCCAAGTTCCTGGTATCCCTGTGCGTGCTCTTCCCGGCGGCCTTCCTGATGGGCATTCCCTTTCCGGCCGGCATTCATACGCTTGCGGAAAAAAGCGAGGGAGATATTCCCTGGGCATGGGGGATCAACGGCTGCTTTTCCGTCGTTAGCACCGCCTTGGCGACGATCATCGCCGTCGAAACCGGATTCACCGCTGTGATGCTCTGTGCCGCCCTGGCCTATGGCTGTACGCTTGCGGCAGGCAGCTTGAATCCGCCGGGCCGGGAAAATTAGTGCAGTATGGGGACACGACTGCGTCATGTCCCCAAGCAGCGCAATGTGGCATTCGGACTTCTTCCGAAGTCGTAAAAAAGCTTGACAGTAGAACGACGGTTCTATATAATCGACGGCATGGAAAAGAAGCGGACCTTGAAAAGCGTGGAAGCCGCTGTTGCGGGTTTTTTCCGGGAAAACAGGCGCATGCCGACCTACGCGGAAATGATGCCGCTGCTGGGTGTGCGCTCCAAAAGCGTCGTCCATTTCTGGATCAAAAAGATGCTGGACAAGGGCCTGCTCGACAGGGACGGGGGAGGGTTCTTCAAGCCCGCCCGAAGCAGGCAGGCGTTGCCGCTGCTGGGCGACGTCGCTGCCGGGTTTCCCTCGCCCGCCGAGGAAGAACTGCGGGACGTGATTTCCCTGGACGACTACCTGATCACGCGGCCCAACGCATCCTTCCTGCTGAAAGCCGCCGGCGATTCCATGACCGGCGCGGGCATTATGGACGGGGATCTGCTCGTTGTGGAAAAAGGGCGGGAACCCGGAAACGGGGATATTGTGATCGCCCAGGTGGACGGGGAGTGGACCATGAAGTACTTCCGGAAACAGGGGAAGGCAGTCTTCCTCGAAGCGGCAAATCCCAGGTATCCTGCCATCAGCCCGCAATCGGAATTGCGACTGGAGGGCATCGTTGTTGCCGTCGTCCGCAAATATCACCTCTAGAAAACACGGGTCATTCGATAAAGTTCCCATGAAACCTTTGAAAAATGGACAACGCCCGCGGCGCGGCTCAGAATCTTTTTCGCTGAGGCAGACACGACTTCGTCATGTCCCCCTTGATAAGGCTTAAATATGTTTGAATTTGATAAGGCGGTCTGATTTCTGGAAATGCGAAAAATTTTTGATTCGCCGCTTGCGTACCATTTTTTACCGTTTATGCAAAGCCTTCCTCAATAACGCTTCCGGCAATCGCCTTGCCCCCCTCTTGACAGTAAAAAAATGGTGAATATATTATGGCTAAAGTCGCATGAAGTGAATGATAACGGTGTGTTAGCAAGCTATTTCCCGATTGGAAGCGCCAACCATTCCCTTCATGAGATTCCAAAAATACAATAAAACAAGGAGGTATGCATCATGTTTGGACCTGGTATTTGGAGATTGGGACGGATTGCGGATCCATTGAGGGAAATGCAGCGCCTGCAAAGAGAAATGAACCGTCTTTTTTCGGGTGCCACGGAGCTTTATGCGCATGATTTTCCGGCTGTGAACGTCTGGAGAAACGAAGACGGCGCCATTGTCACGGCTGAACTGCCGGGGATCGATCCTGCGAAGCTCGATATCTCCGTCGTCGGAGACAGTTTGACGCTGACCGGCATTCGGGAGATGGAGGCCATCAAGGAGGGCGAGAGCTATCACCGTCAGGAAAGAACGCATGGGCGGTTCGCAAGAACACTGCAATTGCCTTTTCAGATGGACGCTGCAAAAGTAGAGGCAAAGTATGAAAAGGGCGTGCTGCAGATCACGCTGCCGAGAGTGGAAACGGAGAAGCCAAAGAAAATCGCAATAAAAGTTGAGTAAAGGAGGGCAATCCCATGGGTACGGAAGAGAAAGGTCTGAAAAAACAACAGGCACAGGCCCTGGCGGATGCGGAACGCACCAGGACCAACAAGGTCTATGTGCCGCGAGCGGATATCTATGAAACCAAAGACACCATCGTGCTGATTACGGACATGGCCGGCGTTGACGAGAAGTCCATTGACATCACGCTGGAGAAGAATGTGCTGACGATCAACGGCGTAGTCGAACCTTTAAGCTTCAACGGCTACAGTATGGCCTATGCGGAATATGACACGGGCGATTACCAGCGCGCCTTTACCATTTCCAATGAAGTGGATCGCGAAAAAATCGAGGCGAAGGTTAAAAATGGCGTCCTGCGCGTGATTCTCCACAAGGCCGAGCAAGTCAAAGCGCGGAAAATCGCCATCAAAGCGGCGTAAAGCAAAGGAAAGGGGGATGAGATTATGACGATAAAAAATCTTTTGCCTTCAATCTGGAACAGAGATGCAGCGCCCTCCGGGCGCGAAGAAGAGCGTTCGATTTTCCCGCTGCAGCGGGAAATGAACCGCATATTCGATGATTTCTTCCGCGGCTGGGATGTGGCGCCTCAAGGGGCCGCAGGAAGTCGTTTCGGTTTTTTCCAACCAGCCATCGACGTGAAACAGAGCGAGGAGGAAATCATTGTCAAGGCCGAACTTCCCGGTCTGGAAGAAAAGGACATCGAGGTCCTGCTGACCGACGATGCTCTTACGATCCGGGGTGAAAAAAGAGAGGAAAAGGAAGAGAAGGGTAAAGCCTATTACCATATGGAGCGGAGCTACGGATCTTTCAATCGCGTGATTCCGCTGCCGGCCGGCGTCGATCAGAAGAAAGTCCAGGCGCAGTTCAAAAAGGGCGTCCTGAGCATCACGCTGCAAAAAACACAGGAAGCGAAAGCCAAGGGCAAGAAGATTCCCATCAAGGCAGATTGATTGAAGCAATGAACTATCCGTCAGGAAACAGAAAAAGGGGTTGCGATAAAATCGCAACCCCTTTGCCATAGGCTATGACTGTTCTTGTTAAAGGCGCGTTAGAGTTACCCGACGGGCCGCTAAAATTCTGATGTTTGTTGGCGATATGTCATTCCTTACCCAGCTTCCCCTCGGCGTGTTGGCTCTTCCAGATGTACAACAAGCCGGGAGATGTGCTATAAGGCCCGGACAATTCCGCTGTGCATGTCCGCCGAAACATGATACGCAAGCAACGAAGCCATTTTTCAAGGCTTCAGGGTTTTAATGCCGTCTCGAATATTTTCAGGAGGATATTGATATGGAAGGATGGAGCGAACAGGAAATCAGCAACCGGGACCTGATGGCCCCCTGCGGCCTGTACTGCGGCGCCTGCGGCGTCTATATCGCGACGCGCGACGGCAATGAGAAATTCAAGACCATCATGGGGAACCTGTATGGAACGAAGGCCGAGGATACGGAGTGTTACGGGTGCATGCAGCCCGATCCGCCGAAAAAGATGTACAGTTTCTGCAAAACCTGTGCGATCCGGGACTGCATTCGGTCCAAAGGATTCTACTCCTGCCACCAGTGTAGCGAATGGCCGTGCGACCGCATCAACCATTTCGGTTTTGCCACGGGCATCCGGGTCATGAAAAGGACGATTCCCCTCTGGCGGTCCAAAGTTGCCGAGCACGGCGACGAGGCGGGCAGCGTCGAATGGGCCCGGTCGGAATGTGAGCGCTATCACTGCCCGTCCTGCGGCAATCCGTTATTCAGGGGCGCGCAACAGTGCCGATCATGCAAAAAACCTTTGGCTGATGAACTCGACGGGTCACTCTGAAAAATACCCGTAAACAGGCCATCAGCCGCCATCAAACACAGGAGGAAACAATATGGCAACAAAACAGTGGGATTGTGCGCCTGACATGCAGATCGATCCGGAGAAGCTCTATCGCATCACAATGGAAACCACCCGGGGAAACATTGAACTGGAGTTCTATCCGCAGCACGCCCCAAAAACCGTCAATAACTTCGTTTTTCTCGCACGGGAGGGTTTCTACGACGGCGTGACGTTCCACCGCGTGATCGGCGATTTCGTTATCCAGGGCGGTGATCCGACCGGTACGGGCCGGGGCGGTCCCGGATACCGGTTTGAGGACGAATTGAAGGAAAACCCGCTGATCCATGAGGCAAAGGTCATTTCGATGGCAAATGCCGGCCCCGGCACGAATGGAAGCCAGTTTTTTATCACGCACTCGCCGCAGCCGCATCTTAACGGCAAGCACACGGTCTTCGGAAAAGTTATTGCGGGGCACGCCGTCGTGGATGCCATTCGCGAGGGCGACCGCATGGAGCGCGTTTCCGTCAGCGAGGTCTGATGGGTTAGGGAGAGGAGCCGTTTATGAAGAAACGCATCGACAACAATGCCTTCTTGTATCCCATGCCGGTGGTACTGGCCGGCAGTATCGTGAACGAAAAACCGAACTTTATGGCTGTGGGCTGGGTCAGCCGCGTGAATTATCAGCCGCCGATGATCGGCATTTCTCTGGGGCCTCACCTGACCAATCAGGGAATCTTGGAAAACCAAGCCTTCAGCATCAATGTCCCCGACCTGTCACTGATGGAGAAAACGGATTACTGTGGGCTGTTTTCAGGCAAGAAAGTTGATAAATCTCGGACATTCGATGTTTTTTATGGCTCTTTGCCGGGCGCCCCGCTGATCGGCGAGTGTCCTCTCTCGATGGCATGCAGGCTTCATGAGACCGTAAAATTGCCGACCAACACGCTTTTTATCGGCGAGATTGTGGAAGCCTATTGCGATGAAACCTGCATGACCGACGACAATCCGGACATTCAAAAGATCAGGCCCTTTACCCTGACGATGCCGGACAACAACTACTGGGCGGTGGGCGATCTTACCGGCAAGGCCTGGCGCATCGGTGCGAAACTCAATAAATAGTGTTGACGAAAAGGAACCTTCCTCGCCGTCATTATTGGGATGAAAAAATTGTTCATCCGGTCGATGCGTCCTTGTTGTTGCACATGCCCTCCTTTCTGTACTCGGCAGGCATGGTTTTCTTACATGGATACGAGATTTCAATGCGTAATGATCAAGCGATGCCGACTTCAACTAATCCTTGAATGAATACGACATGTACTATA
>JAZDIK010000042.1:0-5286 GCA_043805145.1 Pseudomonadota bacterium | reverse complement strand
GAAGGGTAAGTTTCAAAAGATCGATTATATGCTTGCCATTAGCAGCGATATCGCAAGCATTCCTTATGATGAGGCCAAGGAACGGCTGCAAGAACGCTCAGAGATGTACAGCATATTCGGAGCAAGCTAATTGCAAATCCGAGGAGCTATCTATCATCACGGACAGCTTGTTTTCCAAAACGGTTTCATCGGCAAAAAATATCTCATTCTTTTAAATACCCCCGATAAAAAAGATCCCTATCTTTTCGTAAAAACCACCTCCCAAAAGAAAAACAGGCCTTCAACACCCGGATGTATCAAAAAACAGAGTTTGTTCTTTGTCCCAGAAAACAAAACGTTTTTCAAATTGGATACATGGATTCAGTTGCACGAAATATACGAATTTCGGCCAAAAGATATCGACGCGAATAAAGATATAAGTGTCGAGGGATGTCTTGACGCTAAATTAATTGATGATATCGTTAATTGTCTGTTCGAGGCTGAAGAGGACAACTTAATTACGACACACAAAAACCTTCTGCGACCACCTCTGCAGGATTCTTTGCTTAAACTCAAAGCAAAATTCAGCAGAGAGAAGTAAAAAGTAAATGTTTCATGGAATTGAAGGGGGGAGATATGGAGCACGATGAATGGAATCCGGGAACACTTTTGGAGACATCCGGTGGATATTGGAAAACCTGCGCCCTTCATGCCGCAGTGCAACTGGATGTATTTACGGTGATAGAAGATCAGCGGCTTTCAGCAGGGGCTGTTGCCGAAAAGCTTAAGGCAGACCCCAGGGCACTGGCCATGCTACTGAATGCCCTGACCGCCATGAACCTTCTGGAGAAATCCGGCGACTGCTATGCCAATACTCCTGATGCCAGAACTTTTCTCTCCAAATCGTCTCCCGGCTATATCGGGTATATCATCAAACATCATCACCATCTGGTGCCGTCCTGGAGTCAGCTCGATCAGGCCGTTCTGAGCGGCAAGCCGGTTCGAACCCGGGCGACACACAGCAGTGACGATGCCCGGGAAAGCTTTCTCATGGGAATGTTCAACATGGCCATGATGATGGCGCCAAGAATCGTTCCCCAAATTGATCTTTCAGGCCGCAGATCATTTCTGGATCTGGGGGGAGGCCCGGGAACCTATGCCATTCAATTCTGCCTGATAAACAAGGAGTTGCAGGCTGTCGTGTTTGATCTGCCGACCACCCGGCCTTTTGCCGAAACCACCATCGGGAGATTTGGACTTTCAGACCATATCCGGTTTCAGGCCGGCAGTTATCTGGATGACCCGGTTGAAGGACGCTATGATGTGGCCTGGCTTTCCCATATCCTGCACGGAGAAGGACCTGAAGATTGTCAAAAAATCATTCAAAAGGCGGTTTTCGCCCTTTCTCCCGGCGGCATGATCCTGATCCACGAATTTATTCTCAACAAAGAGATGAGCGGGTCGCTGTTTCCGGCCCTTTTTTCGCTGAATATGCTCCTGGGCACTTCATCCGGCCAGGCCTATTCCGAACAGCAGCTCAGCGACATGCTCTCTATCTCTGGAGTCCGGAATATTCACCGGATTGCCATTGACAGTCCGAACGACTCCGGCATTATCGCCGGAGTTTTATGATCAAAGTAAGACATGATGCCCGCGGTTGATGCACCGTTAGCTCTTCATCATATCATTGTCCTTGAAATCGAGCCGGCCAGCGTAGTCTTACCCGATTGGCGAGGACCTATGATGGTCACCACGGAATACTCCGCGGCAGACCGGACCAGTTCTTCTGGGATGTCTCGAGTAATCATGGTGTGATGACAATGCGTGGTTGTGCAAAAAACAAGTTAAAAGTCTGTTTTGCACAACCACTGAAAGGCAAGGCTCCTACTTCCTGTTTAATCCCCTGTTTAATATTGACGTACAAGCCGCTTAATGCAATTATCAGGACGTAAAAAGCAATTCTTATCATTTGACCGCTTAAAAATCTCCATCTTTATAAATCAATGGCGGAATTTGATGTATGTATATTTATGTCGTGATATCCCTTGACAAGCAAAACTAGCCTACATATAATCACTACGTAAATCAATATCTTATCAACGCGAGATGCGAAAGGTATCAACGACATGATTCGGGATGCTTGCCTCTCTCACGAGGCTGCAACATTAACGAATTTTCACTCCAACAGAAAGTCATCTATCATATGACATCCGAATTCTTGAACCCTTCCCGCTATCAGGAGCTTCTTGAAATCCTGGCTGGTCAAGTGCACCGGGATCTGGTACGACAATACCCTGATGAGCTGTGGCAAATCCGTCGCCAAGGTCTGGCATTTGATGATCTCACCAATGAGCAGAAGACTTATACACTGGCCGCGGCCCGGGAGAATCTGGAGGCCCTGCTGGAAGCCGGTATAAACATTGAGCTGCCCCGCACTCCGGAAAGGGACCTCCTGCAGGTGCGCCAGGATATCGAAACCTTGCTGAAACAGGGCGAGCCAATCTTCGCGTACGATCTGGTTAAACGGGCCCGACTGGATTTTCCGGAAGATGTGCCGCTGCGCCAACTCAAGGCCCTATCCTTGATCCGCACCGGCGCTCCGGGAGAGGCCCTGAGGGTGCTTACCCAGCTTCTGCGTGAAGGCCATCGCGACCAGGGAACCCTTGCGCCTCTTGCTCGGGCCTACCGGGATTATGGCGAACAAGCGAAGGATCCGGTGATGCTCCGGAACTGTTTTCTGCGCTCCTTCCAACTTTACGAAGAGGCATATCGCAACAGCCGGGGTGTATGGAGTGGCATCCACGCGGCATGGCTGGCCCTGGAGTTGGGCTTTGCCGATACCGCCTCCAAGCTGGCGACCCAGGTAGAACTGGGTGCCAGGGATCTGCTGCAACGGGCACGGGCGGATGGAACAGATCCTTTCTGGTATTCGGCGATCCTTGGCATCACGGCCATGCTCCAGCACCGCTTCAGTGAGAGCTTCGGCTACTGCCAGGAAATAGCGGTGATAGGACGAGGGAGGATCGGCGATGTTGCAGAGGTCCGCTATTTGAACCGGAGCATCCTCGAACTGCTTCATCAGGACGTCACCATACTTGAATCTATCCTTCCCGCCCCCAGGGTGATCGTGTTCGCAGGCCACATGATCGACTTTCCAGACCGCAAGACGCCACGTTTCCCGCCCGCCCTTGCCGAAACCGTTGCTCGAATTATCCGGAAACGCCTTTCCAGCCTTCATGTAGAGGCGGGCTTCGCCACTGCCGCCTGTGGAGCTCCCATCCTCTTTCACGAGGCTGTGCAGGCCATCGGTGGTGAGAGCCACGTGGTCCTGCCATACGGCCGAGATGAGTTCCTGGCTGATAGTGTGGCAATTCGTGAGGACATGGATTGGACCGGCCGCTTTGACAAAGTGCTTCAGAAAGCCCGGCGGTTGGTACTGGCCAGCCCCCAGCGCCTTGATGAGGGCAGCGTAGTCTTCTCCTATGCCAATCAGCTCCTCCTCGGACTGGGCCTGATCCGGGCACAGCAACTGCGCTGCGAACTGAAGACCCTTGTCGTTTGGGACGGCCAGGCCAGTGAAGCCACGGGCAGCATTTCCAGGATCCTGGCCCAGTGGAAAAAGCTCGGCCACTCACCGGAAATCATCGATCTCCGTAAACTGGAGTCCGTGATCATCGATAAGCTGGATCATCGCCGCCCCGCCCGGAGCGTGCCGGCTCGCCGCGGCAGGCTCAAGTCTCAGGTTATGGTCATGCTCTTCGCAGATGTCGTGCGTTTCAGTCAGATCCAGGAGCGCCAAGTGCCCACTTTCGTCTCCCATTTCCTTGGGACGATTGGAGCATTGGAAGCAGAGCTAAAGGTCCGTCCAGCCACAAAGAACACTTGGGGCGACGGCCTTTTCATGGTCTTCCGGAAAGCCCAGGATGCGATCTGCTTTAGTAGGGCGCTGGTTGAACGAGTCGGTCACACCGATTGGGCCAACCTTGACCTGCCCCCGGATCTGAATATTCGCGTGGCCCTCCATACGGGTCCAGTATACCTCGGACGGGATCCTGTCACGGGTCACCGGAACTGCTTTGGCACTCATGTCAACAACGCTGCTCGAATCGAGCCCATCACGCCGCCAGGCAAGATCTACGTCAGTCAGGCATTCGCCGCCCTCGCAGCGGCCATGGACCTGAAGGACTGCCTCTGTGAATACGTCGGAGAAATGCCCCTCGCCAAGAACTTCGGCCGCTTTCCGATGTATGTGCTCCAGACGATGGAAGATCCGGTGGATATTGGTTATCCCTGTGACCAGGAGGGTGGCAGATGGCGGTCCTGAAAAATTTAATTATGCCGAGATGCTCAGAAACAGTCTGGATGAAATCACATCGCCGTTCGGCAGCCGATTGTCGAAAACATCGCTCTCCCTGACTCCCACTGAAATCAATATCTGCAATATGATCCGGAGCGGGATGCAGACCAAGGAAATCGCTCAAATCAGAGGTGTGTCGGAGGCGACCATCAGCCGGCACCGGGAACATATCCGTAAAAAACTCAACATTACCTCGACCGGCGTCAACATGACGACATATCTGCAGACAGATATGGGGGCTTAAATCAGAACAAACCCTTCGTCTTTCACGGGAGTGACGGGATTTGGGACTTTTTATGAAACCATCATATTTGATTCATATAAAACAAAACAGGCTAAATTAATACAAATGCATAAATTAAAGCAATTCTTGGGGTATTTTAAAAAAACGACCGTCCGGTAATTGTCGGATTATGGTCATTCTCGCTGGAAATTACTGCAATAATTATCAAGCTAATAAAATTTATTGACAATTAAAGGGATGTTTGTAAAAGTCTGCAATTATTTTATAGAGCTTTTAATGTCGTTGAATATATTTCTAAAGATTTTTGCCGTTTTTATGGCAAGCGATCAGAAGTCCTTTGAAGCATCATCAAGACTAGACTGGGAAAGCAAACAATCAACTTTTCAGAAGGGAGTGTGGCGATGAAAAAAGAAGAGACTAAAACAATCGTTAAGAAACAAGAGAATGAGAAAATCGGCAGGCGCGGATTCCTGAAGAAGGCGGCAGTCGCCGGTGTTGCGGGTGTTGCGGCTACAGCAGGTTTTCCTAATATTATCAAAGCCGCGGATCCGATTACGATGCGCTGGCAAAGCACATGGCCGACCAAGGACATTTTCCATGAGTATGCACTCGATTTTGCCAAGAAGGTAAACGACATGACAGGCGGGGCTCTCAAGATCGAGGTGCTGCCGGCTGGTTCTGTAGTGCCGGCCTTCAACCTTCTCGA
>JAZDIK010000041.1:0-3277 GCA_043805145.1 Pseudomonadota bacterium | reverse complement strand
TGACGGCGAAGTTACATTTACGTTTCTGGTGCACATGACGGGCTCCGGATTCCTGCTGCCGAAGGGTGCAAGCATCTCTATCTGCGAGAGGAGTTCATGACTGATGTCCCTCAATTTGCACTGGGCATCAATCAGCGTACTTGAAACAAACTTCGATATATCCGTTTCCTCCCTTATAACCGCGTCCAGACGTTTCGCAAACTCTGCTACGTTCTCCTCCCGGAGGGAAACCCCCGCAGCGAACTGATGCCCCCCGTAAGCCATCAGGAGGGAATCGCATTTTTTCAACCCCTTGTATATATTGAAATCAGCGACGCTCCTGCCCGACCCCTTGCCAACGCCGTCTTTCAGACTGATCAGAATGGCGGGACGGCAGAAGCGTTCCACCAATCTTGACGCCACAATACCGACGACGCCCGGATGCCAGTCGTAAGAGGCGAAAACCAGAGAGCTCATGTTTTCCAGGTCGCCCCTTTGTTCTATATCCCTTACAATATCCTGAAATATGGTTTTTTCCAGAGCCTGCCGGCGGCGGTTATATTCATCAAGTTTTCTGGCCAGACTTTTCGCTTCCTCCACATTGTCCGTCATGAGCAACTGCACCGCAACATCAGGCGAGGCAACGCGTCCCGCCGCATTAATCCTCGGCAGCAGGGAAAAAGACGCTTTTCCGGCACTCACTTGCTGCTGATCGAGACCGCATACTTCCTTCAGGGCCTGCACACCGACCCTGCTTCCCGCAGAAATCAGCTCCAATCCGATTCTGACGAAGATCCTGTTCTCATCTACAAGCGGGGAAATGTCGCCGATCGTGCCTAAGGCAACAAGATCAAGGTATTGCTTTAGATTAGGATACTTTCTTTTGTTCCAGAAGCCCTCGCTTCTCAATCCGCCTCTCAGGGCAATAAGAAAATTAAAAACGATACCCACGGCCGCGAGCTGCTTGAACGGGAAATGACAATCATCGCGATGGGGGTCAATCGCCGCAACGGTATCCGGAACGTGACCCTGGATTTCATGATGATCCAGGATGATAACGTCCATGCCGATTGACCTGGCATAGGATACCTGCTCATGATCAGAAATGCCGCAATCAACCGTAACCAGTAAAGTCACCCCCGAAGCCTTGATTTCGTCTATGATCTTCTTATGCAGACCGTAGCCATCATCTATTCTGTTCGGGATAAAGTAAGAGGCAGGCGCCTCTATTTCCTGAAGAAATTTGAGAAGAAGCACGACGGAGGTAACGCCGTCTGCATCGTAATCCCCATATACGGAAATCTTTTCCCCCGCGTAGATGGCCTTGATTAAACGCTGCACGCCTTCCTGCATCCCCTTCATCATAAAAGGGTTATGCAGATCCTTCAGGGAGGGTGAAAGATATTTCCTGGCCTCTTCGGCAGTCTGAATGTTTCGACTTGTCAAAATTTGAGAAATAATAGGGCTGACGCCCAATTCCCTAACCAGCAGTTCCTGCGCTTCCTCATCGCCGCTGCTTAAGAGCCATCTCGTTGTCGGTAGGTTTTTTTCACTCATTTCGTTGTTTCAAACTCCCTCCGGCGGGGAGCATTCCATTTCGTAATTTTATGTTTGTTTTATCATACAATGTGACCTTTCCTGTCAAGAAAAGATTTCCTTGGGTGTGGCGTGAGATTTCCACGTGCTTGAAGAAAGCGGGAGTTCGTGCTAAGAGCAACGTCCATACGATTAATGAAAAGTTAGAAGTGGTGGAAAGTCATGCGTGCTCGTTTTTATCTGATGGGTTTAGTTTTGGTCCTGGTTTCTGCCATGACTGCGCCTGCAGCAACCAAGCAGCATTCTCCCGCCCGCGCCGCTAAAAAACATGCCGCTAAACCGGCCGTTTCCTCGACGATTTCCCGTGATCCTTACATTGGCGCGATCGCAGTCGACGCGACGAGCGGCCGGGTGCTTTTTAACGATAAAGCCGATGTCGCCGCATATCCGGCGAGCGTCGTCAAGTTGATGGATCTGCTTATCATAATGGAGAAGGTCCAGCAGGGCACGCTCAAACTGACCGACACGGTCACGGTCGCCCCTGAAGCCGCCGGCATTGGAGGGTCCCATATCGAGCTGAAAGAGAAAGAAACCTTCTCCATAGATGATTTGCTCTATGCCTTGATGGTTAAATCGGCGAATGATGCGGCCACGGCCTTGGCGATTCATGTTGCCGGTTCCGAACAGGCCTTCGTGGAGCTAATGAACCGCAAAGCACGGGAACTGGGCATGATCTCGACCCACTTCCATTCTGTCCATGGCCTGACCATCAAGCGGGGACAAGCACATGATGAAGCCACGGCGCGCGACCTCTCCCTTCTTGCCCGCGCGGTGCTCAAGTATCCCGGTACCCTGCGCTATACTTCAACAAAGCACTGTACCTTCCGCAACGGCACGTTCAATATTAAGAACCATAACCACTTGCTGGGAGTTGTGGAAGGATGCGACGGATTGAAAACGGGGTACTTCATTAAAGCGGGTTATTCCATCGTCGCCACGGCAAAGCGCAATGATGTACGCATCATTGCCGTCGTGCTGGGCAGCAGGTACCGGCAGACGCGCGATCTCAAGGCCAAGGAACTCCTGGCCAAAGGTTTCCTGATGTTATCGCCGCCCGCCCCTTAAAGAAAAGATTTGAATATGCTTTTCACCCTTGCCATTTGCCATGCCAAGTGATATTGAAAAGTAAAATAAATGGGGTGGGCCGTATCTTCATGCCGGCGGATGATAATTGCGGTATCATAAGAACATATTTCAGAATCCAACGCAAAGACGTTGCTCTCCTGAAATTCATTCTGGAAGGATACGAGGGTCTGGCGACGGTGACGACCGTTAATCCTGCCGCCGCACATGTTCAAATCTCCGCCCCGGCAGATTTTTCTGCCGAGGTTGCAGAAATCATCAGGGCCGTGCAAAAAGAGTTCTCTTTTACCGGCTTCGAGGCCATAGACCGTGAGGTTTTCGGCATCAAGGAGGCATCATGAAAAAAAGGACAGCTATTTTTTTGACCGTTTTTGCCCTATGGCCTTTTTTAACGGCCATGAGCGCCCTGCAGGGGCAGAACCCGGAAAAGATCCCCACCCCGGCAAAAAAATTCGTTGCCACCTTTATTGATCAGACCGATATTATAACCGACTGCCGCGAGACAAGCATTGATGGAGAGACCTTCCTGGAAGGAAAGCGGGGAAACGGCACCAACGCCATACCTTTTGAAAACATAAATGAAGTTTCCTTTCTTCTTGAAGGAGAAAAACTGAAGGGG
>JAZDIK010000040.1:0-73472 GCA_043805145.1 Pseudomonadota bacterium | reverse complement strand
TCCAAGTTTCGGAGTGTCTTTCCCTTTTTATTTGGCATCTCTTTGCGAGGTGATAAAACGTGTCAATTTACCAAGGGCATTTGTAATATCTTTACAGGTACTTATACCTGTTTTGTTGTACTAAAAAGCCAGAAGAGCCATAAAAGATATTAGGTGAGTGAATCATGAAACTATCTGTTGTGATGCCTGTATTCAATGAGGTTAGAACCATCGAAGAAATCGTTGCCCGCGTCCAGTCGGCGCCCTTGGAGAAGGAGATCGTTATCATCGACGACTGCTCAACCGACGGCACGGTCGATGTATTGGGTAAAATCGCAGATCAATCGGAAAGCATCAAAGTCTTTTATCATGATCGCAACCGCGGCAAGGGGGCTGCTTTGCGAACGGGGTTTGCCAATGTACAGGGCGATGTCGTTATCATCCAGGATGCCGACCTGGAATATGATCCGCGGGAGTATCCCAGAATACTGGGGCCGATCCTCGACGGCTTGGCGGACGTCGTTTACGGTTCCCGGTTTCTCGGCGGCCCGCATCGCGTAATGTTTTTCTGGCATTATGTGGGTAACCAGTTTCTGACCCTTCTGTCGAATATGTTGAGCAATCTGAATCTGACGGACATGGAAACGTGCTACAAGGCCTTCCGGAAAGAAGTTCTGAAGGATTTGACGTTGAAGTCGGACCGCTTCGGATTCGAACCGGAGTTCACCCTCAAGGTGGCCAAAAGAAAGTTCCGCATCTACGAAGTCCCGATCAGCTATAGCGGCCGCACTTATGAGGAAGGGAAGAAAATCAACTGGAAAGACGGCGTCGCGGCGATTATTGCAATTATAAGATTCAGATTTTTTGAGTGATGGTCAGCGCTTTTTCCGTTAGAATCGTTCGGAGAGACCTCCGAAAAATGGCCTTGCCGCGGCTCAAAAATCTTTTCCGCTAAGAAGACAGCCAGTCGTAATCATGATATACTGCAAGCCGTTAACACCCTCTCTGAAAAGGCGGAAAACATTTGATTCGCCGCTTGCGAACCATTTTTCATCGGTTATGCAAAGATCTCTTTGGATTCTTCTGGTTTTGATCATTTCTGCGGGATGTTTGATTCAAGACGTTCGCGCTTCCGATTATCAGCCTGTCCCCGGCGTCGTCGATTTACGTTCTACCTTCAGTGACGGAGCCTATGACATAAATTCGCTGGTCCAATTGACCCGATCGAAAGGGATTCAGGTGCTTTTCATGAATGACCACGATCTGATGGCGATGGAATATGGCGTTTGGCCCCTCAGAAATCTGATCAGGAAACAGGAGGAAAGGAATTCCATCCTAAAAATGGGTGCGGATAAATACATTCGCGAGATCGAACGGGTCAGTCAGGCCAATCCCGATATGATCATTATTCCCGGGTCGGAGACAACGCCGTTTTACCACTGGACGGGAAGCCCTTTACAGGGCAAGCTGACGGCGCACAACCACGAAAAACGCATCCTGACCATCGGTCTGGAAAGCCCGTCCGATTATGAAAATCTGCCGATTCTTCATAATCATCATTCAGTGCGGATTATGCGCAGCAACCTGCCGGGCGTCCTGTCTTTTTCCGTCGCCTTCCTGGCCGGTCTTGTCATGATCTGGTGGAAAGGGCCGTTTAGGATTGCCGGGATGGTTGTGTTGATTCTATCGGCGGTGTTGATGGCCAATAGCGATCCTTTCAGAAAGTCACCCTTTGACCCCTATCACGGTAACCAGGGAATCGCGCCCCATCAGCTTCTGATCAACTATGTGGCGGACAGAGGGGGAATGACATTCTGGAATTACCCGGAAACAAAGTCAGGCGTCCGGCAACTGGGACCGATTATGGTCAGCACGCGCCCCTATCCGGAAGCGCTCATTGAATCCAGAGGATACACCGGATTTGCATCGCTGTATGGAGAAGATATCAAACTGACGGAACCGCGTGGCATCTGGGATATGGTCCTGAAAGAATACTGCAGAGGTTTACGGAAACGGCCGCCCTGGGGGATCGCCACAGCCGATTTTCACCGGGAAGGGGAGAGCGGCGAAATTCTGGGAAATTATCAGACCGTTTTTTATGTGAAGGAGAAAAAAAAGGCCGACATCTTGAGCGCCATGAGAAATGGCCGCATGTATGCGGTGCGGGGAAGATTCCCGCAAATTCCTGTCATGGATGAATTCTCCGTATCGTCGGCGGACATGACGGTAAAAGGCATTTCGGGCGAGAACGTCTCGCTGACAGGCCATCCGCGAATAAAAATCGCGTTGTCGTCGAACAAACCAGTCATTGGCCAGGTCAATGTTCGCCTGATCCGGTCCGGAAGCGTGATCCATAGCGTGGATGGAACCTTGCCGCTGCAGATTGAATATGACGATCTCTATTTCAGTCCGGGCGAGAAGATCTACTACCGCATGGACATGCGCGGTGCGGCAAATATTGTCTCCAATCCAATTTTTGTGAATTTTCTGAAATAATATGATCTGTTCCGCTCACCAGCCCCAGTACCTGCCCTGGCTCGGCTATTTCGACAAGATCGACAGAGCCGATGTTTTTGTGCTGCTGGACACCGTTCAGTTCAAGAAAAATGAATGGCAGAACCGCAACCGGATCAAAACGGCACAGGGCATGCAGTGGATTACGGTACCGGTGCTGTATCGTTTTCCGCAGTTGATTCAGGATGTTGAAATCAACAATCGGGAAAACTGGCAGCACAAACAGAGGCAAAGCATTCTGTCAAATTACAGGAAAGCACGGTTCTGGTCGATACTGGAGCCTTTTTTTGAAGAGCTTTTTTCATTGAAATGGGAAAGGATTTCCGAATTGAATATTCATGTGGTCAAAAGACTGGTGGCGATCCTCGGGATCAATACGCCCCTGTTTGTCGCCTCGGAAATGGGCACGTTTCCGGAAGACCCCGATGAGCGTTTGATTGCCGTTACGCGGCATTTTGGCGCCGGCGTCTACCAGGCGGGAAGCGGCGGACATGTCTATATGGATCTGAAAAAGTACAGGGAAAGCGGCGTCGATGTCATCTTTCAGGAATACAGCCATCCGGTATATGAGCAGTTGTACGGCGATTTTGAAGCGTTTATGTCCGTCATCGACCTGATTTTTAACCATGGAAGAGAAAGTCTGAACATTATAAGGGGGAAGGTATGAAGATCCTGGCGATCGGGGCTCATCCCGATGATATTGAGGTCGGATGCGCCGGTGCGCTGGCCAAATACGCCCAGCAGGGCCATGAGATTCATCTGCTGGTCATGACGGAAGGGGCAAGAGGCGGCGACGCCTCGGGCAGACGGGATGAACAGCATCGCGCCGCTGAATTTCTTAAGCCCAAAAGCCTGACCTGGGGGGTATATGAGGACACAAAACTGATGCCGAATATGAACGAAATGGTGCATGACGTTGAACAAATCATGGAGAGGGTCGTGCCGGATTTTATTTTCGTCCATTATGATGATGACACGCATCAGGACCACCGGGCATTGAGTAAAGCAACGGTGTCGGCCACACGTTACATCAGGAATGTCCTTTTTTACGAAGGGCCCACAAGCCAGAATTTCGCACCCACCGTTTTTGTGGACATCAAGGAAACCATTGACCGGAAGGTATCCATGTTGTTGGCCCATCAATCGCAGGTCATGAAAACAAACATCAAGGGGCTGTCGATTGTCGATGTCATCAAATCGACCGCAATGTTCAGAGGAATCCAGGGACGGGTTCAGTTTGCAGAGGGATTCATGCCGCTTCGCCTGTTCATCAACATCTGACGGCTTCGTAAAAGTCCGGATGCTCAAGTTGCGCTGCATCATTTGAAAAATGGTTTGCAAGCGGCGAATGAAAGAACTTTCGTTGATGTGGACACGACTCCGTCATGTCCCCATGACTCATTTATTGATTTCAAACATACTAAAATATTATCATAATTTATAGCGGAAAAGATTTTGAGCCGCGGCGAAACCATTTTTCACCGGTCTCATACCAAAACAAAGGACCGCGGATCTCCATATGACAGAAGGAAAAATGATCCCCCATTCCCGGCCGACACTGGACGAAGAAGACCGGCAGGCTGTTCTGAATGTGCTGCAAGTGGGCCGGCTTGTTCAGGGAGAACAGGTTGCCGGTTTTGAAGCAGACCTGTCAGCCATGATCGGCACCTCCCATGCGGCGGCGGTGAGTTCCGGCACGGCTGCCCTGCATCTGGCTCTCATGGCGCTGGGCGCGGAGAATGGAGATGAGGTCATCTGTCCCAGTTATGTTTGTTCGGCCCTTTTGCACGCCATCCGCTGCGTAAAAGCAACGCCCGTCATTGCCGATATCGAGCGGGACACGTTCAATATCGATGTTCAGGATGTAAAAGAACGCATCACTTCAAAAACGAAAGCGATCATCGTGCCGCATCTGTTCGGCTTGCCGGCAGATATGGCGGGAATTCTGTCTCTCGGTATTCCAGTTATAGAAGACTGCGCCCAAGCGCCGGGCAGCCGTTTTCGGGATTGTTTTACAGGCAGTTTTGGTGTGATCTCCATATTTTCTTTTTATGCGACCAAGGTCATCGCCGCCGGCGAAGGCGGCATGGCGCTTTCCAATGATCCCAGCCTGATTGAAAAAATCAGGGATCTGCGCGATTATGACGAAAGGGAGGAGGATGCCCTCCATTATAATTACAAGATGACGGACATGCAGGCCGCGCTTGGAAGAAGCCAGTTAAGAAAAATTGACGGGTTCATCAAGAGAAGAAGAGAAATTGCCCGTCATTACGATCTGATTCTTAATGAGGCAGGTATTCCGATTCCCGTCACGCCGCCGGAAATGGAACATATCTATTACAGGTACGTCGTTCTTCTGGATCAGGCAGAGGCGTTTATCGAAATCATGAATCAGTCGGGCGTGGCCTGCCGGCGGCCGGTGTTCAAGCCGCTGCATCGCTACCTTGGACTCTCAGGTTATTTCATGACGGACGATGTCTGGAAAAAGGCCGTTTCCATACCGATCTACCCCTCCCTGACGGAGCATGAACTTGTTGATATTACTGATTGCATTCGTAAAAACGGACTTTCGGGAGGTCGTTGCGGATACTGAAGAAAATGCGGAAGAACATCACCCTTAGAAGAATTTACTGGCTTTGCGCCGCGCTGATGCTGTCGGCTCTTTTGATTCCATTGGTTCGTTATTATTTCTTCAACAATATCGGCCGGTGGTTGTACATTCTGCTCTTTTCCTTTTCCGTTTCTGCTATATTGACGCCCGCGGCCCGATGGATCGCGTTGAAATTCAATATTGTGGATAACCCGGGAGGCCGGAAGATCCATAAGAGCCCTACTTCCCTGCTGGGCGGTTTGCCCATCATCGTGGCTTTCCTGTCCGCCCTGCTGTCTAATATGATTCTGGACAGGGAATATTCTTTGCTGTTAACGGGCGGCGTTGTGGTTGCAATGGTCAGTCTTTATGACGACTGGAAAGGGTTGTCGGCCCGGTTCAAAATATTTGCGCAATTTATTGTCGTGGCGGTCCTGATTCATCAGGGAATTGTCCTGGAGCTATTTCCCAAAATGACCTCATGGGGTTACAGCCTGAACTGTCTGTTTACGGTCCTGTGGATTGTCGGCATCACCAACGCCATGAACTTTGCCGACGGCATGGATGGGCTGGCTGCAGGACTCAGCGCCATCATCGCGCTATTTATGGGTATCGTCGCCTTTCAAACCAATCAGCCCCTGATGGGCTGGGTCGCCCTGGCCATGCTCGGGAGCTGCCTGGGATTCCTGCCCTATAACTTCAGGCGGCAGGGGCAGGCGTACATCTTTCTGGGAGACACCGGCAGTATATTTCTGGGCTTTATCCTTGCCGCGCTGGCCGTCAAGGGGGATTGGGCCGATAATGACCCGATTGTTTCTTTTTCCGCCCCGGTGCTGATTTTCTGGGTTTTGATTTACGACATGACCTATATCACCGTGGAACGGATTTTATCGGGCAAGGTGAGAACTTTCAGGCAATGGCTTGATTATGTCGGTAGGGACCATCTTCATCATCGCCTCTGTGCGGTTCTGGGAGGTCGGAAGAAGACGGTTTTGTTTATCTACCTGATCTGTGCGACCCTCGGCATCAGCGCGATCGCCCTGAGACATGCACGGATGGTTGACGGCGTCCTGCTTGTCGTTCAAGCTTTTTTGATCACGATCATCATTTCAATCCTGGAATATTCCAGCCGCCAGCAGCGATAGAGATTGGCCGTGATTCAAGATGCAAGAGGAGAAACCCGTGAAAAATGGCTTCGCAGCGGCTCAAAATCTTTTTCGCTACGAATAATGATAAAGTTCAAATATTTGTGAATTCAACAGATTAGTCTAGTTTCTGGAAAGTCGAAAAATCTTTCATTCGTCGCTCGCGAACTATTTTTGACGGCTTGGGTAAAGCTCTAAATGAATTTTTTGTTTGAGGTGTAAGGTATGAAAATAGAAATCAAAAAAGGCAAACCGGCAGAATATCCTGCGGAAGCCATTGTCTTGACTCGCTTTGAAGACAGCCCGGCGCCGTCAGACGCCACCAGGTTTTTGGGCGCGACCGTCGGCGCGCTCATCGAGGACGTCATCAACAATGGCGATTTCCAGGGAAAGCTGTGCCAGATAGTGGTACTCTACACGCGAGATACTGTTCCGGCCAAACGCTTTATCTTGGCGGGACTTGGCCAGAAGAAGGATGTTGATATGGAAAAGCTGCGTGGCGCCTATGCCGGGGCGGCCCGGCAGGTCCGCGCGCTTGGCCTGAAGGAGATTACTTTTTATTTTGACGTTCATGGTACGGGGCTAACCATGCGGCAAATGACCGAAGCGGCCCTGGAGGGGGCTATTCTGGGCCTTTATCAGTTTACGTCCTATAAGACCCTGGAGCGGGAAAAGATAAAAATAATTGAACGGATAACAGTGGTCGATGGCAAAGACGACGCACTCAAGGATATTCGCGCTGCGGCCAAAACAGCTGAAATCGTTGCCCGGGCGGTCTGTTTCGCCCGTGATCTGGTTTCGACGCCGGGTAATGATATGACGCCTTCCGACATGGCGCAGGCTGCCCGAAGGATTGCCGAACAGAAGCGAGTGAGCGTGAAAGTTCTCGATGTTGCGCAAATGAAAAAACTCGGGATGCATGCCCTTTTGGGCGTGGCGCGGGGAAGCGACGAACCGGCCAAGTTCATTATTCTGGAATACCACGGAGCAAGACGCGAGGAATCTCCCATTGTCCTTGTCGGCAAAGGACTTACTTTCGACAGTGGCGGGATATCCATCAAACCCTCAGAAAACATGGAAGAGATGAAGTCGGACATGGCCGGCGGGGCTGCCGTGATGGGGGCGATCATGGCCGTCGCCGACCTGCGGTTTCCGCTGAACATTGTCGGTCTGATTCCGGCTACGGAGAATCTTCCCGGCGGCTGCGCGTTGAAGCCCGGAGACATCCTCAAATCGCTTTCCGGACAGACGATCGAGGTCGTCAACACCGATGCAGAGGGGCGGTTGATCCTGGCGGATGCCCTGACTTATGCGCAGCGCTTCCGGCCAGCCGCGGTGATCGATCTGGCTACGCTGACCGGTGCCTGCAAGATTGCCCTGGGCGATCGTGTGATTGGCATGCTTGGCAACAACGAGTCCCTGAAGGAAAGAATCAGGAGAGCAGGGGAACAGACGGGAGAGCGGGTCTGGGAATTGCCGCTCTGGGAGGATTATCACGAGCTGATCAAGAGCGACGTAGCCGATTTCAAGAATACCGGGGGCAGGACAGGGGGCGTCATAACGGCGGCTGCCTTCCTGAGCAAATTTGTTGGCGCCTGTCCCTGGGTTCATCTCGATATTGCCGGCCCTGCCTGGCTGGCCAAGGACAAACCCTACACGCCGAAGGGCGCAACGGGTGTCGGGGTTCGCCTGCTGGTTCAGTGTCTCAGAGACTGGAAAAGCGATGCCGTCCCTGCTTGAGATCAGGAATCTCAGGACGCACTTCGTTACCGCCAAGGGAACCGTCAAGGCGGTTGACGGCGTCGATATCGCCATCAATGCAGGCGATACCCTGGGGATTGTCGGGGAGTCCGGTTGCGGTAAAACGGTTCTGGCGCTCAGCATTCTGAGATTGATTCCCATTCCACCGGGTCGGATCGCATCCGGGCAGGTCCTCTTCGAGGGCCGCGATCTGCTTGCGCTCGGAGAAGAAGAAATGCGGAAAGTCAGGGGGCGCGATATTTCCATGGTTTTTCAGGAGCCCATGACGTCGCTCAATCCGGTCTTCAGAGTTGGAGAGCAACTTGCCGAGGGGATCCGCCTGCATCAACACCTGAACGGCAGGGAAGCTCGACAGCGCGCGATAGACATGCTGCGCCTTGTGGGGATTTCCGCGCCCGAAATCCGCGCCGGCGATTATCCCCATCAGATGAGCGGCGGCATGCGCCAGCGCGTGATGATCGCCATGGCGCTGGCCTGCGATCCGCGTCTGATGATTGCCGATGAGCCGACGACGGCGCTTGACGTAACCATCCAGGCGCAGATCATCGACCTCATCAACCGCCTAAAAATTGAGAAGGGAACCGCGGTGATCCTCGTGACGCATGACTTGGGGGTGATTGCAGAAGCGGCCCAAAGGGTTGCGGTGATGTACGCCGGACGGATCGTGGAGCAGGGCGCTGTGTCCGCGCTTTTTGCAAATCCCCTCCACCCTTACACCCTCGGCCTGATGTTGTCCGTTCCAGCGATGAATAAGAGAAGGGGAGAAAGGGATCGCCTGGCCGTCATTTCCGGTTCCATCCCGCCGCTTTACATGCTTCCGGCGGGATGCAGTTTTCAGGATCGCTGCACGGATGTCATGGCAATTTGCCGTGAGCATTCTCCGGAGCTGACATCGCCGCTTATTGATCATCAGGTTCGCTGCTGGAAATATGGATAACACAAGTTCTCCAGTTCTAATGGAAGCAAGGGATATCAAGAAGTATTTTTCGGTTCGCGGCGGGATTCTGGCGCATCAACGCGGCGTGGTCAAGGCTGTTGACGGCGTTTCCCTGTGCATTCATGAGGGCGAAACACTTGCCTTGGTCGGGGAAAGCGGTTGCGGCAAATCTACCTTCGGGAGGCTGCTGGTCAGGTTGGATTTCCCTACCGCGGGAACGATCCTGTATGACGGGGAAAATGTTCAGACCTATTCGGGGACGGCGTTGAAAGACTATCGAAGACAGGTCCAACTGATCTTTCAGGATCCTTACGCATCGCTCAATCCCCGCCGGTCTGCGGGCGATATTATTGAGGAACCGCTGCGCATTCATGAATCGGCTTCGAAAAGAACCAGAAGGCAAAGTGTTGCCGAGCTGATGATGACAGTCGGTCTCAGCTCGGATCAGATGCATCGCTATCCCCATGAGTTCAGCGGCGGGCAACGGCAGCGGATCGGCATTGCCCGCGCCATTGCCTTGAAGCCGAGACTGATTGTAGCGGACGAACCGGTGTCGGCACTCGATGTATCAATTCAGGCCCAGATACTGAATCTGCTCAAGGATCTGCAGACACAGTTCGGCCTGACTTATTTGTTCATTACCCATGATCTCAGCGTCGTCCGCCATATGAGCGATCGGGTGGCGGTGATGTATCTCGGCAGAATCGTCGAACTGGCCGAGAATGACGATTTGTTCGAAAATCCGCTTCATCCCTACACGCAGGCGCTCCTGTCTGCCGTGCCCGCCTGTGGTCCGCGAAAGACAATGGAACGAATCATTCTGGCTGGCGATGTACCGAGTCCGCTGGATCCCCCTGCGGGCTGTGCCTTTCATCCCAGATGCCCCCGCCGTTTCGGTCCTTGCGGCAAAACCGAGCCGCGCCTTGAAAATTCAGGTCGACAAAGGCAGGTTGCCTGTCATCTGATCAATTCCATTGAGACGCCGATGAAAAGGCCGGTTGAAAAAACCTGCCGGAAAATTATCCAGTGATCATGCAATATTCTGACGAAAAAATGTAAATAATGCTTGATTTTATGAAAAATGAATGATAAGCGCTCACATCCGGAAGGTCGGTAGCACTTTTGGTAATGTGCTGATGAAGGCCTCGCGGCGATCCATCAGCGCGAAGATTGAAGACCTGAAGGCCAGGGGATCATTAGGGTGTCAATCAATAGCTGTGAAATGATAAGCCACCGCCGACTCATTGTGTGTACAGAGACGGGGTGGTTTTTTTATTTGTGCAGTGCTTGATACTCGATGATGAAAAATCAAGAAAGGAGGGGAGAAAGCTTTGGCAGAAGGTAAAGTAAAATGGTTCAATGAAAAGAAAGGTTTTGGCTTTATCGAAAATGACGAGGGCGGGGACGTGTTTGTCCATTACAGCGCCATTCAGGGCTCCGGGTTCAAAACGCTTTATGAAGGTCAAAGAATCCGCTTTGAAATCGAGCAAGGCAAAAAAGGTCCGGCTGCAGCAAATGTTCAGCCTGCGTAATTAATCTAAACATGGTAAACGCCCCGGCAATAATGCTTGACCGGGGCGTTTTTTATGGGGCTATTTTCGCAAAATTGCCGATTTGTCTGGCGGACAATAAGAAAATCAGGAAAAAGGCAAGCACCGTAGAAATCGGTTGGGCCATCCATACGCCATGGATGCCCAGACCGTGCGGCAGGATGAAGAGTAATGGAATGAGAAGGAACCCGTCGCGGAACAGCATCAGCAGCATGGCCGTTGTTCCCCTCCCAAGTCCGATGAACATATTGATCCAGACGATGATCGGACCGACCAGAACCAGTGCCACGTTAAAAATCCGCAATGCCGGAGCGGTTGCGGTCACGAGCTCCGCATCCCCGGTGAATGCCATAAGAATCGGTCCGGCAAAGAGGATCAGGAGCAGCGAACTGACTCCTGCAAGCAGGGCGGAAAAGCGTGCGG
The DNA here is from genome assembly GCA_043805145.1 of Pseudomonadota bacterium. Taxonomy (GTDB): domain Bacteria; phylum Desulfobacterota; class Syntrophia; order Syntrophales; family Fen-1087; genus JAPLJM01. Next base: position 62,573 of record JAZDIK010000040.1, on the reverse strand, counting down.
CGACCCGCACGATCTGTATGAGCCGTTCATAGAGGCCCGCACCCTCATTGAAAGCGACAAGCGGCATCACCCCATACCCGATACCGAAAAGAACCATTGAAATAAGTCCATATAGACGGAAACAAAGACCGAATGTAGCCAAGGCGAGCGGGCCAAAACCTGTCAGAATATGAATATAGGAGATCATTACGAGACTGACGACCAGATTCATGATCACAGTGGGAAATCCGGTCTGATAAATGGAGCGGCAGATGGAAAAGCGTGGAACAAGGTAGAGCCACCTCATTTCATAGTGGGACGTTCTCAGCCGTAAAAAGATAATGGACAGGATGCTTGAGGCAACATACGAGATGGCCGCCGCGAATCCTGCGCCCGCGATGCCGAGTTTCGGAAAGGGGCCCCAGCCGAAGACCAGGAACGGTTCCAGGATGATCAGAACGACGCAAAAGGTCAGCACCACGGACATGGAAAGGTTGGGGCGTCCTTCCGCCCGCAGGAGATTGCCGGCCATGATCAGAAGATAAAAGAACGGTGTTCCCCAGACAATCGTTAACAAGTATTGGCGGGCCAGGGGTAAGATATCGTGATGGGCGCCAAAGAGTCTTAAAATGGCGTCATGGGCGAGCAACACGGGGATAATGGTGAGAATCCCGAGGACTGCGGAAAGAAAAATAACCTGACCGGCTGTCTGTTTGGCCTTGATGGATTGACCTGCGCCGAACATTCGCGCAGCGTATGAACCGGCGCCGACGCCTGTACCGATGCCGATGGCGGCAAAAATCATCTGGAGCGGAAAACAGGTAGTCAGGGCGGCCAGAGCCTGTGTGCTCAGCTTGGCCAGCCAGAAGGCATCGATCAGATTGGCAAGCGCTACGGCCAGCATTGCTATGATAGATGGCCAGCTCATCTTCAGAAGCAGGGGGAAGATCGGCCCTTTGCCGAGATCAAGACCTTTATTTCGCATGGCGCTTTTTTATCCGGATTAGGTCGCAAACTCAAGAAAATTTGTTAAGATGAACGTTAACCTGATCGTGATCCTTGGACCTACCGCATCGGGAAAGACGGCGCTTGCGGTGCAACTAGCCAGTTTGCTTGGATCAGAGATTATTTCCGCCGATTCCCGGCAGATATACCGGGGCATGGACCTGGGAACCGGGAAGGACATTTCAGAATATTACGTCAGGGGCCTTGCCATCCCGCGCCACCTGATCGATATTGTTGACCCGAATGATGATTTTAGTGTCTTCGACTATCAGCAGCGTTTCTTCCGGTGTTTTACGGAAATATCGTCGCGAGGCGTTCTGCCCTTCCTGGTCGGGGGAACCGGTCTCTATCTTGAGTCTGTCCTTAAGGAGTACCGGATGTACGAGGCGCCGAAAGACACGGCGTTGAGAAATGAACTTGCGACAGCGTCGATGGAGGGTCTGGTGCGGCGTTTTCTGGCGGTCCATCCAAGGCCGCACAACAAATCGGATCTCATGGACCGATCCAGGCTGATCCGGGCGATCGAAATCGCCGAACATTCCCTGCATCATCCTTTACTGCCGGACGTGCCGCGTGTCGAGGCGCTGGTTGCGGGGGTCAGATGGGAGCGGAGGCTGCTGCGACAGCGGATCACTGAGCGGCTCAGGCAAAGGCTGGCTTCCGGGATGATCGAGGAGGTCCGGTTGCTTCACGCCTCAGGCATCAGTTGGGAAAGGCTCCATTATTTCGGACTGGAGTATCGTTACATCGGGCTTTACCTTCAGAAAATACTGGACTATCAAACCATGTTCGAGACGCTCAACACGAAAATTCATCAGTTCGCCAAGCGTCAGGAGACCTGGTTCCGGCGCATGGAGAGGAACGGAACGGTCATTCACTGGCTCGACGGCGCCGATCATGATGCTCTCAGAAAGATCATCGAGAACAACGTCGTGGCGGCGCAAAGAAGATGAGCATTCCGGCATCCATTGAGCAATACCTGATGAGGCAGGACCGGGATGGCAGGCGGGAGTTTATTGTCGGATCATGCGACGGCATCGATCAAGTCGTGGTTATCCCGGCCCTCGCTGAGAAAGAAGCCCTTTTTGAGACGCTCAAAAGACTGTCTGCGAACCAGCCGTTGGAGCTCTGCCGGACGCTCGTCATCTGTGTGATCAACAATCGGGAAAAAGATTTTGCCGACCTGAAAGATATTGAAAACAATCGACAAACTATGACGCTCCTGCGTTCGTTGATTCATGGCGATGTTCACGCTGCAGGCACACCCGCCGGTGTGATCGAACAGCAGAGCCGTCAAATCGGATCATCCGGCATCCGATTGGCCTGCTTGGATGCATCCTCCCGGGGCATGGAGATGCCTGAAAAGAACGGTGGCGTGGGCCTGGCCAGAAAACTTGGGCTGGACAGGGCCCTGAGTCTGTTTGATTATCAGAGCCCGGCCAGGAAACTTCTTTTTAATCTGGATGCAGATACCTGGGTTGAACCCTGTTACCTTTCGGCGGTGCGGCATTTTTTCGATAATCAAAAAATTCATGCTGCCGTCGTCGGTTTTTCACATCGTTCGGAAACGGATCCCGTCTTGGAAGCCGCTATTTGCTGTTATGAGATCTTTCTGAGATATTATATCCTGGGATTGAGATTTGCCGGATCACCCTATGACTTTCATGCCATCGGCTCTACGATGGTGTGCACGCCCGAAAGCTATGCAGCGGTGTACGGCATGAACCGTCGGGAAGCGGCCGAGGATTTTTATTTTCTTAATAAACTGAATAAGTTGGGTCCTGTTGCCGGGATTCACACGACAATCGTCTATCCTTCTGCCCGTCCCTCCCGCCGCGTTCCTTTTGGAACCGGCCAGCGTATGATCCGCTTCCTCGAGGGGAGACAGAACGAATATCTTTTGTATGACCCAGAGGTTTTTATGATTCTCAAGCGCTGGCTGGAGACAATGGCTGGCGGCGGCCGGCGGGAAGTACAGGACATTCTAACTATGGCCGCGCGCATTCATCCGCTGCTCGGGTCGTTTCTGGAAATGAACCGCTTTCATGAAGTCTGGCCGCGAATCAGGAGGAATCACCGTGAACCCGATGCCTTGGCAAAACAATTCCACGTCTGGTTTGACGGCTTCAAAACCCTGAAACTGATTCATTACCTGACGGAAAAGGGATTTCCAAAGAGAGATATGTTTTCAGCGCTGAAAGATATCCTTGACATGATGAATATCCATTGCCCCATCGCCATGAGCGAAAAGACGCGTTCAAATCTTGATGAGCAGATGCAGATCCTGAATTTATTAAGATCGTTCAATAATCACAATATATCCTTGACGTAACCGGTGCTTTCGTATAACTCACCGTCCATGCTTTCAATAACCGGAGGATTAAATCATGCCACATCGAAGAGTGTTGATTTTCATAACGATATGTCTGTTACTGCCGTCCTTGGCCGCCTGTAATCCCGGAGGGGAAAAACCCGCCGCATCGAAATCGGATGCCCAGGTAGCCGCTCCCCAGCCGCCGCCGGTGCAGCAGCCCCTGCCGCAATCTTCAACGTTGCCGGACGCGGTCATCCCGGCCAATCTCGTGGTCGATGTGAACGGACATAAGATGACGCAGGAACAACTGAATACGGAACTGGGCAAGCGCTTGCTTGCCATGAAAGATCAAATTCCGCAGAATCGTCTGCAAGAGGCAAAAGAGAGTATTAAGAAACGGCTGGTTGATGATTTTATTATCCACAATCTCTTGATGGATGAGGTCAATCGTCAAAAGATAACAGCGACTGACAAAGATGTCGGGGAAGCCGTCGACCAGTTGAAAAGCACATTGCCGTCGGGCGTTACCATCGATGAACTCATGAAGAAAAATCAGGTGACAAGCGAGCAGATGAATGAAGAGATCCGCTTTGGAATAAGAATCAATAAACTGGTCCTTGCATCCATGGGAGGAAAAACAAAACCGACGGATAAGGAAATCACCGCTTTTTATCAAAAGAACAAGGACAAATTCAAATTACCGGAATCGGTGCACGTTCGTCATATCTTGGTCGCAAAGGCGGCCGGCGATGATGAAAAGACAAAGGCAGAAAAAAAAGCGAAGGCGGACGATCTGAGGAAGCAACTTCTCGACGGTGCCGATTTTGCGAAAACTGCCCACACGTTATCGGATTGCCCAAGCAAACAAGCAGGCGGCGACCTGGGTGCCTTTACGCGGGGACAGATGGTAAAGCCTTTTGAAGACGCCGCTTTTTCACAGAAAAAGGGCGAGATCGGACCGGTGGTGGAAACGGATTTTGGTTACCATATCATCCAGGTTCTCGAAAAAAACAGTTCAAAAACCATGAATCTGGACGGCGAAGCGAAAGAAAAGATCACCGAATTTCTGACCCAGCAGAAACAACAGCAGGCCTTTGAACGTATCATTAAAGAGCTCCGCGATAAAGCGAAGATCGTTTATCACGGGCAGTAGACAGGCACTCCACGAGCGGCGGCGTCTGATCACAGGAATAGCAACCTCGAAAAAGTAACAACAGCCTTGAGTTCGGGACGGCTTTGTAAAAAGCTCCGCAGGCAAGGCGCAAATCCTAAGGAATGAGGAGTCCATAGAGATGAGGCACGCCTCAATGACGAATGATGAAGTGCAACGGAGCATCCGAATTTTTTACGAAGTCGTCAGAAATGAATGAGCGTCGTCCGGAAAGACGCCTGTCCGGACCTCGTTGCAATACTGATGAACGGCCTCTTTCATCTGCAAGTTCAAGTTGGCATATTTCTTCACGAATTTTGGCGTAAACCGCTCGAAGATTCCCAGCATGTCGTTGATCACCAGGACCTGCCCGTCACAGTGGACGCCGGCCCCGATGCCGATCGTGGTGATCGTCAGGGATTCCGTAATCTCGCGGGCGAGCTGCACGGGGACGCATTCCAGAACCAAAGCGAAAGCACCGGCGTCTTCAAGCATTCTGGCGTCTTCTATCATTTTTTTTGCAGCCGCATCGCCTTTCCCCTGAACCTTGTAACCCCCTAACTGGTGAACGGACTGCGGTGTCAATCCCAGATGGGCCATAACGGGAATGCCGGCGGAGGCAATCCGCCTTGTGACCTCGACAACTTCCCTGCCGCCTTCCAGTTTCACGCCGTGGGCGCCGGCTTCCTGCAGGAAGCGTCCGGCATTCCGGACGGCCTCATCAACAGAGGCCTGGTAAGACATGAAAGGCATATCTCCAAGAACCATCGCCCGTTTCGCCCCGCGGCAGACGGCTTTGGTGTGATGGATCATGTCTTCCATCGTGACGGGCAGCGTACTGTCATAACCCAGAACGACCATGCCCAGCGAGTCTCCGACCAGAATGATGTCGATGCCCGCTTCATCCATAACGGCAGCCGTTGGGTAGTCATAGGCCGTCAACATGGTGACTTTTTGGTTTTTTTTCTTCATGTCCCGGATAACAGCGGTTGTAATTTTATTGAGTTTTCCCTGCGTGCTCATCAGTCGAACCTCCTTTGAAAAGTGTTTTGATGGTTTGAGCCCGTTCATGGGCAAGGGATCCCTTCTCTAGGGCCATATCGACGGTCATGAGGCCCAGTTCACAATAGGCGTTCAGGAGATCGGGCAGCGTTTTCCTCAAGGCCTGGAGATGTTTTTCAATTGTGCCCGCATCGCCGCGCGCGATGGGGCCGGTCAATGCCTCAACGGCGCCCCTGGTCTCGATGTTTAAGAGCGTACCCCGAACAAGCGGCCAGAAAGCCCGGATCGCTTCCGCGCGATTCAGCCCAAGGGTACCGTATGTGGTCTCGACCATATGCATCAGCGTCGTCAAATAATTGGAGGCCATGCAGGCGGCGGCATGATAAAGGGCTTTATCCCCTTCCGGAACAAAGAAAGGAACGCCTTTCAATGCGTTGACCAGAGAGACGGCCCATTCCCGCAGCTCGTCATCTGCCGTAATGCCGAAAGTGCTGCCGGGGATATTCATGATGGCTCCTTCCACATCGGCAAAGGATTGAATGGGATGGATACTGGCCACGTGGGCGCCTACCTGACGTGCCGGCGCGAGCAGATCGAGCCCGCCGGCGCCGCTCATGTGAATGACTTTGTCTCCCTCCCGGACGGAGCCGTTGGCAACGATCTCACGGCAAACGGAGGCAATGGCGTCATCGGATGTCGTGATGATCATACAGTTGGCTGCCGTCGCCGCCTCAGCAAGCGTTTCGCAGGCCTGACCGCCCGTGAAGAGAATGCCTTGTTTCAAAGCGGAGGGAGATTGATCGGTGACGGCAATGATCCGGTACCCGGCTGACTTCAGCAGGTGCCCGACGGCTGTACCCACCTTGCCGAGCCCAAGAATAGCAATTGCGTCTCCGGCATCCGGGGCAGGCGACATGATATTCCGTTTGTTGCTCCTCATAAAAAAGGCCTTCCGGACATCATCCGGAAGGCCTTAAAATCATGCATGTAAATGGCTGACACAAGGACCGTTCCGTCTCAGTCCGTAAATTTCGGATCCAAGCGGCATTGCTTCCTTAGCACAAACGATAAAGCTCGTCAATATAAACCCGTATCGGGTATGTTAGTATTTTTTTGCACCTCCAGCCACGCAGGAATAATTACAGCTCTGATGTTGTAATTACGGGAAGATTCAAATATAATCTTGGCCATCTCAAGAAAAGGGTTGATTGGAATGAAGTTTGTCGATCTGATGATTTATGATCTGGACGGGACGCTCGTGACATCCGGAGAAGACATTGCCGCTTCCGTAAATTATACATTGAAAATAATGGGATTGCCCAAAATTGAAAACCGGCTCATTCTTGAATTTATCGGAGACGGCGTAAACAGGCTTATCGAACGATCGCTCGGCCCGGTCTCACACGACCGCTTCGGGGAAGCGTTGACGCTTTTTTCGCATCACTATCATGAACACATGCTTGATACCACGATGCTCTATCCCGGCGTCCTTGAGGTTCTTCAGCATTTTCACGAAAAGAGAAAGGTCGTCCTGACAAACAAGCGCCACCGTTTTGCCACAGCCCTGAGTGATGCCTTGCAGCTTACAAAATTTTTTGATGATGTCATCGGTGCGGACAGTACCCCCTACATTAAGCCTGACGCCCGTCTCGCCGATGTGATTCTGAAGCGCTTTCAGGCGCGTCCGGACCAGACCGTTGTCATTGGGGACGGTGTCAACGATATCCTGCTGGCAAAGAATGCAGGATTCCTGAGCTGCGCTTTTCTGAACGGGTTGACCGGCAGGGAAGCGCTGCTGAACCTGAAGCCGGATGACAGTTGCGAGCATCTCTATGAAATAACAAAGATATATTGCTAAAAGCCCATGTCCGTCAAACTGCTCAAGAAAGTTAAACAGGCGATTGATCGATATCGAATGCTCCATCTCGGTGATGGCGTGGTTGTGGCGGTGTCCGGAGGGCCTGATTCTGTTGCACTGCTCGGCATCCTCAAGCACTTCTCGGCGGAATACAACCTGAAGCTGGTGGTCGCTCATTTGAACCATGGACTGCGCCCCGGGCCCGCTGATGAGGAAGAAGCCCTTGTTCATCGACTCTGTGCGCATATGGGGCTCGTCTGCGAATCGAAAAAAATCGATATTACCGCACTCAGCCGTGTGCGAAAAACATCCGTCGAAGAGACTGCACGCGAGGAAAGGTATTGTTTTTTTGAAGTAATCCGGGGTCAATACGACGCCCGAAAAATTGCCCTGGGCCATCACGCCGGCGATCAGGCGGAAACCGTCCTGATGAACCTGATGCGCGGCAGCGGCAGGGAAGGCCTCAGAGGCATGCAGGCGGTCCGGGAAGAACGCTTTATCCGTCCGCTGCTGGGCGTTACTCGGGCGGAAATCAGCGAATATCTCACAAGGCAGGATTTGCCGTATTTGATCGATCAATCCAACACGGATGAGCACTGTTTCAGAAACAGGATCAGACACCGGCTCATTCCGGAATTGAAGACCCGTTACAATCCGCGCCTGGAAGAAACTCTCTGCCGTACGGCGGAAATTCTGAGTCTGGAAGATGATTATTTGAAGCGAACGGTCGAAGAGCATGTTGCCGATCGGCGGATGGTTGAAATCGATTCGGTGCATCAGGAGATCAGGATCAACATCCCCCTTTTCCTCGGTCTGCATGAAGCCCTGCGAAGCCGGCTGATCAAGCATCTGCTGCTGGGCCATACACAGCAGAAGCAGGGCATCGGCCATGTGCACATCCGCGGCGTCGAGGCCTTGATGCAGTGTGGGCATTCCAGCGGATCGCTGCATTTGCCTTTTGGAAGGGAAGTCCGGCGCAAGAATAACAGTCTGGTGATCGGCAGGAGAATAAAACCCCCGCGTGTTTCTAAAACGGCGGTGCAAGGTCATGAAGAAGCGTCCGCCGGTCATTCTGCTGTCGGCATGATCGCCTGTGATATAATAAAGATTCCGGGGCAGGTCCGGATCGAAGCGCTGAAAATGACGCTATGGCTCGATTTTGTGGAGAGATCGGCGGTGTGTTTCGGCGACAGCCGGACCGTTTACATGGATTACGCCTGCATCGTGCCGCCGCTGGTGGTGCGTACGCCGCAGCCGGGGGACCGGATTCAGCCGCTGGGTATGACCGGGATGAAAAAACTCAAGCGTTATTTTATCGATGAAAAAATTCCCGTTCGGCTCAGGGGACAGGTTCCCATTTTTGTTGACGGCCATTCCGTGATCTGGATCGTCGGGCAACTGCTCGGCGAGCGTGTCAAGCTTACGGATAAGACAAGAAAAATTTTAAAAATAGAACAGACAGAAAAAATTTGAAATAATATGCAGGTTGTTGTAGGAAGGGAGCCTCAATTTCAAAATCGTTTATATAAAGGAGACAATCCTGTTGAACCCGTTGCAAAAAAACATTGCCCTCTGGATGGTTATCAGCCTTGTATTTGTCCTGCTGTACCATCTTTTTAATCAGCCGAAGAGTACGGCTGGGAGTCTGATATTCAGCGATTTCATCGGCCAGGTTGAAAAAGGGCAGGTTACGGAGGTGACCATTCAGGGAGAAAATATTTCCGGCAAACTGACGGATGGCAAGACCTTCAAGACTTATATGCCCAAAGATACACAGATGGTTCCTTTGCTTAAGGAAAAAAAAGTGCGGATTACCGCCAAACCGGTCGAGGATTCCCCCTGGTATATGAATATCCTGATATCATGGTTTCCCATGCTGCTGCTCATCGGGATATGGATTTTTTTCATGCGCCAGATGCAGTCGGGCGGCGGCAAAGCGATGGCTTTCGGAAAAAGCCGCGCGCGGCTTGTTACGGATAAGTCCAAAAAAGTGACCTTTGCCGACGTGGCCGGTGTGGATGAGGCCAAGGCCGAGCTGGAGGAGGTGATCGAGTTTCTGAGAGATCCCAAAAAGTTCACCCGGCTGGGCGGACGCATCCCCAAGGGGTTGCTGCTGGTCGGACAGCCCGGAACCGGGAAAACACTGCTGGCAAGGGCCATTGCCGGAGAAGCGGATGTTCCTTTTCTGAGCATCAGCGGTTCTGATTTTGTGGAGATGTTTGTCGGCGTCGGCGCCTCACGTGTGCGGGACCTCTTCAATCAGGGGAAAAAAAACGCCCCCTGTATCATTTTTATTGACGAAATCGATGCCGTCGGCCGGCACCGGGGCGCTGGTCTGGGAGGCGGTCATGACGAGCGGGAACAGACACTGAATCAACTGCTGGTAGAAATGGACGGATTTGAATCCAATGAGGGCGTCATTCTGGTATCGGCTACGAACCGTCCCGACGTGCTCGACCCGGCCCTGCTGAGGCCGGGGCGATTTGATCGACAGGTCATGGTTCCATTGCCCGATGTCCGGGGCAGGGAAAAAATATTCGAAGTTCATGCCAAGAAAACGCCACTGGCCGATGATGTGAAGGCTTCTGTGATTGCCCGGGGTACGCCGGGGTTCTCCGGGGCCGATATCGAAAACCTCGTCAACGAAGCCGTGCTTTACGCTGCCCGCTTCGACAAAGACAAGGTCTTCATGAGCGATTTCGAATTTGCCAAGGACAAGGTCCTGATGGGAGCAGAACGCAAAAGCTTGGTTGTCAGCGATCAGGAAAAACGCAACACGGCCTATCATGAGTCCGGACATGCCCTTGTCGCCCGGTTGCTGCCCGGAACGGATCCGATTCATAAGGTTACGATTATTCCCAGAGGGAGGGCGCTCGGTGTGACGCAGCAGCTTCCGATCGATGAGAAGCACACCTACCCGAAGAAATACCTGCTGAACAATATCGTGATTCTGCTGGGCGGGCGGGCGGCGGAAGAATTGGTGCTGAAGGATTTCACGACGGGCGCTGGCAATGATATTGAACGGTCAACCAATCTGGCCCGGAAGATGGTCTGCGAGTGGGGCATGAGCGACGTCATGGGGCCGCTGAGCTACGGCAAAAAGGATGAGCAGATCTTCCTGGGGCGGGAATTTGCAACGCATAAGGATTACAGCGAGGAAACTGCGCAACGCATTGACCGGGAGATTACCAAAATCGTATCGGATAGTTACGAAATGGCCAAACAACTGATCACGGATCATATGGAAGCGCTGCATAAAATTTCTGCGGAGCTTATTGAGAAAGAAGTGCTGAATGCGGTTGAGTTGGATGCCATCATCGGCATTCGCAGCGACGATGAAGAGAAGAAAAAAGCGCCTCCGGAAACGGAGGCTGTACCGACTGTACCGACATTGGAACAATAGAGGCGTGGCTCTCTATCAGAGGTTAATGCAGCAATGGATGCCAGGGACGGGGGGAATGTAGAACCCAGACGTCTGATCTGGATCGGCCAGCAGCAGGCGATCCGGATACTGAAGGACATCGGCGTGGACCCATATGGGATCGATGCCATGCTTCCGAAGATGGTGCATCTGAACATCCTGATACCCTGCCTCCCCTGCAAGGTAGCGAACATCATCAAGCAGGAAATGCTCTCCATTGGCGCTGACGCCGCCGTGGCGCGCGGATCTGTCGCCTGCAGCATCGAATCAACGGAAGTGTTGCTCATGGGAACGCGTAAGCAACTCGACCGTTTTATTGAAAAAACGTCTTCCCAGCCCTTCGGCCTCAATGAATTAACGGCAAAACTCAAGCAGCTGCTTGAAAACATTTCGATGGATCGATGGATGCTCCGGACCAGTCGCCGGGAAATGGCTTTGGGCGACCGCACCAGGATCATGGCGATTCTCAACGTGACGCCGGATTCCTTTTCAGACGGCGGGCATCATGATTCGCATGAGGAAGCCATTGCTGCGGGTTTGCAACTGACGGAAGACGGAGCGGATATTCTGGATATCGGCGGAGAGTCCTCACGGCCGGGTGCCAAACCGGTTTCCCCGGAGGAGGAACTGCGCAGAGTCATCCCGGTGATTCAAGGGCTCTGCGGGAAGATCGATATTCCGATTTCCGTAGATACGACCAAGGCGGTCGTTGCGCGGGCAGCGTTAGCCGCCGGTGCCGAAATCATCAACGATATAAGCGCCATGCGCCTTGATGGGCAGATGCCTGAGGTGGTTGCGTCGTCAGGAGCGGGCGTTGTTTTCATGCATATGCGGGGCGTGCCGCAGACTATGCAGCAGGGCGATCTCCGCTATGCGTCGTTGACGGGTGAAATTATTGATTTTTTCTATGAACGCATGCATGCGGCACAATCTGCGGGAATATCAACGGATCAGATCGTCATCGATCCGGGTCTGGGGTTCGGCAAATTCAGAACCGATAATCTCAAGCTTTTGAAATACCTTGCCGAGTTTGCGGTGCTGGGCAGGCCGATCCTGACCGGGCCATCACGAAAATCCTTTCTCGCCCGTGACGGCGAAGAAGGACCGCAGGATCGCCTCGAAGGGACGACCGCGGCGGTGACCGCTGCTGTCATGAACGGAAGCCACCTGGTCAGGGTCCACGACGTGAAGGCCATCCGGCGGGTTTTAGCCGTGGCAGATGCCATTGTCAGGGCTTGAGAACCATTTTTATCGGTAAAGCAAACTGAGATCTTTGCATAACCGGTGATAGATGGTTCGCAAGCGGCGAATGAATGAACTTTCGTTGATGGGGACACGACTCCGTCATGTCCCCATGACTAATTTATTGATTTCAAACATATTTAAGCATTCTCATTTTTTTAGCAAAAAAGATTTTGAGTCGCGGCGAAGCCATTTTTCATAGGTCTCGAACGCATAAATGATGAAAGGGCTGCAAGACACAGGGGCGGTCTTGACCTGACGATGACCGATAGGGACTTCCTTCTGACATTGATTTCCAATGATCCGGACGAGACATTTCGTATGGGCAGGATCATCGGGGAGACACTGGGCGAAGGGGCCATTGTCGCCCTTGTCGGTGAACTGGGCGCCGGAAAGACGAGCCTGACCCAAGGGATCGCCCGCGGTCTGGGCGTTGGGGAAGATTATCCGGTCACCAGTCCGACTTTTACGCTGATCAATGAGTATCCAGGCCGGTTGAAACTGGTTCATCTGGATGTCTACAGGCTTTCCGGTTCCGCTGATTTGCCTGATCTCGGCTATGAAGAGTATATCTTTGGCAAGGGCGTTACCGTCATCGAATGGGCGGAAAAAATACAGGACGTCCTCCCTGATGAATCATTGTTTATAACCATGATTTACATGGATCAGACCCGAAGGCGAATCGAGATCTCCGGCGGACGGGCGCAAGTCATGCAAATTACAGATTCACTAAAAGATGGAGGTTTTTAAGATGGCTCTGGTCGTACAAAAATATGGCGGCACCTCGGTGGCCAACCTTGCCAAAATCGAGAATGTCGCCATGAGAGTGATCAAAACGAAGGAGGCGGGCAACCAGGTCGTTGTTGTTTTATCGGCCATGTCGGGCGAAACGGATCGGCTGATCAATCTGGCGCATCAGATTGCCGATTCACCGGATGAACGCGAGTACGATGCCCTGGTCTCGACGGGGGAACAGGTGACGGTGTCGCTGCTGGCCATCATGCTCAATAAGATGGGATATCCCGCCCGGTCCTTTCTGGGGTTTCAGATCAAGATCCTGACTGATCAGGCGCACAGGAAAGCCAGGATTGTGAACATCGATACAACGGCTATCAGAAATGAACTGAAAAAAGGGACGATCGTGGTTATTGCCGGTTTTCAGGGGGTTGATTCGGAGAATAATATTACCACTCTGGGAAGGGGCGGTTCGGATACCAGCGCTGTCGCGCTTTCTGCTGCCCTACATGCCGATGTCTGTGATATTTATACTGATGTGGACGGGGTTTATTCGACTGATCCGAACATATGCAGCAAGGCCAGAAGACTAAGCAAAATTACCTATGATGAAATGCTGGAAATGGCGATGTTGGGGGCAAAGGTGCTTCAACCCCGATCTGTAGAGATGGCGAAGAAATATCAGGTTCCGCTTTATGTCCGTTCATCCTTTACGGACGAGGGTGGAACCCTCGTGATGAAGGAGGATGCAGCTATGGAAAAGGAAGTGGTAACGGGCGTAACCTATGATCGGGATCAGGCAAAGATCACGGTGGTTCATGTTCCTGACAGGCCGGGCATTGCCGCCCGTTTGTTTACACCGCTTGCGGAACACCATATCGTAGTGGACATGATTATCCAGAATGCGAGCGTTGACGGGTTCACGGACTTGACCTTTACGGTATCCCGAAAAGATATTAAGGAAGCTACAAGGCTGGTTGCGGAGGCCGGCAAAGATATCAGCGCAGCAAAGGTCGAGGTGGACGAAAATGTCGCCAAAATATCCATCGTAGGTGTCGGGATGGTCAGCCATTCGGGCGTGGCGGCAAAAATGTTTGCGACCTTGGCCCACGAAGGGATTAATATCCTGATGATCAGCACATCCGATATCAAGATTTCCTGCGTCGTTCAGGCCAAGTACACGGAACTGGCCGTCATGGTCCTGCACGACGCCTTTGAGTTGCATAAACGATCCTGAAAATCGCCCATGCGTATCACCGGAAGGCAGGTTGACGGCCTGATTGTCTGCGTACTGATGACGGCCGCCGTCTGTCTGTTCTCTCTTTATTCGGCCAGCATAACCCATCAGGATGCCCGAATCGCCCATGGCGACCCCCGGGACGGACCCGTTGTTGTGAGGCTTTCCGGGGATTTGAGCCGGAGGGGCATTTACTATCTTCCCGATGATACAACGTTGTTGAATCTTTTGACGTTTGCCGGTATCGAACGCCATGATCGGTTCGATAAAAATATCCTTGGGCTTGGTTTGATTGCAGGTCAGACGGTGACCGTAGGCGCCAACGGCAGCCTGACACTCGGCCAAATGGATGCGGCGGAGCGCCTTGCCCTCGATCTGCCCATCGACCTGAACCGGGCGACCCGGGACGAGCTGATGCTCATTCCGGGCATCGGCGAAGCGACCGCAGAGAGGATTGTAGAATTCCGCAACACGTCCGGCCTTTTCAGGAAAGTGGCCGATCTCAAAAAGGTGCCCGGAATCAAAGAGAAAAAACTCAAGCAGTGGGAACGGAATTTTTATCTGCCACCCTTCTGAGCAGCCGCGAAAGTTATTCCTTGATAAAGCGTCTCCCGGGGGGCGTGGGTCGCTAATGCGGCTGTTCGCGCCGCCTGCGGCGGCACGAACGGGGGCGAGATGAGCCTTGATGGTTTTCTCGCCACAAGCGGCTCGAACCATCCATCGAACCGCACCGCATACGGGGTGGCTTTGCCCTCATTGTCACGGGATCTGCAATCCATTGCATCTCCCGCGCCCAAGGGGGTGCGGCTCATCTCGCCCCCGATCAGCCGCGCGGATTTTATGTCGGCTGAATTAGCGGCGTTGTACGGGGTGATTCTGAAAAAGGGCTATGTCCGATTCTTCAGCAAATCACGTATTTCCGTAAGTAATACTTCTTGCGTCGAGGGGTTTTGTGGAACTTCAGGCGCTTCCTCCTCTTTTCGCTTGAGGTAGTTTATTCCTTTGATAACCATAAAGATTGCAAATGCGATAATTGTGAAATCGACCGCCGTTTGAATAAATTTTCCATAACTGATTACGACAGCAGGTATATCTCCCGTAGCTTCTTTAATAGTAAACGCCAATTTGGAGAAATCTATTCCACCAACAAGCACGCCTATTGGAGGCATAATAACATCCGCAACAAAGGAAGAAACGATTTTGCCAAATGCCGCGCCAATAATGATGCCAACCGCCATATCGACAACATTCCCCTTGACAGCAAAATCCTTGAACTCTTTCATCATACCCATGATAAAGTCCCCCTTAATAAAGTTAACGATCTTTTTATCCGAGACTCTATTGCTTTTTTCGCATAGAATCACTTCATTCGGTTGTTTGGCAATTTTATTAATCAGTATAACGTCGGCTGTTGAGCGGCGCGAGGCACGGACAGAACCTGAATGACGCCGTTGTCTCTCCGCGTCCGCCTCGAACACGAAGTTAGATGTGGAAATAGTTACGAGCATCAGTGCAAGCTTGTTTTGCGACTTCAAAATACTGACGGTGAGATTGGATTATCAGTGATTCTATGTTGTTTGGATCACCTCGTGGATCGGTAATTACAATGGGGAACTCGCCACGTTCAAGGAAGCAGATGGTGTAACGTTGGCTCCCGAAAAAGATATTGTATTTGTCGAATACATTAAGAGAGCCTAGCTTTTCTTGAAATTCTCTGTTATCCGCGAAATGGGGATTCCCTGGGAGTAACGGCAGCAAGGAATCACACATTTGAACCAGCTTCAAGAGTACTCCGGCGCGCCACTCTTTAAAAAAAATTGACTCAAATTCCAAAAAGCTCAATAGATAGATGTTAGTTGCGTCTCTTGTTTCTTTCGCTCCAGACTGAAAGCCAGCCTTGGAAATGATAAGTCCAAAATGAGCACCGACGTCGGAGCAGATAGATCTAGATCCATAGATTACGTTTTGGTTGACAGGCTTTTCCCAGTACTTACATTCACATAAGACGATTGTGGGAATGGGGCTTGAGGTCTTTTCGGCGTATACGTCAATCCGAACGGTACCGCGGATGGTCGAAAGCGCATGATCGCGATAACTTTCATACCCCATTTCGCCGAAGGCCTGGTTGACCATGTCTTCGAGATGATTCCAATTTTGTGGGGGTGTATCAAAGATCATGCAACTCGATCCTATGTGAACATCTAAGCATTTATTAACTTGCACTTTTGCCCTGATAATGTGATATTAGTAACAGTTTCGGGTACTTTTGCCAGATGCCCGTTATCAGCCCCATATCTGGGCGACAGCTTCGATAGGAATGAATATGCCTGGCTCGACACTCAAGAACCAAAACAGCCGAAACTGATATATGGCCCGTGCGAGAATGCTTCCGGATGCGATTATTTTTCTTCGGTACGATATTGGCTGAGGTAATGCAATACCCGCTTGACATAAGTCTGTGTTTCCCGATAGGGCGGGATATTGTAATGATATCTGGTGACTGCCGCTTCACCGGCGTTGTAAGCCGCCAGTGCCAAGGAAAGATCTCCCTTAAAGAGGTTTAAAAGATAGCGGAGATACCGGACGCCTCCCTCAATGTTGTTTTCAGGATGGAAACTATCCTGAACCTGCAGGGAGGTTGCCGTGGCGGGCATGAGTTGCATGAGTCCCCTCGCGCCTTTCGGAGAGACGGCCTGATGGTTGAAGTTTGATTCCGCTTTGATGACCGCCTTTACGAGGGCAGAATCGACTTGGTACTTCTCCGAGGCCTTGGTTATCAGGTGATCGTATTTAGTGATGTCCGCAGGCTTAACCTTGAAAAGGACACGCTTCTCCTTCAGAATCAGATCATATTTAACGTGGGGGTTCGTGGGGATGTTGGTCAGGTGAATAACGCCTTCCCTGTCGACGTACCTGTAGATATCGCCCCGGGAGGCTGCGGGGAAAAGGGCGCCGATGATCAGTAAAAATCCGAATAAACATGGCGTGATCCATTTTTCCATGACTATCTTTTTACTTTATTGTTTGTTTTTATTCAAGCTTTTTTTCAATTCATTGTCCTTGACAGGATAGCGCGATGATGCTAATGGGAACGACAAATTTCGGTGTTCTATATGAGTCGGGGCGTGGCGCAGTCTGGTAGCGTATCTGAATGGGGTTCAGAGGGTCGGAGGTTCAAATCCTCTCGCCCCGACCAATTATAAACTTGAAATAACCGCCATTCCGGCGGTTTTTTAATGCTATAAAACGGCTGCCCGGCCTATGAATTGCGTTGACAAGGTCGGTTTCAATGAATATATAGGACATGGGCCTGGTTCCGGGCGAGAGTGGCGGAATTGGCAGACGCACTGGACTTAGGATCCAGCGGGTTAAACCGTAGGAGTTCAAATCTCCTCTCTCGCACCAATATGAGGATGTCCAGAACTCTGCAAACAAGGAGTCGAATATCGTGAGTGAAATTGTGGCAGTTAAAATTGAAGAAGTCAGTCCTGTCAGGAAAAGGCTTTCTTTTGAGATCCCCTGGGAAGATGTGAAAAAAGGGCTGGATTCTGTGTATCGCGATGTCGCCAAAAAGGCACGCATCCGGGGATTCCGTCAGGGCAAGATTCCGCGGGACGTTCTCGAACGTCACTATAAGGATCATGTGGAAGAGGAAACGGTTAGCAAGCTGATCAATCAGGTCTATTGGGATGCCGTCAAGGAGCACGACATTCTGGCAGTGACACAGCCGAAAATCGATCAGCAGGGCATTGCGCCGGATAAGAATTTCAGCTTTACAGCCACCGTGGAAGTGGAACCCATGTTGGAACCCAAAGGTTATCTCGATCTGGAGCTGGAAAAAGAAGAGCTGACCGTTACGGAGCAGGACATCGAGGACAGGTTCAAAGAAATCCAGCAGATGTTTGCGACAATGCAGGATATCGAAGATGATCGCGGTTTGATGGCCGGGGAATTTGCGACGATCGATTTTGAGGGGACGCTGGCGGGTGAAGCCCTGAAGGAGTTAAAGGCGGAAAACTATTTTCTGGAAGTCGGTTCCGGAATCCTCGTGCCGGGTTTTGAATCTCAACTGATCGGCATGAAAAAAGGTGAGGCGAGGCAGATTGAAGTTCGGTTCCCCGACGATTATCAGGCGGCGCATCTTGCGGGAAAAGACGTTTCCTTTTCCGTTGTGCTCAAAGGGCTGAAAGAGAAAATACTTCCTGAAATCAATGAAGACTTTGTGAAGAATTTTGAGAAATACGACTCCCTTGAGGGTTTGAAGGCCGACCTTCACAAAAGCCTGATGGCCGAGCATAAAGCAAGGATCGAGGCGGATGTCAGGCAGCAGATCGTGGATCGGCTTTTGAGCAACAAGGATAATGAATTCGATGTGCCGCCGTCCTTTGTAGAGCGGCAGATCTTCCAGATGATGGCGGATACGCAACGTCGGCTGCTTTCCCGCGGGATGGACAAGAAGACGGCGACGGAGATGACCGTCAAAATGCACGATACGTTCAAAGACGAAGCAAGAAAGATTGTCCTGACCGCACTGATTATCAAGAATATCAGCCGGTTGGAGAGCATCTCTGTCGGGGAAGACGAAGTGGCGGACCGGATTCGCATGATGGCGGAGAGTCGCGGCATGACCGTTGAGGCGCTGCGGGAGTCCCTCGAAAAGGATGATATGCAGAATCATATCGAAAACGAGGTCTTGCACCAGAAGGTTTTTGATTTTATCGAATCGAAAGCGAAAATACGGACGGTGAAAAAAGACCGGCCTGACACCTCGGAGGTCAAGCCATGACACTGATCCCCATGGTTGTGGAACAGGACGGCCGAGGCGAGCGGGCTTTCGACATCTACTCGAGGCTCCTGAAGGACAGGATCATTTTTCTTGGGACGGCCATTGACGACCATGTATCCAACCTTGTCATTGCCCAGATGCTCTATCTCGAGTCCCAGGATCCGGACAAGGAAATCTTTTTTTATCTCAATTCGCCCGGCGGCCATGTCAGTTCCGGTATGGCTATTTTTGACACGATGAATTACATCAAGCCGCCCGTCTGCACTTTCTGCATGGGCCAGGCGGCCAGTATGGGCGCCCTGTTGCTGGCGGCAGGCAAAAAAGGAAAGCGTTACGCCCTGCCGCATTCCCGGATCCTGATCCATCAACCGCTGGGCGGATTTCACGGGCAAGCGACGGATATCGACATCCAGGCGCGGGAGATCCTGCGATTGAAAGAGGAATTAAATGATATTCTTGCCGAGTTGACCGGTCAAGCCCTAGCCAAGGTACATGCCGATACGGAGCGTGATTATTACATGAGCGCTCAACAGGCAAAAGATTATGGAATTATTGATGAAATTATCGTGAAGCGGATATCCTGAGGAGTTTTGTTTATGGCGAAAAAAAGAGATTATCAGGGCGGGCAGGGAATGCTTTTCTGCTCATTTTGCGGAAAAAACCAGAATGAGGTGCTGAAGCTGGTGGCCGGTCCGACTGCCTATATCTGTGACGAATGCATTGAGCTTTGCCGGTGCATTGTGGAAGAAGAAACGGGGACGGTAAAGAAGGAAGAACCGGGTGGCGGCATCCCGCAGCCCAGGGCCATCAAGAAGTTTCTGGATCAATACGTGATCGGACAGGATAAGACAAAAAAAATTCTTGCTGTGGCTGTTTATAATCATTACAAGCGTTTATTCAGCGAAGTGGATCTGCAGGGGGTTGACATTCAGAAGAGCAATGTCCTGCTCATAGGACCGACGGGTTCCGGTAAGACGCTTCTGGCCAAGACGCTGGCAAAAATGTTGAATGTTCCCTTTACGATTGCCGATGCGACGACTTTGACGGAGGCGGGTTACGTGGGCGAGGATGTTGAAAATATCATTCTGAGTCTGCTGCAGAATTCCGAATATGATGTCGCCCGTGCCTCAAAAGGCATTGTTTATATCGATGAAATTGATAAAATCGCCAAGAAGTCGGGAAATCCTTCGATTACGCGCGATGTGTCGGGTGAAGGGGTGCAACAGGCCCTCTTGAAAATCATCGAAGGAACCATGGCCAACATCCCGCCGAAAGGCGGCAGAAAGCACCCCCAACAGGAGTTTATCCAGGTTGATACGACGAATATCCTGTTTATCTGCGGCGGCGCCTTCAACGATCTGGAAGACATTATTGCCCGGCGAGTGGGCGTCAACAAAATGGGCTTCGGGGCCGACATAAAAAGCAAAAAAGAGAAGAAAGTCGGTGAATTGCTTTCAGATGTCCAGCCGGAGGATCTGCTCAAATTCGGGCTTATTCCGGAGTTTGTGGGCCGCTTGCCTGTCATTGCGACGCTGAATGAACTGACAAAGGAAGACCTGATCAAGATTCTGGTTGAACCGAAAGATGCGATTATCAAACAGTATACAAAACTGTTCGAGCTCGAAAACGTGAGGCTGAAGTTTACGGATGGGGCCCTCCGGGCTATTGCGACGCTCTCTGCCGAGAGAAAAGCCGGGGCGCGGGGACTGCGGGCCATCCTGGAAAATACCATGCTTGAGATTATGTTTGACATTCCGTCCCGATCCGATGTTCGGGAATGCGTTATCAACGAAGATGTGGTCATGAACCGGGAACATCCCATTCTGCTGTTCGAGAAGCAGTCGGAAACGGCTTAAATATCTGAACCAATATAGGATGGAACATGTTTGAATTCATGAAGAATACAGAAAGACAGGACAACGTCACGGCCATTCCGCTTTTACCGTTGCGGGATGTGGTGGTCTTTCCCCATATGATCGTACCCCTTTTTGTGGGACGGGAGAGATCCATTGCCGCCCTCGAATCGGCCATGAAATATGAAAAAGGCATCTTCCTGGCAGCGCAGAAGAACGCCCAGAAGGATGATCCCGCGGAAGAAGATATTTACACGATCGGGACCATCGGCATCATCATTCAGTTGCTGAGACTTCCCGACGGCACGGTCAAGGTTCTCGTGGAGGGCAAAAAGCGCGGGATCATCAAAGACTATCTGCCCCATGACGATTTCTTTGTGGTCAATGTTGAAGAACAAGAGGAAATCGAGGAAAGGCAAGACTTCGTGAAAACAGAAGCCCTCATGCGAAGCATCCGGGAGGCTTTTGAAACCTACGTGAAGCTCAGCAAGAAAGTCCATATTGAGATGGTGGGCACCATTGCATCGATCGAAGGCGCTTCAAAGTTGGCGGATGTCATTGCTTCGCATGTCGGGATCAAACTGGATGACAAGCAGAAGATCCTCGAGATCATCAACGTCAATGACCGGCTGGAAACCATTTACGAAATGATGCTGGGCGAGATCGAAATCCTGCAGGTGGAGGAAAAGATCAAGCGGCGGGTCAAGAAGCAGATGGAAAAGACCCAGAAGGATTATTACCTCAATGAGCAGATGCGGGCGATCCAGAAGGAGATGGGCGAAAAGGACGAATTTAAGAGTGAGATTAATGAGTTAGAAAAAAAATTAAAGAACAAAAAAATGCCCGAAGAAGCCCAGAAGAAAGTAAAGGCGGAGATCAAGAAACTGCAGATGATGGCGCCCATGTCCGCCGAGGCCACGGTATCGAGGAATTATATCGACTGGCTTCTGGATATGCCCTGGTATGAAAAGACGGAAAACAAACATACGTTGAAGGAATCCGAGGTTATTCTTGAGGAAGATCATTACGGTCTCAAGCAGGTCAAGGAACGGATTCTTGAATATCTGGCGGTCCAATCGCTGGTTAAGAAGAACAAGGGATCCATCCTGTGTCTCGTAGGGCCTCCAGGTGTCGGCAAGACATCCGTTGCCAAGTCTGTGGCGCGCGCGACGAACCGCAAGTTTGTCCGCCTGTCTCTTGGCGGCGTCCGGGATGAAGCGGAAATCAGGGGACATCGGCGGACCTATATCGGCGCATTGCCCGGGAAGATTGTGCAGCTCCTTAAAAAAGCAGGCTCCAATAACCCCGTTTTCTGCCTTGACGAGGTGGACAAGCTCAGTTCCGATTTTCGGGGTGACCCGTCCTCGGCGCTTTTGGAGGTGCTGGATCCGGAACAGAATATCGCCTTTAACGACAATTACCTTGAGGTGGATTACGACCTGTCGGACATCATGTTTATTACGACGGCAAATGTATTGCAGACCATTCCGGCGCCTTTGCAGGACCGTATGGAAGTCATCCGGATCGCCGGTTACACGGAACCGGAAAAAATGAACATCGCCCTGAAATTTCTCGTCAAAAAGGCTATGGAGGCCAATGGCCTGACGAACGACAACATTGCCTTTTCCGAAGGGGCGTTGCTGACCATAATCAGGCAATACACCCGTGAAGCCGGCGTGAGAAACCTCGATCGTGAAATCGCTTCCATATGCCGGAAGGTGGCCAGGGAAATTGTGACGAACGGCAATGCAGGACTGATCAAAATTTCTTCCAAGACCGTTCAGAAATATCTTGGCGTTCCCAAGTTCCGCCACGGTGAGACCGAAGGCAAAGACAGCATCGGATTGGCGGTAGGTCTGGCCTGGACAGAGGTTGGCGGTGAACTCCTGGCCATCGAAGTTTCGCTCATGAAAGGCACCGGCAAGATGATCATGACCGGCAAGTTGGGGGACGTGATGCAGGAATCCGTGCAGGCCGCATTGACCTACGTCCGTGCCCGTGCGGATCAATTCGGACTCGGCGACAATTTTTACAAGGACATCGATATTCACATCCATGTGCCGGAAGGCGCCATTCCAAAAGACGGACCTTCGGCGGGCATTGCGATGGCGACTGCCATTGCCTCGGCATTTTTAAAAAGAAAAGTCCGCGGTGATTTGGCCATGACCGGTGAAATCACTTTGCGGGGCAGAGTGCTGCCCGTGGGCGGCCTGAAGGAAAAATTGTTGGCGGCGCATCGGGGAAACCTCAAAACGGTGCTTATTCCCAAAGACAACGAAAAGGATCTGGCAGAGGTGCCGGCCAATGTGGTCAAGGCTCTGAATATCGTCTCTGTGGAGCATATGGATGAAGTATTGAAAGTTTCGTTGCTTCCGGGAGAGGGACCGGAAGCATTGAAGATCGGCATACCGCCGCCTGAAGCGCTCATGCAAATACCGCCGCCGGCCATGATCCCGACGGCTGATCGGCCCCAGCGTCCGATGAATCATTGATGACGGCTGCATGAACAATCCGGATGCTGCGTTGCGCTGCATCCTTCGTCATTGCGGCGTACGCCAAAGTACGCCTTACTCCTCATAATTGGCGCGCCTTGCCTGCGTAACTTTTCACGCAGCCGTCGTTTTTGGCTTGTCTTTCGACTTTTAGCGGGTTCGTCACTGATGATTTAGCGCTTGACATCCATTTCCATTCTTGTTAGACGTCACAGCCTGTTGCGAAACAGAACACCGGGCGGGTAGCTCAGCTGGGAGAGCGCCACGCTTACACCGTGGATGTCACAGGTTCAAGTCCTGTTCCGCCTACCATGATCGTGATATGGAGCCCAGACAGGCTTCGTTGATTTACATGTTGCTTAATTTAAACGGGGTCGTAGTTAAGTCGGTTATAACGCCGGCCTGTCACGCCGGAGGCCGAGGGTTCGAGTCCCTTCGACCCCGCCAGATAGGGCAAGGGGGTCAGATGAAAATCTGACCCCCTTTTTCTTTTTCCGCAATTTCATTTCAAGCCTGCGGATGATAATGGTGACGCCTTTACAATTGCCGGACTCGGATCATATTGGTCGTGCCCGTTTCATAGAGGGGATGGCCCAGTGTCATCACTACGAGATCGCCTATCTTCAGGCCGGCGGCCTTCAGGGCGTAAGCCGGCGCTGTTTCGAAGATGGCGTCGGTATCCTTTGCTTCATCGATGAGGCAAGGTTGACATCCCCAGATCAGCGTCAGCCGGTGGATTGTTTCCTTGTCCGGGGAAAGAGCGATAATGGGTTGGCGGGGCCGGAAACGGGAGATGTGTCCTGCCGTTGTGCCCGAACGGGTATGGACGACGATCGCCCGGGCGTCCAGATGATCGGCCAACACACAGGAGGCATGGGCAACGGATTCTGAAATATGCTTCCGAGGGGGCTGGTGCAGAAAGTTTGCGTACGCATAGCCGGTTTCTGCGATGCGAGTGAGACGGTCCATGAAGCGAACGGCCTCAACGGGATAGACGCCGGAAGCCGTTTCCTCAGAGAGCATGACGGCGTCGGTTCCGTCGAGAACTGCATTGGCGACGTCGGCGGCTTCCGCCCGGGTTGGGCGCGGCGATGCCACCATCGATCTCAGCATTTGCGTGGCTGTAATGACCGGTTTTCCAAGGCCATTGGCCTGCCGGATGAGCTGTTTCTGGATCAGCGGGACGTCTTCCAGTGGAATCTCGACTCCTAAATCCCCGCGGGCAACCATCAGGCCGCCGGACACTTCCAGAATTGCATCGATATGCTTCAGGGCCTCGTGCTTTTCAATTTTGGCAATAACGGGAGTTTTCTTATTTGCACGTCTGATAATGGCCTGGGCCGATGCGATATCCTTGGCTGACCGGACAAAGGACAGGGCGACATAATCCACATCATGAGCCAGCCCGAATCGGAGGTCTTCCCGGTCCTTGCTTGTCATGGCTGGAGCGTGGATTGTCCCGGAAGGCAGATTGATACCCTTGTTGGAGGTGAGAAGGCCGCCCGTGATTACACGGCAATGGATGCTTGTGGCGACGACCTTGACCACTTGCAGTTCCATCAGGCCGTCGGCGAGCAGAATCCGGTCGCCGTTTTTGACTTCTTTCGGAAGACGCCGGTAGGAAATGGAGACCCTTTCATCTGTTCCCTGGATATCGACGGTTGTCAGCCTGAACGCCCGGCCTGACTCCAGCATGATGCCAGGGTCAGGAATGGGACCCACTCGAATCTTGGGTCCGGCAAGGTCCTGCAAGATGGCGACCGGCCGGTTCAGACGCTGCGAGATGGAGCGGATCAGCTTGATCTTTTTCCTGTGGTCTTCGTGCGTTCCGTGGGAAAAATTCAGACGTGCCACGTCCATACCGTTTTGAATCATTGCCTCGATGACTTGTGCCGAAGCACTGGCTGGCCCTATGGTGCAGACAATCTTGGTCTTTCGTAGGGGTTTTTCCCTTTCTGTTTGTTCATCGATTTTCTTCATAAGCGGCGCCTCCGATAATGTCAACGGTTTGCAGCATGCACCAGGAACCTGACGTCCGCATTGAATGGCTGCTGTAACAGTAACTCCTCGATGGTGCGGTGGAGACGAAAATTCCAACGATGATGAGGGTCAGCGGGGACATTGATACGCTCTGCCCGTGGATCCGGGCGCCGGAGGTCGGCGCTCATGCCGAGGATATCTTGGATAGGGAAAACTGCCCACATGCTGTTGCTGTCGAGATGGAGGGCGACGATCTGTCGGCATATCGAAGGTTCGCAGGTTTTCGGGGCGATGTCTGAATGGCCCAGGATATCAGAGTAGTAGATCTGGACAACGGCACGATCCGCTTCCTCCCACCAGCCTCGGATTGTGGACATGTCGTGGCTGGATGGTGAGGCGACGGACAGATAGGGATAGGAGGCCGGGACGGCAAAGATGGTCCGGGGCTCTGCCGGCATGCGCTGGATGCGCAGGCACAGCAGCCCCAAATCTTCCATGACGCCTGCTGTGCAGCGTGGGACCATACCGAGGTCTTCCCCGCATAGCTGCATATCCGTGGCGGATTTCAACGCCAATAGTTTCTTTCTGGCGCCCCTGACCCAGAAGTCTTCCTGGCGTTCGAAATAATAGTCTTCATAAATACGCCGCAAGATGGCCTGCGTTTGCCCGTCCAGGGCCTGAAAGGCCCAGGTCCGATCCAGGGAAATGCGGGGATGAAAAAACTCGCGGTCGCCCGGTTTGTCCGGGATCAGGAGAACCTCATCATGGAAACGGAAAAGGTTTTGCAGCAAGGCATGATCATCCATGCGGTTTTCCGTGCCGTCTCTGTGTAAGAAAAAGCGGGTTGCGACCTCGTTCTGTGTGTTAAATTCAGGTCGGAGGCGGTATCGGCCCGCTGACGACGGTTCAAGGTATTGCCGGATGATCTCCTGAGGTTGCGCTTCGAAGATGCTGTCGAGAAAATCAACAGTGATAGATGCTTCGCAGAGGGCGTCGATATTGTTAATCCCGGCGTCTTCCAATTCGTTCCGGGATAGTGGAATCGCAGGATTGAACCGGCCTCTGAGCGCTGTTGCGGCATCGCCGGGAATCTCCCAAATCCGAAAGAAGCCGATGACATGATCGAGACGAATCGCATCAAAATAACGGCTTAAATGCTGGAGCCGTCTTTTCCACCAGGTGTATCCGTTGGCGGCCATGGCTTCCCAGTCGTAGGTGGGGAATCCCCAGTTCTGCCCCTCAACGGCAAAATCATCGGGTGGCGCCCCCGCAGATTTGTCCATTCTGAACCACTCCGGATGCAGCCAGGTCTCCACGCTCATCTTATCGACGCCGATGGGGATATCGCCTTTCAGGACGACGCCGTGGTCGCGGGCATACTGGGACGCCGCAAGCAACTGATGATGAAGGTGATATTGAAGAAAATAATGAAAAGCGATTTTTCGCGCGTGCGGCGCGCCGGGATTGGTCATGTGATCGATGGCATCCGGCGTCATGCGGCTGAATTCTCCCCATTTGCGGTAGTCGCTGGTTCCATAAATGTCGCGCAGGTGACAGAAAACGGCGTAAGGTTTCAGCCAGTCGGCATGTTCCATCAGGAAGGCCTGAAACGCCCCGGATGCAAGAAAGCTCCTGGCTTGCCGCGCAAATATCCTCTGGAGAAAATCCATTTTGACCGACATGACCGCTTCATAATCCACAACGCTTTTCCTGTTCAGTTGTTCAGCGGCGACTTCGATTCTCCGAATCATGGATGCGGAGAGGCCTTCAATCGCCTGCAGATGCAGGTAAAGCGGATGAAGGGCAAAGACCGACAGCGTCGAGTAGGGATAAGCATCGCTCCAGTTCATGCGGACGGAAGTGTCGTTTACGGGTAGAAGCTGGATCATCTGCAATCCCATCTGCTTTGCCCAGTCGGCCAGAAGCTTCAGATCGGGAAATTCACCCACGCCGAGACCCTTTGTCGTGCGCAGGGAAAAAACGGGGATGGCCAGTCCTGCGCCTTTCCAAGGCGGGTCTGATGATCTGAACGCATAATCGGAGACGACAATCATCCGATTTTCTTTATCAATGAGTGAATCATGGTCGGTCAGACGGCGATTGTCACCGGACTCCCAGAGGATGGTTTTCTTTTCGGAGTCTGCGATGAAGTACTTGTACTGAAAAGGAATTTCGAAACGGTGAACATGAAAACAGACCTGCCAGTCAGGATAGCCGCTGTCCTGCAGGGGGAGTGCTTTTTCAGGGTTCCAGAGGCCAAGGGCCGGGATGTCACCGGTGCAATAAACCGACTGTCCCGGTGCGACCCTTGGGGCCGGAACATGCAGGCGGACAAGAATGCCCCTTGCCTCACGGTTGGGACAATTACAGATTTGATCCCGCTCCTGGCGCCGAAAGATTACCTTGCGGAAGGGTGCTGTTGCAAAAATTGCTTCCGGATCGACCGGGGGGCGCCAAAAATCCCGCTGTTCAACCGTCGCGCTTCCGCGATAACCGCGCAGTTCGAAGCGACGATCTTGTCCGCCTTCAAGGAGGATGATTCCCGCATTCCGGTCGTCGATTGCGTACCGGTAGGTAAAAGGTTCTTGTTCTTCTTCCAATAACTCGATATCCACCTGCCAGACACCGTCCGAATGATAGCGCATCCCCAACCCGTGCTGAACATCCCATTGTCCGAACTCAGGCGTGGAGCCGACAATCAGAACGTTCTGGCCGTAAGTCGTCTGGAAAGGCAGAGAGAAGATGATCTTCAAAGCATCAACCTGTACTTGAGTTATGAGTTATAACAAACCGTAAAATATAATCAATCAATCTGATGGATAGCAAACCGTAAGGTCATTTTTAGAAAGGTGGAATAGGTTTTATTCATCGCTTGTGAACTGTTTTTCAACAGGCCTGCAAGGCTTACGAATCAGAATTCTTTCGAAGTTGCTTTGAGCCAGCCAAAGTATAGGAGAAAGGCGAGGGCATGTCAATGGAAAACAGGTACATTTAATTTGATTTTCTTCATGTTTTATTTTATGGAAGGGCCGGTGATCGAGGATGGCCCGGAAGAGAATTTTAAGATGCAAAAATGGTTGTCGGTGCAAACAGGACGGTTGATGCTGAGTATGCTTCTGACATCCTGTGCCGCCTTGACACAACCGGAACCTGTCATATTGCCGTTTCAGGCAGTTGTGGTTACGACATCCGACTGGAACTGCATCGAAGGCGTCCTGCAGGGGTACGAGAGAATCAGCCCGGATGCCCCCTGGGAGCGCGTTATAGATAAAATTCCCGTTGTGGTCGGCCACAACGGAATGGGCTGGGGAATCGGGTTGCATCCCCTTCCAATGCCGGAAGGTCCCGTCAAGAAAGAGGGAGATGGCAGAGCGCCAGCCGGTATCTTCCGGTTGTCGTCCTGTTTTGGCTATGCTCCTTCAGGCGAAGTTACCTGGATCAGGCTGCCCTATCGGCAGGCAAAACCTCAGTTGTTATGCATTGACGATACCCAATCAGCTTATTATAATCGGATTGTGGATGCAACCCGGATGAAAGCCGACTGGCAGGGGCATGAGAAGATGTTGCGTTCGGACGATCGCTATCATTTTGGGATTGTGATCGATCATAACATGGATCCGCCTGCAGCAGGAAAGGGCTCCTGCATTTTTATGCATATCTGGGAAGGGCCGTCACAGGGAACCGCCGGTTGCACGGCTATGGCGTCGCACCATCTGGAGCGGTTGCTGTGTTGGCTCGATCCTGCGGCTATGCCTGCTCTGATACAGGTTCCCGATCCCGAGTATGACCGCCTGCGGGGCCCATGGCGCTTGCCCTGATAAAAAATAAAAAGAAGGGGTCATGAAAATGCTGACAGAGGAGCAATTGGGAAGATACGCCGATGTTCTGCTATGGGGATTGAAAACGGCCCGCAAAGGCAAATTCAAGAAAAATGACGTGATTCTGGTTCAGTACGAGCCGGCTGCCGCCAGGTTGGCGGAGATTCTTTATGACCGGATCCTTGAGGCAGGAATGAATCCCGTCCAGCGCACGGGACTCACCGTCGCGATGGAGCGTTGTTTTTATGCAAAGGCAGATAACCGGCAACTTATCTTCCGGGCTCCCGGTGACAAGGAACTCATTGAACATCTGAATGGCAGGATTTTCCTGCGGGCGCCGGGTTCGCTGACTCATCTGAAAGACATTGATCCGGTTAAAATCGGGAAATTCCTGATTTCGCGAAAACCGCTGCGCGAAATCATGGATCGCCGGGAGGAAAAAGGATTGTTTGCATGGACGCTCTGTACACTGCCAACGCCGGAACTGATTCGTCAGGCCAAGACAACGGGTCGATCCTATGCGGCGCAGATCATCAAGGCCTGTTATCTCGATCATGAACACCCGGTTCGTCAGTGGGAGATAATTCACAAAACCGTAAGCGGAATCAAGAAATGGCTCAACAGCTTGAATGTAAAGTATTTTCATGTTGAGTCAAACAGCATTGATTTGAAAATCACGCCCGGTTGGAAGCGAAAATGGGTGGGAATTTCCGGACACAACATCCCGAGCTTTGAGGTCTTTCTGTCCCCGGACTGGCGCGGCACGGAGGGGGTGTACCATGCCAATCTGCCGTCTTTCCGCAGCGGAAATTATATCGAGGGGGTACGTCTGACCTTTGAAAAAGGCGTCGCAGTCAAGATCGGGGCGGCCGTCGGCGAGGATTTTACGATCAAGCAGTTGGCAATGGATCCGGGAGCCGGCCGGATCGGTGAGTTTTCCCTGACGGACAAACGCTTTTCCCGGATCGACCGTTTCATGGCGGATACTCTCTTTGACGAGAATTACGGCGGGGCCTATGGCAACTGCCACATCGCGCTGGGGTCTTCCTACATGGACACCTACAGCGGAAACCCAGCGGACATCACGAAGGCGCTGAAGAAAAAGCTGGGATTTAACGATTCCGCACTGCACTGGGATCTGGTCAATACGGAGCGTAAAACCGTGACGGCTCATCTGCACTCAGGCGAAAAATGCCTTATCTATGACAACGGCCGGTTTCAGATATAGGGCAAACGAGTCTTCGATTGAATTGACTTCACAAACGCATTATGCTAGTAAAACAAAACCTGATGTGACATGTGAATTCAGAGGAAACAGCGCATGAATCATGAGATGAGAGATTTGAGCAACCAGGTATCAAGATGAGATATCCATGATAACAAAAACATCCTGCCTGATCAGGATATTTTTTAGATCTCTTTTTATCCAATCATCCTTTAATTTCTGGCGAATGCAGAATCTGGGCTTTGTCTTTGCGTTGATTCCCCTGATTAAATCCTCCGGTTCAAACCGTGTTGAAACATCGCGCGCGTTGAACCGTCATCTGCAAATGTTCCATACCCACCCCTGTTTAACCGGTGCGGTGCTGGGATCGGTCGTTAAATTGGAAGAGGAAGCACAGGATGGACAAGAAATTGAAGACCTGAAGAAAACACTGATGGGACCCTATGCTGCGATGGGCGATGTCTTTTTCTGGGGAAGCTGGCGCCCTTTTGCGGCCATCGGCGGGGTCGTGCTGATGATGGAGGAAATGCTTTGGGCGCCATTGATTTTTCTGATCCTATACAATCCTGTCTCTTTTTATGTACGCCTGAGAGGGTTTATTGAAAGTTATCGCAGGGGCAGGCGTGGCATTGATTTTATCGGCGGACTCCATCTCCCGGCCTTTGCGGGTAAGGTCCGCTGGATGTCCGTCGTCTTGCTCGGCATCCTGGCGGCGGCAATTTCGCGAAACGCCGGGTATGCCTGTGCGGTTATTCCCAACCTGCTGATGGGTATCCTTTTCTCAGGGGTCATCCTGCTGTGTTTCTGGATGATCACACGCGGGATCTCCGCCATGAAAATCTTGTATGGGAGTGTTGCTTTCTTATTGCTGTTATCTTTCTGATTATGGAGCAGATCAAGACATTTGAAATAAAAAATAAACTGGGCCTGCATGCACGCGCGGCCGCGAAGCTGGTCCAGGCGGCGACCAAATTTAAATCCAGGATCTACTTTGAGAAAGATGGATGGGAAGTCAACGGCAAAAGCCTGCTTGGAATTCTGACACTTGATTGTCCGCAGGGGAGCCGCCTCATTATTCGGGCCAAGGGAATGGACGCATCCGAAGTCATTGCGGCCCTGGGCGAGTTGATTGAAAACAAATTTGATGAGGAATGACAGAAGGATTATCGGTTTGAAGCGATGATGGATACGTTGAAAAAAACCTTTGCCTTGAAGGGGATCGCCGTTTCTCCAGGAGTCGTAATCGGGAAGGCCTATCTCTTTGATCGTCTGGATGCCCAGATTTCCTTTTACAAGTTGAGCGATCCTTCGCTCGTGACCAAGGAAATCAAACGGCTCCGCACCGCTCTCAGAGAATCGGAAAAACAACTTATTGAAATCAAGGGCAAATTGACTCATCTGAAAGTAACGGAACCCCTTTATATCCTTGATGTCCACATCATGATCCTCCATGACCGGAAGTTCATCAGTCACACGATCCGGTCTATCCGCAAGATGGAGGTCAATGCCGAGTGGGCTGTCCGCATGACTATCGATAAATATCGGGAAATATTTGATAAGATCGAAGATGAATATTTAAAGGGGCGGTTCAGCGATATTCGTTATGTCGGACAGATGATTCTGCGGAATCTCGGCGGAGAAAGGGATCAGGCGATATCGGATATCGGCGAAGGCGTCATTATTATCTCCTCGGATCTGTCTCCCGCTGATACGGCCCAGATGAAAATTGAAAACGTCCTGGGATTTGCGACGGATGTCGGCGGCAAGACGTCACATATGGCAATCGTGGCGCGGTCTCTGGAAATTCCGGCTGTCGTCGGACTGGAAAGTATTACGCGCCGCGTGCGGACCAATGATACTATTGTCATTGACGGTTCGGCAGGGCTGGTTATTGTCAACCCCGATCCCGAAATGATCCGGCGCTATGAAGACAAGAAACGACACTATGCAGAAGCCAGAGCCGTCTCCCTCAAGGATGCGTCGCTGCCGGCAGTCACACGGGACGGCAGGCATGTGTCGATCGGCGGTAATATCGAGTTTGTCGAGGAAATTCCATCAGCCATCACGCACGGCGCCGATGGAATCGGGCTTTACCGGACAGAATTCATCTACATCAACCGGGAAAACTTGCCTACGGAGGAGGATCATTTTGTCAATTACAGGCGTGTTGCGGGAACAGAAGAATTGGCATGGTCCACCATCCGGACTTTTGATCTCGGCGGCGATAAGTTTTTCTCGGATGCCAAGCTGGCCAAGGAAATGAACCCCCAGATGGGACTGCGCGCGATCCGCTTTTGTCTCAAGGAAGTGGAGCTTTTCAAGATTCAATTGCACGCCATGCTCCGGGCCAGCGCCTTTGGAAAAGTCCGGATTCTCTTTCCCATGATTTCCAGCGTTGA
Organism: Pseudomonadota bacterium; assembly: GCA_043805145.1. Lineage (GTDB taxonomy): Bacteria > Desulfobacterota > Syntrophia > Syntrophales > Fen-1087 > JAPLJM01. The sequence goes on along the minus strand of JAZDIK010000040.1, from coordinate 30,077 downwards.
GGAAATCAGGAAAGCGAAAATCATTTTATCGCAAGTGAAAAATGACCTCCTGACACAGGGCGTTCCATTCCATGATCGTGTTGAAATCGGTGCCATGATAGAAGTTCCTGCCGCCGTGATCATCGCCGACAAGTTGGCCCGGGAAGTTGATTTTTTCAGCATCGGCACAAACGACCTGATCCAGTACGCCTTGGCCATCGACCGCGTCAATGAACAAGTTACGTATCTTTACGAGCCCCTTCATCCCGCGGTTTTACGGCTCATCCGTCACATCGTGAAAATCGGCCATCGTGCGGGCATCCGGGTGGCCATGTGCGGAGAAATGGCAGGCGAACCCGCCTACACGATGATTCTGATAGGTCTTGAGCTGGATGAACTCAGCATGAATCCCCTGGCGATACCCCGTGTCAAGCGAATCATCCGCGCTTCAACCATGAAAGAAGCACGGGCGTTGTTAAAGAAAGTTATGACTTTTTCCTCTGCTGTAGAAATACGGGAATATGTGGATAAGGCGATGCGGGAGAAATTCTCGGAAGATTTTCTAATGAACGAGCAGTGAGCATTGAAGTGGTGTGATGTCGATACAGGCAGATGATCGGATAAAAGACAGGGATGCGTTTTTTGCGCAATGTCTTTATGAAAAGGAGAGCTTTCTCCTTTCATGGCTCGTGAAAAAAGTGTTGTCCGGAGTGAATCTGGACGACCGGTATGTGGAATCCCTTAATAAGCTCGCGGATACGGGTGTCGTTGTCTATGCGCTCAAGCAGAAAAGCCAGCTCAACAGCCTGATTATCCGGGAGCTGTCCGCACGCAAGGGGATTCCCCGACCGGTCTATTCCCACAATTGTAATATGATCTTCTGGCAACCTTTTTCAAAGGCTTTTAAGACGATCCAGACCTTCGTATCCCATCTTGTATTCAATAGAACCATTCTGAGTGCAAGTAAAAACAATTATTTAAAGAATGTTGTCCAGCAGCGGCAGCATGCCATTATCCACTTGGGAGGGGCGGAATTCATCGAAGACGCCTATGCCGACGGCGCCCTCATGCAACTGCTGGAGGCCCAGAAGGAACTGGGCGTCCCCATCTATCTTGTTCCACAATTGATCACGTACGGCAGGCGGCGGGAAAAAGAAAACGAGAGTCTCATCAATATCCTGTTCGGCCAGTCCGACCACACCAGCGCCCTGCAGCGCATCATCACATTCCTGCGATATGCCAACAAGGCCGTCGTGATTCCTGCAGAGGCCGTCGATCTGTCACAGTTCATGAGGGAAAACAATGATCTTTATCCGGGCGAGATGGTGCAGCGACTGCGCGGAGAACTGGTTGACCGCATCGACGAGGAAAAAACGGCGATGGTCGGGCCGGCACTGAAATCCAGGGAAGAGCTGATCGGCATGACTTTGAAGGATGAAGGCCTCATCCGGTTTATGGAAAATATGGCCGCGGGTGGTAAAATGGGCTATCCACGGATTCTCAAGGAAACCCGAAAATACCTTCATGAAATTACGTCCGACTACAATGAGATGTACATCGAGATATGGGACAGGGTGCTGACCTGGATGTGGAACAATATCTATGATGGCGTCGTGGTGGATCAGGAGGGAATGGTAAAGATACGGAATATTTCTAAAAAAATGCCTTTCGTGATTATTCCCTGCCACCGCAGCCATATCGACTACCTGCTGCTTTCCTATGTCCTGTACAAGAACAATATTCAGATGCCCTTCGTCGCCGCCGGGACGAACCTGTCATTCTTCCCGCTTGGTTATATCTTCAGGAAATCAGGCGCTTTTTTTATGCGCCGGAGTTTCAAGGGGAACCCGCTTTACGCAGAGGTCTTTGCAAAATATCTGAAAGTCCTGCTCAGGGAAGGGCTTCCCCTGGAATTTTTCATCGAAGGGGGCAGAAGCCGGACGGGAAAGATGATCATGCCGAAGTATGGACTGCTGTCCATGATCATCCAGGCCTATCAGGAAGGCGCCTGTGAAGACCTGGCGTTGATCCCCGTTTACATCGGTTATGACCGGGTGATCGAGGAAAAGGCTTATCTGAAGGAACTCGGCGGGGCACCCAAGGTCAGGGAAAAAACGACGGATTTGATCAGAAGCTCGAAAGTTCTACGGAAGCGTTACGGTCGCGTCTATGTGAATATCGGCGAACCCATGCAGATGAAATCTTATCTGGGCGCGCTGGATAAGAAGTTTGAGGAAATGATGCTTGATGAAAGACAAAGCCTTTACCGCAGGATCGGCTACGAAACCGTCGTGAAAATCAGCAATGTTTCCGTTGTCACGCCCTATGCGCTGATTGCTGCGGGGCTCCTGAGTCACGACCGGAGGGGGATGTCCCACAACGATCTCATGAATGTTCTCAATACTTTTTATGACTATCTTGCTCATCGGCAGATCCCACTTGCGGAAACCCTGTCCAATCGGCGAAAGGCCATACGGGACGCACTTGACCTGCTGGAACAGGGCGACCTGATCTCACGGGTGGGGACGGAAGAGGAAGAGGAAGACGAATTCGAAGAAATCGTTTATTCCCTCGAAGACGACAAACGCATGAATCTTGAATATTACAAGAACAATATCCTGAATTATTTCCTGCCTATCAGCTTTGTGGCCACATCCATTTTATCCAATAACAATGACATGGTCCCACTGACGCAGATCATTGAAGACTACCGGTTTTTTAAAAAAATATTTCATCGGGAGTTTATCTTTGACCAGACAAAAGACGATCTGGATGAGGTCAATGAGGTTCTCGCCTATCTGCATAATCAAGGCATGATTATCGGAGAGGAACGCAGCGAGCAGGCCTGGGTCGAGGTCAAGGGCAGGGGGCGGACCCATTTGCAACCTTTTGCCGGTTTGGTCAGCAACTACATTGAATCCTACTGGGTGGCGATTCGCGGAGTCTCCAGTCTCCGGAAAGGCCCCCTGCAGAAAAAAGACTTGATGAAAAAAATACGTGGGCTCGGCGCCAAAATGTACCAAAAGGGTGAAATCCGGCGGTCAGAAGCCCTTTCACAGTCCAACTTTGAGAGCGCCCTGCGTATTTTTCAGGAGTCCAGTATTCTCATGGTGATCGAAACCGGGGAGAAGGGCGACAAAAAGTTCGTCCAGAGTTATGCCCTGGCGGACGATCGATCTGTCAAGGAATCCCTGCGCCGTCGCCTGTTCAAGTTTTTATAGTTTTAATGGGTGATTCCGGCAGTCAACGGATTAGCCGTATCCCTCCGGATTGTGTTTCTGCCAGTTCCAGGCGTCGCGGGCCATCTCGTCGATGCCGCGTACAGCTTTCCAGCCCAGCGCCTCATTGGCCCGTGAAGGGTCGGCATAACTCGTTGCGATGTCACCGGGCCGGCGGGCGATGATTCTGTAAGGAATAGGCTTCCCGACCGCTTTCTCGAAGGCTGCAACCATCTGCATCACACTGTAGCCGCTGCCTGTGCCCAGATTGTAAACCTGCAGCCCGGGGTTGGCAGGCAGCGACTCCAGCGCCCGCAGATGTCCCTGTGCGAGATCGACGACATGAATGTAATCGCGCACCCCCGTGCCGTCCGGTGTCGCATAGTCGTTGCCGAAGACTTGCAGTTCACGCAATTTGCCGACGGCCACTTGCGTGATATAAGGTGCCAGGTTATTGGGAACGCCCCGGGGGTCTTCGCCGATTTTTCCACTGTGATGGGCGCCTACGGGGTTGAAATAGCGCAGCAGGATCACATTCCAGTTTTTGTCGGATTCATAGATATCCGAAAGAATATGCTCGATCATCCATTTGGTTCGGCCGTAGGGATTGGTCGGTCCGGTCGGGGCGTCCTCGCCGATGGGGACCGTCGCCGCATCGCCGTAAACAGTGGCCGATGAGCTGAAGACGATGTTTTTAAGCCCATGCTTTTTCATGGTCTCGCAGAGGGTCAGCGTGCTGGTGAGGTTGTTCTGATAATAGTCAAGCGGAATAGCGACGGACTCCCCTACCGCCTTGAAGCCAGCAAAATGAATGACGGTGCTGAAGCGATGAACTGCAAAGAGAGTTTCCAGCGCGTTACGGTCGCGCAGATCGGCCTGACAGAAGATAGGCTGCTTTTGTGTGATTTCCGCGATGCGCCGGACGGCGGCTATTTTACTGGTACATAGATTATCGACAATGACCACTTCATAGCCCGCGTTGAGCAATTCCACACAGGTGTGGCTGCCGATATAGCCCGCCCCGCCGGTGACCAGTATTTTCATTTTGAGAGCCATATTTTCATCGGTTATGCAAGACCCTCTCAGCGGATGCTGTGCAGGGCCGATCGCCCTCTATAAACCGCCGCGTTGCCCAGTTCCTCTTCGATTCGCAGAAGCTGGTTGTATTTGGACAGGCGCTCGCTCCGGGATAGGGAGCCGCTTTTAATCTGGCCGCAATTGGCCGCCACGGCGACATCCGACATCGTCGTATCTTCGGTCTCGCCGGAACGGTGCGAAATGACCGTCGTGTAGCCTGCCTCCTTGGCCGTCTGAATCGTATCGAGGGTTTCCGTCAGCGTGCCGATCTGGTTGAGCTTGATCAGGATGGAGTTTGCGATGCCCAAGGCGATGCCCTTTTCGAGCCTTTTTCTGTTCGTGACGAAGATATCGTCGCCCACAATCTGTATTTTGGACCCCAGGGCGTCGGTCAGCATCTTCCAGCCTTCCCAGTCGTTTTCCGCCAGGCCGTCCTCGATCGAGACAATCGGATATTTTTTCACAAGCTCCTCGTAGAAACGGACCATCTCTTCGGCAGTCTTGTTTGGTTTCTTCTTCTCCGCCGCCAGCGTGTATATTCCGTTTCGATAAAAGGAACTGGCTGCCGGGTCGAGCGCGATGCAGATGTCTTTGCCGGGTTTGTATTTCGCCTTCTGAATGGCCTCCATGATCACGCCCAGAGCCTCTTCGTTGGATTTGAGGTCGGGTGCAAATCCGCCTTCATCACCGACAGCGGTATTATATCCCTTGCTCTTGAGAACCGCCTTCAGGGCGTGAAACACCTCGGCGCTCCAGCGCATAGCTTCTCTGAAATTCGGCGCTCCCACGGGCATGATCATGAATTCCTGGAGATCAACATTGTTGTCGGCGTGCTGCCCGCCGTTGATGATATTCATCATGGGGACAGGGATGTCTCTGGCCATGACGCCGCCGATGTACCGGTAAAGCGGGAGGTCGAGCGCTGCGGCGCCGGCGCGAACGCAGGCAAGCGAGACGCTCAGGATGGCATTGGCGCCGAGAGCGCCCTTGTTTGCCGTGCCATCCATGCGGATCATGACGTCGTCGATATCCCTCTGGTTCAGGCAATCCATGCCGACGATTTCAGGTCCGATCTTGTCCATGACGTTGCCGACAGCCTTCCGAACGCCTCTTCCGAGATAGCGTTTCCTGTCGCCGTCCCTGAGCTCGAGCATTTCATGCTCTCCTGTGGAGGCGCCAGACGGCACTGCCGCCCGGCCGGTGCTCCCGGAGACCAGGGTGACGTCGGTTTCGATCGTGGGATTGCCCCTTGAATCGAGTATTTCTCTGGCATGAACATGGATAATTTCCGTCATAGATGTCCTCCTCGCGGGTGTGTTGTCATCACAGCTTTTGGGTATCTTTATTATCCCACTTGAAAAAAATATACAAGATCATTGTCATGAACGAAGCGCTTAATGTGTCTTGATAAGATCGGGGAAGTCATGTAGGATAGATGCGAGCAACGATAAAGGAGATTTTGCAGGGAAGAGGAGAGGGAAGGGAAGGGCGTTTGACCGGGGAGAAAAGAACAAAATTATTTTTGCATTTGAAAAAATGGATGGAAAAGGCGATCATGGACTATGGCATGATTGCCCCCGGAGACCGCCTTCTGGTCGGGGTGTCCGGAGGAGCGGACAGCCTGGCGCTTCTGGACCTGCTCGATTCGCCCATGATCTTCGTTCCTTCCTTTTCGTTGCAGGTGGTCCATATCGATGCCGGCTTCGATTCCGCGTATGAGGGTTACCGGAATCTGGAAAATTACCTGAAGGCCGGTGGCTATGATTATGTTATGGAAAAGACAGGGATAGGTCCGCTGACGCACAGCGATTACAACAAGAAAAATCCCTGCTTTCTGTGTTCGCGTCTGAGACGCAAGAGGATATTCGAAATCGCCGCCGGGCAAGGCTGCAACAAGATCGCCTTTGCGCATCACCGTGACGACATTGTTGAAACCCTGTTGCTCAACATGTTCTACGCCCGGGAGATCAGCACAATGGTTCCGAATCAAAGCATTTTCGCCGGCGAGCTGCATGTCATCCGGCCCCTGGCCTATATCCGGGAGGCGCTTGTGAAAAAATACGCTACGGAGCGCCGGTTTCCGGCCATTGAAAACCGCTGCCCCACGAGCAAGACGTCGCGGCGGCTCTATATCAAGAACCTGCTCGATGAACTTGAAAAAAAGAATAAGGACATCCGGCACAATATCTTCAGGTCCATGCATCACGTCAAGCAGGATTATCTCTTGACAAAAGCGGTAAAAAACAGTGGCTAAAAAAGAATCATCCGAAAAAAATATCTGTCAAAACAAAACGGCACGCCTGAACTACTATATTGATGACACGCTTGAAGCGGGCATTGTTCTCGTGGGCACGGAAGTGAAATCATTGAGGGAGGGACGGGCCAACCTGAAGGACAGCTATGCCCTCGTGAAAGACGAAGAAGTCTATCTCCACGAGCTGCATATCGGCCCCTATACCCACGGCAACCGCTACAACCACGACCCCCTTAGGGTCCGGAAGCTGTTGCTGCATAAGCGTGAAATCAGCCGGCTTTACGGGAAATCCCGGGAAAAGGGGCTGACGCTTGTGCCGCTGAAGATGTATTTCAAAAAAGGCAAGGTCAAGGTCGAGATCGGTGTTGGCCGCGGCAAGAAACTTCATGATAAACGCGAAGATATCAAGCTCAAGGAAGACCGGCGGGATATCGAACGGGCTTTCCGTGCAAGAATCCGGGACCGGTAGTTTCGAAAGTCATTTCCATCTATTAGCGTTTCCAGCTTGACTTTATCACGCCCGGTGCATATATTAGAGCCGCTTATATGTTCTTTGAATCTCTAATGGGGGCGTCACGGTTTCGACGGGGATAGTTGAAGCTGTAGCAGCGTACCGAGGTTCCTACAGGCCTCGTTAAACAGGTAGGAAACACATAATCGCAGACAACTACGATTACGCCTTAGCCGCTTAGACGGCTAACGTTCTGCCGGTTCTGCCTGCCGGGCCGGACAGAGCGTCGATCAGACAGGATAGCTGATCTCTTGCTCCCGACGGGAGAAAGGCGAATTCAAAGAGGGATAGTTCCTGATCAATCCTGCCTTTGGGAGTTTTCAGAAGCGAATGCAAATCGAAGGATACGTACGTAGAAACTGCAGTGGAATATTTTCGGACGCGGGTTCGACTCCCGCCGCCTCCACCATGATTTCAAGCACTTAGGTCATTTTTTGCGGTATCAATGCAGTATCAGGCGCGGAGATCGGTATCACCTCCGCGCTTTGCTTGTAGATGGACAGAATATCTCCATCGTTTGCCTGCCCCATGTAGCGCTCAAAAGCCTTATTCGTGGCGCTCATGGTCGCCTCTTTGATTTCCTCCGGGGTTCGGTATCGCCGCAGCGCCCGGACGGATGAATGGCGGGTTCCTCCGTAGAGATCGACGCCCTCAATCCCGAGATTTGAACAGGCTTTCACCCACCACTTATAAAAGTATTTCTCACCGAAAGGCTGACCATCGGCAACCCCCTGGAGTCCACCGTCATGCCGGAAAAACGGCATGGCTGGAAATGACAGCGTGAATGATTTCAGGATTTCGATATCCTCGGGGAGGATCGGAACCGACTTGAATTTCCGTTCCTTCGGGTGGGGGAAATAAAGATATCCGTTCCCCATGTCGATGTCCTTCTCCTTGAGCCGGATCATCTCCCCTGGTCGGACGCTGATGTAGGTGGCAAGCCATTTTATACCCAGGTAAACCCGCCGATTCCCGCAGATCCGCTTAACCTCTTCGATTATTGCATGCTGCGTCCCCTTGTCGACGGTCCTCCGGTATCCAAGTTCAAACGATATCACCGGGAAGTCCGGGAGACTCGCTATCTCCTGGCGGCGCTTCATCCAGGTATAAAAATGATGGACGGTCGACAGGATATTGTGCTTCGTCTTGTCGGACAGGGTAAGGGTTTGAATGAAATCCTCAAAGTCACCATATCGCAGATCCTTGACGTTGCGATCCAAAAAGAAGTTCTGAGCATGGCGTAGGTGGGACTTGATGTTCTTTCGAGATCCGGGGCGGACAGTATCAAGATGATACCCCATCCACTTGTTGCTCATGTTCGTGAACCCGAGGGGGTTGTCCTGTTTGTAATCTCGGACATCGTAGGTGTTTTCATCGGTCTTGAACCGGACACCGGTCAAGAACCGTTGTGCTTGATCATACTCTTTAAAGCGCTTGAACAACTTCCCGAACTTTGCAATATGTCGGGCTGCTCTCATTTTGGGATGTTTGGGGCAGGTGAGGCCGTCGCGATGATTGTCAACGAATCCGCCGCCACAGATCGGGCATTTCTGGTCGGAATAGATTCCACCGAGCATACACATTCCCCCTCTCAGGGGTTCTATGCGGTATTTCGGTGCGAGTGTCAACACGATTTATTTGACCTCCACGTTTATAGGGTAAAGGTCCATTACCTGCTTGCGCTTCAGCTTCCCCAGGGGAGTGTCGAAGCCCTTGATCTCTACGAAATGAACTGTTCCGTCTGCCCAGAACTCGATGAAATCGATAATATGCCGCACATTCCCAGGAAGATGAAACGGAGCCTGTCTTAAAAAGAACAGCACTTCCCCGCTCTTCTGTCGGAGCTTCAGTCCTTGATAATAGGCCCGCTCCTTCTTCGAGGCAAAGCGGAAGCCGTCCTCGTCAGACGGCTTCGCCCGGAACTTGTGCCTCGGGGAGCGGCAAAGCGACGGCGTCAGGCCCCGCCTCTTGAGCGACAAAAATTCTACTTCGGATACTTTCATTGCCCCTCTTTCTTTATAAGTGCCGGGAGTTATCCGTTACGGGAGGCCCCCGGCGAGCCTTCAGGGAGAGACGGTTATCCGAAAGTGGGGCACCCTTCGCGATTCACGCACTTGCTGCAGTAGTCGAGACTCATGGTGGTATCGGGACGATCAGGGCACGGGCCGGGAGCCAGCTCCATCTTTTTTTCGGTCGCTGGTTTTTCTTTCTGGTCGGTCGGCTTGGCTGCTGTCGTCGCGGCCTGCTCCTCGGTCTTCTTTTGGTTCTTCTTCCACTTCTCGAATGCTTTTATGAAGCCGGGCAGATCTTGCATGGCCTCATACTTCAGCTCGTCCATGGTCATGCCGGGATTTCTTTCCTGGTAGTATTTAAGGGCAACGGCGACATAAGCGGGCATTTCCTTCGCAGTGGACGTTTTCTCGTCGAAATCCCTGGCGGCAGTGGAAAAATCCGGCTTCTCCTTGTCCTCGGGGTTCATCTCGATCATCGTGCCCGCCGCATCGTCGGTCAGGAGATCCATTTGCGATTCGCCCATGTGAACCCGGTCTTCAAGGGCCGATGCCTTATTGAACTCCACGCTCATCGGCGTCAGCTTCGCGTGGCGCTTGATGACGGTTTTCTTGCACATCTCGCCTTCATCCGTCGCCCAGGGTCCCGTCCACTCGTCTTTCTTTTCGTCGTAGGTCTTCGACCGCTTGGCAATGGCCTTGATGTCTGCATAAGTCATGTAATCGAATGAATACGCCCCGTCCTTGTATTTGAAGATGACGTACGCGCCCTTGATATCTCCCCTGCTGCCATCCGCAGGAATGTGGTCGAGCTTTTCTGTCAACCCGTATTGCAAGGTGAAGAAATCGCGCTCATAGACGACCTGAGATGACACCGATTGCAGCTCGCCGGTCCTGCGCGCGAGGGCGATATACCCGCGATAGCCGGGCATGAACTGAGCCTCGTAGCAGTTCTTCTTGGTATTCCAGTAAGGTACGAAATACGCCTGCCCAAGGAAGGGATCGGGCTCCAAGCCCAGTGCAGCGCTGGTCATGATGCAGCCGAGAAGGGACTGTTGATTGCAATCCATGAGCTTTGGGTTCCGCTGAATGGATGTCATTGCGACGCGGATCAGCTTGTCCGCCGTCATGTGCTTGGGCAGGGCCTTCATGATCTCACCCTTTACCCGGTTATCGTTGAAAAGCGCCCTGATGCTCTGCGCCTTAGCCTGTGGTGTCAACGCTCTGTCTTCTGCTTTTGCCATAATTCATGCCCTCTCTTTCTGTAGGTTATGTCCGATACTTACGGATGGATTCCTCGAAGATATTGACGCCTGGTATGTTCCGGACGCCTTCCTTGACCGCCTGGTCGATCAGCTTTTGGTCCGGCGTGCAATACTGTGCGGGCACAAGCGCCGGGTCAACGATCTCCCCTTTCCATTTCTTCGCGGTATGGGCAGCCACGCCTGTAGCCGTCCGCACCACGTTATCCTGCTTGGGCATGACAGGAGCGAGGACGTCCGGAACGAACACGGCGATCTTGGCCGCTTCCTCTTCTGCTGTCTTGAGCGCTGTGACCCTGTCCTTTTCCAGTCTTGCCTTGAGAGCAGCCAGCTCATCTTCGGAAGCCTTCCGCTTTCTTGCCTCCTCGACCGCGATCTTGCGTAGCCGCTCGGATTCTTCCTCGGCGACCTTCCGGGCCTCTTCCATTGCCTTTTTGTTCAGTTCATCGGCCTCCCTGCGCATCTCGGCCTGGAGTTTGTCTGCTGCGAGTTTTGCCTGTCTCGCGGCCTCTTGGCGGTCCAGTTCAAGCCGAGTGTTGTAGGATTTTTCCTTCGCAGTCGCGACCGTAACCGCCTCGTTCAGCGGCCCCGTGATCATCTTGGCAATGGAGTTTACAGCGGTGACATAATCATTCGGCCTGGTGACGATTGCTTTGCGCCTTTCCTCGACGGCCTTTATGATACGCTTCGCTTCTCCGATCAGGGCGACGGCATAACCCTGGGTCTCCACGTCCCTGACCTCTACGGCCTTAGCATCCCTGACGATCTCCATCGCCCGGCCCCTGAACACTTCAAACTTTGGTTTCGCGACCTCCAGCGATAACTCCCGCCCGACGGTGACGATCTCGACCGCTTCGCTGTACGCTCCTGCCTCTGCTACTTCATCAAAATTCAATCCCATAACCGTTACCCCCTCTCCCGTTTGTGCTAAAAAGATAAAACCACGCTTCCTTCCATGAACCCATATACCTGACCCCGGAGAATGCTATTTCGTTTTGAAGTATCTGTGAGCATTGAGCGCTCCCAAGAAGGCATTGAACGCCATCAATTCGTTTTCTTTGGTGTCTGACAACCATTTAACCCTTGCCGTCCCACCATTCGGATCTGGTTGAATTGTCCCGGCGTTGTCCACCTTGTAACCGTTCTCGATGGCCGCCCGCTTGTACGCGGCGATTTGGGCGAACCATGTCCGGGAACCGGCCAGCGGCGTCTTCAGGTCTAGGAGCGCATACTGACCGTTCATCATGAGAAAGAGGAAATCTGCATGGCCAATGTAGCCATGGGCCGATGTAACTTCGAATTCGACGGCGATTACTTCCTTGACGTTCCTGTTAAGCCATCTTTTAAAGGATTCGACATAGCCTTGCTGACCGTCAGGGATTTCATTGATGTAGATATCAAGGGCATAGGCTCCACAGATGTGATGAACGGATGTTCCCCGCGTCGCCGCCGCCAGCAGGATGTCCGGCGGGATCATTGAAAAGTCGGTATACGGTGAGAGTATTTCGGTTACACGGGGATGCATGAGCAGCGTCATTAAGACGACCTCCAGAAAACCTTGATTAACGCCGGCAAGATGATAAAGATCACTGCCACGGCTGTGGTGATAATCGCCGCCCAAAAAGACAAACGGTCAACGGTCTCCATGAAGATGTCGGCTTTTCGGAAGATGTAGTCTTTCGTTTCATCCGCAATTTTCATCGTGACCCCCTGCTGCTCTGTTTGTGAACTGTTGAACCGTGCCGCCGCGAGGCTCCCTACTTCCGGCTCGGGTCGGACTTTTCCCGCCGGGGATACCCTGGTGATCCCATTACATCCGGTGAGAGCTTCAGGCTCCGCTTTCATCGCGAACGAGCCGAATCGGGGATCGGGCTTTTGGGGAATTGCTTTGTTGTGGGTACATTAATCTAATTGATTATTATTGTCAAGAAGAAAATTAATCAAATAGATTATCACAGGCAATAAAAAACCGCTTTCGGAAGCGGTAGATTCAGCGAAGTGCCCTGATTTTGGATAACGGGGGGGAATTATTGTTTTACTTTAATCGACCCGTTCGTTGGTATTGGCGGAATTCGTCTCGGGTTCGGGTCTTTGGTGGCTGTGTTTTCACAAGCGAATGGAACGACTGATCAAAAAAAGATTCATCCGGTTGATGCTTGATTTTGTTACGTATAGCACCTACAAGTGTTTGATGTGATGGTACTGATTGAACTGAAAAGTATCGATTGAAATGCACATATAAAGAGGCAACGCCATTTGACTCTACCGCCGATCTCCCTCATTATACTCCAGTCGAAACTTGAGATCAGAACCGCTTTCCCGAGTGCAGGTCATCTGAGTTTCGGTAAACCCTGCCTTCTTTATAAGAACCTCCCGGGGGGTATTTTGCCAGAAAACTCTACTTTTGACATGTCTACTTTTGGGGGAAGCTTACGAATGAAAGAGGGGCAAACAGACATTCGAAAAATTTCATGTTCTAACAACCTCGCCATGCTGACTTGAAGTTGCGGTGATACTTAAGCCTCAGGAGTTAAAGGCAGAAAAGGTTAAGGGATATGCATGGTCTGAATATTCGAATCTTTCTATGATCGGTTAACTCTGTTTTCTTCACGCCAAATTCACGGTTTCAGTATTGCGGAGTCTTGCATTTGCCATATCTTGGTGTATGATTTATAATACACAGGAATTTTACTGGAGGGGAAGACCATGAATGAAACAATCTTTGAAGAAGCACGGGAGACGAAGGTGTTCGATAGGGTTGACGTGATCGTCTGCGGGGGTGGTACGTCAGGCATATTCGCTGCACTTGCTTCGGCACGGCACGGCGCTAAAACATTCTTACTTGAGCAAGAAGGATTTCTCGGCGGTACTGCCACAGCCTACCTGGTGAATCCCATTCCCGAGATGATGGGGAAAGGCGGGCTCATTCAGGAGTTCATGGACCAGATGGCTGATATGGGTGGATATATCAAACATGATCCATCCACGGTAGAGTATGATTTTTCTCTTGCCAACACCTTCGATGTGGAAATCTTCAAGTTTGTTGCCCTGGACATGTTGGCTGAAGCCGGTGTTAATCTGCTGCTGCATACGCTCTGTGTGAAACCGGTAGTGGAGAATGATGTCATCCGGGGTGTTATTATTGAAAATAAATCAGGGAGACAGGCAATCCTTGCACAGCGGGTGATTGACTGTACCGGCGATGGAGACATTGCTGCTCAGTCAGGTGCTCCTTATGAAAAAGGAAGGAAGAAGGACGGCCTGATGCCCTCGGTCTCGCTGCTCTTTCATCTCCACAATGAAAAAGCCCTTGAGGATCTACCCGCAACACCATTCGGTGGTATCTTTCTCCTCAGTCCTCTCATGATGGAAACGGCAAAGAAAGCGGGCATAAATTACTCCCTTCCCTATGATGTTGCTTTCCTCGTTCCCATGCCAGTGAGTCCGGGCAAGCTCTTGGTAAATCTCGCCCATGAAAAGAATATCGACGGGACGAAAGCCGAGGATCTCTCCCGCGCGCACATTACCCTGCGAAGACAGATCATGGAGGCGACGGCCCTCCTACGGCATCACCCCTATTTCAGTTCCGCGTATGTTGCAAACACGGGAACGCACATCTATGTTCGGGAAACAAGACGCATCATGGGGGAATATCAGGTTATCGAGGAGGACGTTGTTCAGGGAAAACATTTTGATGATGCAGTGACCTCATGCCGATACATGATCGATGTGCATCCCCTCGATGCAACCGAAGTTGGGAGATACGATAATCATCCTCCTTTTGATATTCCTTATCGGTGTCTCGTACCGCTCAAAATTGATAACCTTCTGACGGCTGGCCGCTGCATCTCGTCCGACCGAATTGCTCAGTCCGCCCTTCGCATCGGTGGCAGCTGTATGAGCACCGGTGAAGCAGCAGGCACTGCAGCTGCGATCTCGGTGCAAAAAAAAGTCTCACCGCGTGCAATGGACGGCAAGCTGATCAGGGAGGCATTGGAGAAACGAGGGGTTGTCATCCGGCCAGAAGAAAGCAGTATCCCGGAGAAGTGCATGTTTTAAAAGTAAGCGGGTTAGAGAATTCCGGGGGACGGCACTTATGGAACACCATTCCTAATCATTCACAATAATTCCAATGACGTGGCAATGGCGACGATCAGTTAGAACCGCTCGACGTAGCCCTTTACCGTGCGGCCCGCGATGAGGTGCCACCCTAGGCTCTTGAGGGCGTTCTTCATTTGCTTGACCAACGCCGAGGGTGATCGCTATGGTAGGAGGAAGATGTCACGAAAGAGAGGAATTTCAATATTCCTCTCTTTCCGTTACGGTCGAAGCGAAAGGCTTAATCGACAGCTATCATTACATTTGAAGCTTTTATAACCGCATATGCTGCTTTACCAGATTTCAAACCGAGCTTTGTTGCAGATTCTTTGGAAATTATTGAAACCACCTGGTCTCCGCCTGGAAGTTCCAAAAGTATTTCTGTATTCACAGCACCCTTTGTAACTTTGACTATTTTCCCCTTCAGTACGTTACGCGCGCTTATCTTCATGGTGACCTCCTTAAAATTTCACTTTTATATCAATCACTTTTCCGATCACTCTAAAATCAACTTTGCTATCCTTTTTGATGATTATTTCAGGGTATTTGTCATTCATTGATTTTAACAAAATTTCCGTTTCCTTGTCCCAAAAAAATCTTAATTGTACCTCGCCATTCACCGACACAACACAAGGTGAGCCATTATCACACCGAACCGAGGGATCTACAATGGCAATGTCCCCAGGCATAAAACGAGGGAGCATACTGTCACCCTGGATACGTACTCCGAAAGCGTTCGGGCTGGTCTTTACGTATGAGAAAACAGGGTCTTCCACGCCAGATACCCCAGGCGGCCATCTATCTTCGCACTCAGCAAACTCTCCTGCATGGACCCATGAGATAACGGGGATGGGTTGCGGCTGTTTTTCAGGCGCCGGAATACCCATGCCGAGGTAAAACTCTTCTTCTGATACCTCAAGTTTAGCACAAAGAGCTTTCAATATTTTTGACCCGATGCCCCGAGATCCCTTCTCGCCAGGAGGCTTTAATATTGAATTAATGTAGGGCGGCTCTCTTTCGATAAGATTCGCCAAGTCAATAGACTTGAGGTTCTTTTCTTTCATCAAGCGGATCAGGTTTAGTCTTTTGGTCTCGTTAAAGCTTGCGTTAATCATAAAGATAAATTTCCTCTTGACTTATGGTAATCATATTGATTAATATAGGATCATGGACTTGAGACAATTCCTCAAAGGCAAAGACCGAAAGAATTTTGCTACTCAATTGGGCACGACAAAAAACTATATCAACCTATTGGTGTGCCGATCTCGCCGTCCATCCCCCGACCTTGCCCTCCGCATCGAGGTAGCCACTGGCGGGGCTGTGTCGCGGATGGACCTGCTGTATCCAGAACAAACAAGCGGGGGCCGCTGACGGAGTAATCCGCAGCCACATAACCAGGCCCCCACCTTACTCTGTTTTGGTAAGATTTCAAACAATTTTTGTTTCAGAGGAGGAACGATGCCAAAGGTGTCGAATTCCCCGCACAAAGACAAGACATTGAGTCTCAATTTCCCCCTCCTCGGTCGTTGCAACGGTACTGTACGAAACATGGTCCCAGCCCACGGTTGCATTCTCTCGAAAATCAAATTCAAATGCCATCAAATTATTTTGGAAGGTATTGCTTATGATTGAAAAGGGCGTCATCAGGTCCCTCATTATGGAAGCAGTAAGGATCAAAGGAACGCAGTCTGTTGTGGCAGATGAGGCCGGAATCGATGGCTCCGGTCTTTCCAAATTTCTTTCCGGAGATGGCTCGATAAAAATGGACACACTGGAAAGAATCATTGCGATAGCTGGCGCCCGTCTGATCACCGAACAAGAGCACGCCGACAACGAGGCCATGCTTAGGGGCTTCGCACGGAGATTGCTGAAATGACGACGGACGAGGTGAGATTCAGGAGAAAGCGAAAATGATTAGCTGGATCAAGCTCGATATAAACATCCTGGATGACGCAAAGATAAAGATCATCCGCTCACATCCAAACGGGGACTCAGTGGTCCTTCTATGGATCGGCCTGCTCTGCCTGGCCATGAAATCATCCCGCCCTGGAACAATCGAAATATCAGACGGTCTGCCCTACACAGTCGACGATCTCTCCAATCTGTTTAATATTGAAAAGAAAACGGTTGAAATGGGACTGGCACTATTCGTCAAATATCGGATGGTTGAGACGTTTGAAGGTGGTTCTATAGATGTAATAAACTTTGCTAAGCATCAAAAACTTGAAGAAATAGAGAGGAAACGAGAACTTACAAGGATAAGAACTATTAAATACCGGGAGGGGTTACGCACCAGTTACGCACCAGTGACGCGTCACGGCGTCACTGTGACGCTAACAGACTTAGACAAAGACAAAGATAAAGACAAAGACAAAGACAAAGAAATACCCGTCACGACTCTGCATGTTGATAACTCAGAAAAAAACGCCTCTTTAGAAAACGAAGATTCAGAACCCCCTCCGCCTACCCCCGAAGAACCAGACGAAGAAATCAAGACAGCCATGAGGGAGATCCACGAGAAGAAAGGCCCCCGATATGCGCAACAATGCCTTCTTTTCATTCAGACAAACTATCGAAACGGAAACAGGAAGGCAATTATTCATTGCCTGAACCAGGTTGTGAAGGGGATTGATAATATCGAACATCCAAAAGCCTATCTGGAGGCGGCCTTTAAGATCGAGAACGGGAAACACAACGCCAGGGATCATGATGAGGCGGCGCAGGAATATAAAAAGCCAGTCGGTAAAATTGGAATGGAAACGCTGGGAAACATCATGAGGGGAATGGGAGGTAAGTAATGGAAGTGCAGCCAGTTAAGTCCAGTAACGTGAAGGCAGTTGGTTACGATGAGGAAAATAAAACGCTCCAGGTGGAATTCCGGTCGGGCGGGATTTATCAGTACGCGGGTGTGCCGCCGGAAATGTACGCCGATCTCCTGGCAGCGGAATCAGTGGGCCGATTCGTCTCCCAGGTGCTCCGGGCCGGGCGAAAGGGATTGAGGATCGAGGATGAGAAGGGAGGGGAGGATGGAAGTCGTAATCACGCAGAATAAGCAAGAACTTGAACGCCTGGAGGGTGTCATACAGGAGAACATCGGCTCATTTTATGAGTTAGGACATGCGCTGGCGGAGATCCGGGAGAAGAAGTATTTCCAAAACGTGCTGGGGTTCGAGACGTTCGAGGAATACTGCAAGAAGAGGTGGGATTTCGCAAGTAACTATGCCCGAAGACTTATTGCATCAGCAGCGACGGTTGAGAACATCAAGAGCGTGCCAATTGGCACGTTTCCCGCCACCGAATCGCAAGCCCGCTCCCTTGCCAAGATCAAAGACCCCGGAGCCCAGCGTGAAGCATGGCAGAAGGCCGTAGCAACCGCCCCCGATGGTAAAGTGACGGCGGCGCATGTTTACAAAACAGTCAAGAGGATGACCAATCCCTCGCCACCCAAACAAGTCCCGAGAACCAACTCCAAAACCATCATCCATGAAGAACTCGTGAGCGCAGAATTCCAAAGCGCCTTCGATCAGATGGACATCGAACTAAAAAATGCGCGTGCTATGAAATGGAAAACCACGTCGCATAAGGCAGCAATCGGCATGATGCAGATTCTATTAACCATTGCAGAACAATAGAGGAGGTGAATATGTTTCAGTTAATTAGGAAAAAACTGGAGTTAGTAACGCCCGAACTCGCGGGAAAGTTTCTTGAAACCAACATTTATGAAGGGCAAAGACCATTGCGCCCCCAGCACCTTGAAGTTTTGAAAGACGCAATAGAAAAAGGTGTCTTTCTTACCGGGTCCATAGCCATCGCCAAGCAGGGATGGAACGACGGGGCGGCAATGCTCGCAAACGGGCAACATCAATGTGAAGCTGTAATTGCGACAGGGAAGACTATCGTTGCGGTCGTGGAGGAATACGAATGCAATACCCCCCAAGATTTCGCCATTCTCTATCGGCAATTTGACAACAATGCTGCCCGAAGCCTTTCAGAAATAGCCCTACCAGAAGCTCGCGCCCGTAACCTGGCGTGGTCCCGTAAATTCATCGGAATTATGCTCGCAGGGATATCATTCCTGGAGGGTCATTCCGGGACGCACAAAAACAAGAGGGTGGAGTCTCTAAAAAAGTACATAAGGGATGGGAATTTCATCCATGGGATATATGCACCTGCTACTTTCCCCGAATATAGGCACATGGGCCGCGGGCCAGTGGTTGCGGCCATGATCGTGACTTTCCGAAAAGACCCCGCCGTGGCAGAGGGCTTTTGGGAGGAAGTGAGAGATGGGGACGGTCTGCGTAAATCATCCCCGTCTTTCAAGTTGCGAGATTATCTCCGTGCGGCGTCAGTCGGCGTCGGAAGAGGCGTTAGATCTCCCTCTTTTTCCACGGCGGCCAGTTATCGGGAAATGTACAGCAAGTGCATTGTTGCCTGGAACGCATACCGGCGTGGAGATTCGACGCAACTCAAGTTCTTCTCTGGAAATGAGCTCCCAAAACCAATCTAAGGAATCCATGAAAAAGCCCAGGCATTAACAGAACCCCGAACGAAACAGAGCACAAGGAGAAACTAATGCCAAAAGTCTGTAAGATCGATCAAGATTACATCGAGATGCGCGAGGGGCTGATCCCTGTGGCTGAAGAGAAAGCCAACAAAAAGTGCGGGGAGACAAGAGGGGATGCGCCCGCCGAAGAGTGGGCGGACAACTGGAACAAGGAATTCCATACGCAGATGGAACGGCTCGTTAAGAAATGCATGGCCGATTGCGCCCAGGGCTGGATCATCGGGGCAGAAGCGTGTCGCAAGTATATCAATGCCGGGTCCTGGAAGTCAGCGAAGCGGTGGATCAAGCGTTACGATGCCCCTCTCCGGTATTGGGTTGACGGGAGGCCAGTATTCTACAAAGCCGAGATCGATGAATGGCTGAAGCAACATGGAGAAGCAGTAGCGGATAAATTGCAGTGACTCATACTTGAATTGACAGACACTGTCAAAACAAGTCCTGCCCACATTCTCAGTTACACGTACTAATGCTCAGCTTGGCTGACCTGTCCAGATCATTGAATTCGGTTTGAAATCCTCAGGCTTGAACCGTGTATTTTACCGCTTAAGGAAAAAGTGGAAGCCTTCCTGCTATCCACACATCATCAACTTCGATGAAAAGGCAGGACTTCAAATAGTTATCAATAAAATATTTCCTTGACTTTTCAGCCCATTAGGCCCACAAGAAAACATAATTGAATAAGGCATAGTCAATAGGTTAACAACCAATTTGAACCCTTTATAGAAGGGTGATGCCATGGAGAGATTATTGAAACCCCGTTTCTCGGAAGAGTGCGGGGTTTTGTGTTTATCGAAAGCACAGGATTTACTACTCCCGGCTGAAGCCGGTAGATTTGATGGCGGTCTGGAAGACCGGCAATATTTCTCATTGACTGAGAGCAAAACCCGACATGCGGCAATTGATTGAAATTCAAAGATTGAACAGCCATACCCGCCGCATGCATACTGAAGTCTTCACCTGAAGGCGAGTGTTTTCTCCCAATCATACACCCTTGTTTGTGAGGTGGAAAATGCTGTTACTGCGACTAGTTGTAAGGAAGTGCTGGCTTTCTTGTGGCCTGGTTGTTTTCATTCTATTATTTCTTTTATCCCTTGGATGGGCCGCCGACCTTACGGTCACCACAACTACGGATGTGGTCAACGGGGATGTTTCCAGTCCACAAGCCCTTGAGGCTAACCCGGGTCCTGATGGAATCTCTCTTCGCGAAGCTGTTTTAGCGGCGAATAATGCAGTTGGACCTCACACAATTACCTTTGCTGCTATACTGGCGGGTAAGACCATCAATATCACTTCACCGCTGTTGATAACCCGAGATGGTATTACGCTCACCGGCCTGAGCACGCCGGATGGTCAGCCCAACATCACTCTCGATGGTGTAAATATCCTTCATAACCTCGGATTTAATTCTCTTCTTTTTGTCTATGCCTCAGACTTCACCCTGACGCGGCTCTGCTTCGCTCGCTTGCAGAACCACGCCATAGAGATCATGGCTGGTCAGAGACTTTACCCACCATCACCACCCTTGGAGGTGAGGAATATTCGCGTTGAAGACAATGTGTTCGACAATACGGGTTTAGACTATCCGCTTGGAGATGGAGATGCCATCCGGATCTGGATGGAACCAACAGGTATCGCGGCAGGTGCGAGCATCACGAATGTAAGGATCGTCCATAACACTTTCCGCCATTTTCAGGGTACGGGCGGCTTAAGCGGTGTTGGCGTAATCATTTCGCCTTCTGGAACAAATTGCGTTATCCGGGATGTAGTTATCGAAGGTAACATATTCGACGAAACATTGTATCCGGTAGAAGTATCTACGTGTACGGGATCAAACAACCGAATTTATGGCACACGAATTATTGGGAATACTTTCAGGAACGGGGTCGTCCCGGTGTTCATCAGTAATTTAGAGACAAGGCCAGACGTTCCCCCGCCCTCCGGTAACGTCATCGACGACATGGTCGTTCGGGGCAACATATTTTTCGGGGAATATGACTCCATCACCATCATCGGCGGACAGAACTACGCGAGTGCAAATGTGGTGCGAGACGTCGAGATCATCAACAACCTGATAGTCACCGGCAGCGGTATCAACATCATGGGCGGCAAATGGTTGGGCGCCACCGGAAACCGCGTGGAGGGGGGGCAGGTCATCAACAATACCATCATCACGAATCCCCAAGCAGGGGTGCGGGTCTTTAGTGATTATGAGGGCGGGACAGGGAACAGCGTCACAGGAGTGAGTGTCCTGAATACGATTTTTCAAAAACGAGATCCTAATGCACCGCGACCAGAGGATGTCATTGCCGGAGAAATTACACCTGAGCAAGTCAGGTTCTCCATAATCTCGACGCCGGGATTTTTCGGAGTAAACGGGAATATCTCAGCCGATCCGAAGTTTGTAAATCCAAATTTTGCAAATCCAGGAGAGGGCGATTTTCACTTGCAGCCCGGGAGCCCTGCCATTGATGCTGGAACAAGCGATGGTGCCCCTTCGACCGATCTTGAAGGCCACCCTCGTTACGATGACCCGTCAACGCCGAACACTGGAGGAGGTGCGATACGCTACTACGACATAGGTGCCTTCGAGTATGGCAGCCATCCGACTCTCTACTACCCCCACGTAGCCACCAGCCTTCCCTGGCAAACGGAGATAGCCATCATCAATACAAGTCCCGATCAAACCGTCACCGGCACGCTGAGGGGCTTAAGCAATGAAGGTCAGCTCATAGAGACCAAGAATGTCACACTTTTTGCCCGCGGCCGGAGACAGATCACCGTTGCAGACGAATTTATATACCACACCGACATAGGCTACATCATCTTTGACACATACTCCGATACGGTCCAGGGCTACACGAAGTTTTACCAGGCAGGGACCTATCGAGCGGCCATCCCTGCGGTCAAAGAGGTGAACCCCTCGGACATCTATATCTCCCACATTGCCTCAGACGCGCAATGGTGGACCGGGGTAAGCCTGGTGAACACAACCTCGGCAGCGAAAGAAGTGACCATCACCTATAACAATGGCCAGAGCGAGCCCTACACCTTCAATGCCAATCAGCACAGGGCCTTTATGCTGCCGGACGCACAATCGGCGGTGATCACCAATGCGAGCGGCATCATCGGCCTGGAGCTCTTTGGCAGTGCCGACGGCGGGAATCTGCTGGACGGGATCCTGCTGACCGGCAACACCGCCTCGACGCTGTACTACCCCCACGTGGCCAGTGACAACACTTGGTGGACCGGCATTGTGGCCTATAACCCATCAACCCTGGCAGGCACGATGACCATCACGCCCTACAGCGCTCAGGGAGTTCCCCTTACCCCCTCGACCCTTCCCATAGGGGGGAAGGAAAAATATATCGGCGTGGTTTCAAACCTCGGTCTTCCTGCCGGGACGGCATGGTTCAGGATAGACACCCCGCCGACGCTGCCCCTCAGCGGCTTCGAGCTGTTTGCCACCCACGACGGCAGCCAGCTTGCGGCCTATGCGGGAGGGGGCGGGACCGGTGCGAGGGCGGGCATTTTCCCCAAGCTTGAGAAGGACGGCTGGACGGGTATTGCCTTCGTTAATACGGAACCAACGGCGGCGACCGTCACCCTGACGGCCTACAACGACAATGGAGAGGGGGTGGCCACGCAGGCGCTTTCCGTCGGCGGTTATGCCAAGGTGGTCAACATGGCCGAGTCGATCTTCACGCAGGATATCAGCGGCGCTACCTACATCGCCTATTTATCGGACCGGAATGTCGTGGGCTTTCAGCTCAACTGTTCCTCAGACAACATAATGCTTGATGGGCTGCCCGGATTGCAGTAGTCAAAGACTGAAACACTATTCATCGTATATAAATATCGGTGGGGCCTGAAGTGGCCCTGCTTATTTCAGTATCCTAACGGTAATCTTCGATAAATCAATTTGTTTCCAATCCTTTGTTTGTAGGTGTGGACAGTAACCGGCAAATATCATTTTTGTTTCCAGAGTAGTTGAGCAGTACGAGTTGAAATCTACTGCACAGGAGCACTAACCGCCAATCTCGCTTACAAGGAACTATCCGCAGCAGCCGTCTTTGCACATGCTGTAAAATGAACTTCGTCCTACGGCAGATAAATAGATCTGTCCGGGACTGTACCCCCCCGTTACCCCCTATTGGGGTCCTGTTTTTCACCAAAAGGGTTTGCTCTAATTCGGGCCATGAAAACAGCGGCCCCCAATTCAAACAAGAAATCCAAATCCAAGCCTAAAAAAAGCGCCAAGAAATGCGTTAAAACCACCAAAGCACCGCAGAAGACCATTTCAAAACCTCAAACGACCACGCCGGAACTTCCGATAACCGCACAAACGCCGCTAAAAACCAACCCAGAGCCGAAATTGAAACGCAAACAACAGATATTCGTCGCTGAATACCTCGTAGATCTGGATGCAACAAAGGCCGCGATTAGGGCTGGTTACAGTAAGAAGTCGGCTTATGCAATAGGGGCCGAAAACCTCAGAAAGCCACCGATCAAGGCCGCAATCGACGCTGAGATCGAGAAGCGAAAGGCTGATTGTGGCGGCAGGGCCGAGCGGGTCATCGCGGAACTGGAACTCTTAGGCTTCTCCGACATGGGCGATTTTGTTGAGATTGACGAGGGTGGCGCAGTCCGGGCATTCCCTCTGGGCACACTGGCCGAGGGGAAGAGCAGGATCATCCGGAAGGTCAAAGAGAAGCGCACCATCAAGTCAACAGCCGAAGGCGATCAGATTCTTGAGTCAACCTACGAATTTGAACTGTATGACAAAGTGAAGCCACTGGAAACGCTGGCGAGGCACCACGGGCTCCTGCACGACAAGCAGGAACTCGATGTCAAGCAGCCGATTACATTCGTCACGAAGGATTTCTACATGGACAAGGACGGGGAGGTCAAAGAAAAGCCCCATGTTGCCTGAGATCCCTCATAACAACTGGAAACCGCGCCCGGATCAGATGGCCTTATGGTCATATCTTCAAGGCGGCGGTCTTCGTGCCGTCGAGGTTGCACATCGCCGCTGGGGCAAGGATGACATCGCCCTGCATCGTACCGCAATAGCGTCAACGAGGCGGGTAGGGAATTATTGGCACATGCTCCCACAGTTTAATC
Source organism: Pseudomonadota bacterium (assembly GCA_043805145.1). Taxonomy (GTDB): domain Bacteria; phylum Desulfobacterota; class Syntrophia; order Syntrophales; family Fen-1087; genus JAPLJM01. The sequence continues at coordinate 5,984 of JAZDIK010000040.1, read as the reverse complement.
AGTGCCGGAAGGCGATCTGGGAGGCGGTCAATCCGCGCACAGGTATGAAGAGGATCGACGAGGCGTTCCCGGAAGGCATGCGATCATCCACCCGGACCACGGATATGTATATCGGGCTCAAGAACGGCTCGTCCTGGCAGCTCGTGGGTTCCGATAACTACAACGCCCTGGTCGGCAGCCCGCCGATAGGGATCGTCTTCTCTGAGTACGCGCTATCAAACCCTCAGTCATGGGCTTACCTTTCCCCGATACTCGAAGAGAATGGCGGATGGGCCGCCTTCATCTCCACATCCAGAGGAAACAACCACCTGAAACAGATGCTGGATTTTGCCCGGATAACGCCCGGCTGGTTCGCCGAGGTCTTGACGGCGGAGGATACGCCGGTATTCACAGCGGTGCGCCTGAAAGAGATCCAAGCCGAGCTGATAGGCACGTTTGGCCCGGAGATGGGCGAGGCCATGTTCCAACAGGAGTATTTCTGTTCCTTCCAAGGCGCTGTGATGGGCTCTTATTACGGCAAACAGATGGCACTGGCTCGCAAAGATGGGCGGATCACAAGCGTTCCCTATGAAACCGGCGCCGAGGTCTATACGTTCTGGGATCTGGGTGTGGATGATAGCATGACGATCTGGTTCATGCAGTTCATCGGCAGGGAAACTCGTGTAATTGACTATTACGAGAACACCGGCATGGGCCTGGCCCACTACGCCAAGATCATGAAGGAAAAGCCCTACGTTTATGGCGATCACTACATGCCCCACGACGCGGCAGTCCGGGAGATGAGCGCCGGGGAGCATGCAATGTCACGTGTAGAGGTTGCCGAGAACCTGGGGATCAAACCGATCATCGTTGTTGATCGCCCACGGAACAAGGACGCCGTTATGAACGGTATCGAGGCTGTGCGTAATGCCCTGGGTGCGTGCTGGTTCGATGAAGTGAAGTGTTCCATCGGCATATCGGCATTGGAAGGCTACCGGTCAGAGTACGACGAGGAGAAGAAGGTGCTTCGCAACACGCCGCTCCACGACCATTGCTCCCACGGAGCCGACGGGTTTAGGACTTTCGCGGTCGGTTACAGGGCGAAGCGGATCGCCAAACAGTCAAACAGGCAAGTGTTGTCAGGTTGGGCCGCATGAAAGTGGTGGAGAGAGAGTACAGATATTTCAAAGGGCAGCCGGTTCTGACCCTTCGACGGGCATTTCGGGACAATGGTTCCCGATACTTCATTGAGATGAAGCACCTACATAGCCACAGCGATCGGCACAACGATGATTTCGATGAGTTCCTGGTCGGCAGCGTGGCGCGTATTTGTAAAAGGTTGGGACTTGATATTCCGAAGGGTAAGACAGCCCGCGCCCAGTTCCAAGCCTCGATAGGCTCAACGATCATGGATGGAATTGATGAGCTCGTGAAGATGCCGCCGTACCGGGAAGGGATTGATGATCCCGCCTTGGTGATTGATAAGCGTGTGATAACAGATGAAACGCCCGACATTCAAGTAAGATTGATGCAATGAGCAAGCGACTTCAAAGAACCGAGAACATAAGGCGCATCGAGGAATACACCCCTCACGGGTTCGACGTTGACGAACACCTGGATGATCTGGGGCTCGAAAAGCCTCCCAAGGGAATTCATCCGCTCGACAAGGAGGTAGTGCGTAAGCGCTTTGCAAAAGTGTCCTCGTGGTTCGCCCAGGAAAGGGTGCGTCAAGCCGATTTCCGGCGTGAATCGATGGCTGACCATGAGTTCTATGATGGCCCCGGACAGTGGACGCAGGAAGAGAAGGCGATACTTGCCAAGAGGTCACAGGTTCCCATCACGTTCAATCAGGTAAAGCCGACGGTCGATTGGGTGCTGGGGACCGAGAAGAAGATCAGGGTTGACTACCGGGTCTTGCCCAGGGGCGAAGAGGACGCCAAGAGCGCGGAGATGAAGACGAAGCTCTTCAAGTACGTCTCCGACGTGAACAACGCAGGATTCAAGCGGTCGAAGTCATTCGCCGACGCAGTGCTGGCCGGGGTAGGATGGATCGATCACGGGATCAATTCAGACCCGGACAATGAACCGCTCGCGGTCTCATACGAGGACTGGCGATATGTGTGGTGGGATACGCTGGCAGTCGAGGACGACCTGAGCGACGCCCGTTACATCTTCAGAGGCAAGTGGGTGGATGAAGACGTTGCCTGTGCCATGTTCCCGGACAGGGCGGATGTTATTCATGCTTCTGTAATCAGTGGAGAGCGAGGGTTTGGGTACGAAATGTTTTCTGAAATGCTCGACCCGGCATTCGATCCCAAGATGGCCGGTGGCGTCGGTTATGGGTCGATGGGCGTGAGCCCTCAATATACCGGGTTCTTTGGGTACATCGGCACGCAGACCGCAGTGGAACCCAGGGACAGAGTATTCCTGGTCGAGTGTCAGTATCGAATCCCGGCGACAAAGAAGATACTGAGGGGCAAGGAACTGGGCACGCTCCAAGGTGTTACGTACAACGATCAGCTCCCGGAGCACCAAGAGCTGTTGGAGCTGGGAATCGGGCAGCCTGTCGAGTCAACCGTGATGGAGATGAGGCAGATGGTCTTCACCGGCGATTCTGTCTTGCAGGACGGGGAATCGCCGTACCGACACAAGCGTTTCTCCCTGGTGCCGATCTGGGGATTCAAGCGGAAGAAGGACGGCACGCCCTACGGCATTGTCCGAAATCTCCGGGACCCGCAAAAAGATTTGAATAAGCGCCGGTCAAAGGCGCTCTATCTCCTGTCAGCCAATCGGGTGATTGCCGACGACGATGCGATAAAAGACACGGATCAGAGCTGGGACGACATCGTTCAGGAGGCGAATCGTCCCGATGGATTGATCAAGATGAATCCGAAGAGTCAGCGCGGGATCGAGATCCAGAACGAGACCAACCTGGCCAAGGAGCACGTCGCCCTCATGGAGCAGGATGAAAAGTACATCCAAAGCGCGTCAGGGGTGACTGATGAACTGATGGGGCGGGACACAAACGCCGTATCGGGGAAGGCGATCAGGGCAAGGCAGGAACAGGGCAGTGTCGTGACGACGGCCTTCTTTGATAACAACCGGCTGGCCTTCAAGCTCTCCGGCGAGATCATTCTGTCGATGATCGAGCAGCTTTACACACAAGAAAAGAAGATCCGGATCACCGGGGGTGAGAACGGCAAGACACCTGAGTTCCTTGAGATCAACAAATACAACCCGGAGACGGATGAGATTATCGGCGATATCACGGCAAGCCAGGCGGATTTCGTCATTTCCGAGCAGGATTACTCCGCGACGATCCGGGAGGCCATGTTCGAGTCGATGACGGAGATCGTCAAGACCATGCAGCCCGAAGCGTCGATCCAGATCCTTGACCTTGTGTTTGAGCTGTCTGACCTTCCCGGCAAAGAAAAATTCGTTGACAGGCTTCGCGCTCTCACGGGACAGCGCGGAACCGATGCCGAGCCTACGCCCGAAGAGGCGGCGGCGGACCGGGCCAAGGCCGATGCGGCGGCACAGGCGGCCGAGGCGCAGAACCAGATCCTTCAGACGCAGCTTGCAGCCGAACAGGCGAAGGTCAAGAAGCTCGAACAGGAAGCACAGCTTATCGCCGCGAAGATCAAAACCGAGTCCGTCAACCAGCAGGTGAGCGCCGCGGGCGTAGATTATGACAAGGAAAAACTCCGGATGGAGAAGGCCAGCACGCTGCACACCATCGAGCAGGGCGAGCACCAGCGGTCCATGCAGGTGCGGGATCAGAACGTCAAGGAAGAGCAAACGGTCCACGGCATGATGATGACCGAAAAGAATGCAGAGCACACCGCAGATCAAGCGGAGCACCAGAAGGCGATGGACGTGAAGCGCCTGGCCCTGGACGAGAAGATGATCAAGCATAAAGACAAGGCAGGCAGGTCCATTGAAAGGGGACTGAAAAGCAACAACAAGAAATGAGACCAGGGCAGTAATTTAAAATTGGGGTTCATCCAAGGTCTGATCCACCAAGGATGACGCAAGAATAAACAAAGGGGGCATGTCGGTGCCGACACATCGACGCGCTCCCTTTTTTTATTGCCCCGATCAACCACAACCGAGAGGGGAACATTATGGGAAAAATCACGGAAGACGAACTGGCGATGCTGAGCCCCGAAGAGCGAGAAGCCCTTGAGGGGGAAACGGAGAACAAGAGCACGGAGGAGATCAAGGCTGAAGAAGAGGCCGCCGCAGCCGCCAAGGCGAAGGAGGAGGGGGCAGGGGAGGCGAAGCGGACGGTCGAGAAAAAGGCGATCGAGGAGAAGGCGGCAGAGGCTACGGAAGCAGAAGGGGAAGCGGAGGCAGAGGCAGAGGCCAAAGCAGAAGCGGAAGCGGAAGCGGAAGCGGAGAAACTCGAAGCAGAGGCCAAAGCCAAGGCTGCGGCAGACGCAGAAGAGGCAGCGGCAGCCCAGGCAGCCAAAGAGGCGGCAGACCTGGAGGCAGCGAACAAGGCGGAAGAGGCCGCTGCAACAGCGACCGTCATTGTGCCCAAAGTCGAACCTGTTTTTATCCTGGAGGCCGAGAAAAAGCACGGAACCAGGGAGGAAATCGAAGCCAAGATGTCTGCGCTGGACACGAAGTTCGAGGATGGGGACATCACCCTGGCCGCATACAACAAGGAGCGCGCCGAGTACGTCGAATCGCTCACCGAGATGAAGATGTTCGACAAGATCAACGCCCAGGTACAGAAGGCGGCAGTCGAAAAGGGATGGAAGGACGCCCAGGCCGATTTTTTCAGAAGCAACCCGGAGTATTCGGCGGAGCGGATCAAGAACGTGTCCTTCGTGGATGCCGTCAACCGGCTCCTGGCCACCGACGAGTCGAAGAAGATGACAGACGCCCAGATTTTCGAGGCCGCAAAGAAAGAATGCGACGCCGTTTTCCACCCGGAAGGACCGCCCAAGACGGACGATGGCAATGTCGTGTCCATCGAAGAGAAGCGCAAGGCTATTGAGGCTGCCGAGGAGAAGCGCAAAGCTATCGAGGCTGCGAAAAAAGTGGAAGATGACAGGGCCGCGGGTGTCAAGACGCTTGCCAAGGTTCCGGTATCGGAAGGGAATCATGGAGACGATAAGTACGACGCGATTGATAAGCTCACGGGGGAAGCCTACGAGAACGCAGTCGCCAAGATGAGCGATACGGAACGGGCGATCTACGCAGCCCGTTCATAAAGACAGTAGTTCCCACGTTCTGGTTCAAACATAGCCAGCCCGATGACCGGGAAGTGATGGGGGAAATGGACAGACGGTGAAATACAAAAACATTTTCTATCACTTTTAGGAGGATTCAAGAATGGGACAGACAATCATCGGTGTAAACGACCCCAAGGCCGTCAAGAAGTATTCGGCATTCCTTGCGGTAGACGTGGCGCGGGATTCCTACTTTTCCCGCAAGTTCATGGGCGCTGAGAGCAGCTCGATGCCCATCCAGGTCGTCAAAGACCTCGAAAGCACAGCGGGAGACAAGGTTTCCTTCGATCTCTCGATGCAGCTCAAGATGCAACCTGTGGAGGGAGACACCCCTCTGACCGGAAAAGAGGAGGACCTGAAGTTTTACTCCGACGACGTGATGATCAATCAGATGCGCGGCGGGGTTAACACGGGCGGCAGGATGACGCAGAAGCGGACGATCCACCAGCTCCGTGAGATCGCCCGCGTGCGGCAGTCTGAATGGTGGTCTCGGGTGTTCGACGAGCTTTTCTTCATGTACCTGTCCGGGCTCCGCGGTTCCAACACGGACTATATCTTCCCGACCAGTTATACGGGCTTTGCCGGGAACGCTTTCAACGCCCCCGACACCGAGCATCTTCTGAGGCCCGGCACGACCACGAAGGCGACCCTGGCCTCCGGCGACAAGATCACGTTGGCCCTCATCGACAAGGCAGTGGCAATGGTCTCGATGATGGGAGGCGGGACCGGAGGGACCCCCAAGATTCAGCCGATCCTCATCAACGG
>JAZDIK010000039.1:0-4457 GCA_043805145.1 Pseudomonadota bacterium | reverse complement strand
TGCTTCCGTTCAAAACGATTCCGTCTGCCGTTTCCTTGGCTGTGCTTATCATGGCAGCGAGATCACTTCCCGCATCCGGCTCGGTCATCGCGATGGCGGTCACCGTTTTGCCAGAGACGCAGTCGGGCAGATACCTACGCTTCTGCTCCTCGGTACCGAAGGAGCCGATGTAGGGGACCACGATGTCACTGTGAAGAAAGGAATCCAGCCCGTAATGGTTGGTCTTGGTCATCTCCTCAGCGACGATAACCGAATAGAGAAAGTCTAAGCCCAATCCGCCATACCGGGGAGATACCCAGGTACACAGAAATCCTTCTTTCCCCATCTTCTCCCAGATTTCTTTGGGAACCAGATGGTCTTTTTCCCAGCGACCGATATTCGGGATGATTTCCTTCCGGCAGAATTCCCGAAGCCGTTTTCGAAACTGATGGTGCCCCTCTGAATACTGCAATATCTCCATATGAATTCTTGTTCTCTTGTATCGGCATATTTCACCGCTGAGAAGACTAACGATTGCAGAGCTAATCAGATTTTTTTCTCCGCATTCTTTGCGTTCTCAGCGATAAAACATTGCCTTAAAGCTATCTGGCAGCGTAATTGGCCATGTGGATGGCCTTTTCCTCATCTTTCTCTTCATTTTCATACAAAAACCGAAAAGCTCTTCTGCTACTACACTTCTCGTGACTTCGACGGATACTCGCGTGTTCGCTCCATCTCCAACCCACTGGGAGCAATCATTTCCTCGGGCAAACTGCCGAGTAATAACCTGAATCATCTTGAGTTCTTCACTCAGCGAAAGGTATGAACTAAAGCCAGCCCTCAATTATTTTGATGCTTCTCAATCTCCCGCATCTGAGGTGTTTAATAATGGTTTGCCTTCCATACTAAAATAAGGTCGTTCCACCATCATCAATTTTCTCCGATCAGTTTAATAAAATCAACTCTCTACCTTGTTGATCTCGTTCAAAATAAGCGCGGCAGGATGGTAATAATTGTTGGGATGTAGTACATAACGGCCATCCCCAGGAGATAAACAAAAACCATCGGCCAGGCTGCGATAAAAATATCATTCAAATCAGTATCCGTTGCGCCTTTAAGGGCAAATAGCGTATAACCAAAAGGCGGAGTCATGCTGCCCAGGGTCAAGTTAATCGAATACAGCATCCAAAACCAGATCGGATCGAATTTAAAATGCGCGACCAAAGGCATATAAACCGGGATGCTCACAAACATGACCGCGAATATGTCGATGAACATGCACGCAACGAAAGGGACAGCCATTAAAATCAGGAACATCCATCCGGCCGAAAAGTTAAGCCGGCTCAAGCTCTTCATCATGCCGCTGGAAGCTCCGACGAATGATAAAAGCTGTCCGAAGAGCTGAGCGCTGACCATGATGATTAGAATCATGGCCGAGATGCAGACCGTGGATAAAAAGGATTCAACCAGCATGCGCCAAGACAGCTTCTGATAAATGGCGGCGGCTATGATCGCCCCGACGACCCCCGTGGCCGCAGACTCGGAGGGGGTGGCTATGCCCAGCATGATCAAACCAATGACACTAAAAATAACCAAACTGAAAGGCAGGATTTTAATCACAGCCAGGAGCTTCTCGGACAGGCTGAAATTGACGCGAGCGTGGCTGGACAGGTCGGGTTCAAGCCTTGGATTGAGCAGGATGCGAATATACATATAGCTCACCATGAGGATTGCCAGAACGATGCCCGGCAGGATTCCGGAAATGAGCAAAGACGCAATGGAAACGTCAACCAGCGACCCGAGAATGACAACCAGGGCACTAGGCGGGATGATGGCGGCCAGGGAGGCCCCGCCTAGCATAACGCCTGTAGTGAGTTTGGTATCATAACCGCGATCATTCATGGTCTGCGTCATGGTCTTGCCCAATAGTGCGGCCACGGCCGTGGTTGAACCGCAGAGGGCGCCAAAAATGGTCGAAAGAGAAATGACCAGGACATAATCCCGGCCTCGGAACTTGCCCACCAGTTTGTCCACGGAATCAATCAAGGTCTCAATCGTGCCGGAACGAAAGAGGATTTCCCCCATGAGTACAAAGAGAGGCACCGCCGCCAGAGAGCCATTGGTAACCGTTTGATAGATGCTGTTAGCAAACAGGCCGAACCCTGAGCCGCCCAGAAGCCATAGCACCCCCAGGCTGTTGATTATTATAAACGTGACGAAGACGGGAACACCGGCAAAGAACAGCAGGAGCATGAAGATGATAGCTATGCTTAGAGAAATCGACCAATCCATAGGAACCCCCTCTCAGGTTTCCGGAGTAACCGGCTTCAGGCCTGTCCGTAGAAACTGGAAACCGGAAATGGCGAAGCCAAAAGGAATCATGATGGAAACCCACCACTTGGGTACCGGATTACTCCAGTAGGTTTCAATACCATGAATAATCTGTCTTACGGTTTCCTGAAAGCAGATCAGGGCCGCCAACAGGCAAAATATAAAGGCCGCCGTGTGGATGACCCGCTTGGCGGCCTGCCGGTAACCGAGCGGCAGCTTGTCCATGATGAAGGAGATGACGATATTGCTGTCTCTGCGAGTGATTTCCGGCAGGGCCAGCATGACTGAAGCGCCCAGAAACCAGGTACTCAGATCATAGGTCCAGGAAGTGGGTGTATTGAATAAATAACGGACCACGACCTCGTAGACATAGGCAGCCAGAAGCAGGAGTAAGGTCAGACAACTTAAATAAAGGCTCAGCCTGGTCAGTCCATCCAGGAAAGTGGCCAGGCAGAACCAGAGCCTTGAGAGACGCCCGGAAGACGGAGCATTCATTTTCATTGTGTCATACCTTTAGATTTTGCCAATTCGTGCAGGCGCTTTATATCTTCACCGGATTTCTTTTCGGATATTTCCCAGATGGTTTCCGTGTAAAGACGGTTGGCCTTTTCGGCATCCGACTTCTGCATGTAAGTTTCTTTCATGCCCAGTTTCTTAAGTTGGGTCTCCTCGGCCGCCTTCTTTTCCTTGAAAAAGCTTTGGGCGTCCAATTCTGTTTTTTCACCAACTTTGGTTAGAATCTCCCGTTCTGCTGGTGAAAGCTGTTCGTATTTATTGAGGTTCATCAGGACAAGCGTAGAGATGTAGCCAAAGGTGGGCCGGACCATGTACTTGGTCACTTCATACCATTTATATTCCACCGCTCCGAAGGTGATGATAGTCGCCCCATCAATCACACCCTTTTGCAGGGAAGTGTATACTTCCCCACTTGGCAAATTAACCGGGGCTCCGCCAAGTTTTTCGACCAGCGGGGAGATAGTCGGCGTGGTGCGGATTTTTAAACCATTAAAACTGGGTTTATTTTGATCAATCGGTTCACGAGTCAAAATGTGCAGATCCGTGATGGGGATAATGGCGATAAGTTTTACACCAAACTTTTGATAAAGTTTGTCTATATAATCAAAGATGCCTGTCTGACGAATCCGCCTGGGATCCGGATTAATGGCGTCTACCGCCGTGCCAACGGCTGTTGCCGCCAGGTGGTAAGCCGGAATTGTATAAAGCAGATCGAATACACCCGACTGAAGAGGCTGAAATTGCTCCATGGTTGGAATCACGTCCGAACCGAAGAATTTCGTTTCCAGTTTATTCTTGGACAGTTCCTTAAGGTTGGCGCTGAAGGGCTTATAGCAACCTTCGACGAAAATCATGTTTTCCGGCCAACTGGAAAGAAACTTCAAGGTCGTGGCGCCAGCAGGCAAGCATAGAAAGGCGGTTAGTAGAAAAGAAATAATCATGGCCCGGACCAGTTTGATTAGGAAATTTTTGTTCATCGCTGCCTCCATATTACTCCTCCTTATTTTTTGGGGTATTAGGTTTTATAATCATCGTCTTCCTTGACATATCGAAAACTATCTCATTTCTGGATGGACACTAGTTATCTTTTTAGAATGTGCACGCACATGACGGCATTATCACCCCCGATAATGCCGCCCCCATTGTGGACCAGGCCCACCTTCGGTGATTCTATTTGTCTTCTCCCTGCCTCTCCTCTCAATTGCCAGACGATCTCCGAAATCATAGCCAATCCCGTCGCTCCAACAGGATGGCCTTTTGATTCCAACCCGCCACTGGTATTGATTGGGATTGAACCCCCTAAGTCGGTCCTCCCTTCTTCAATAAAGCGGGGGGCCTCCCCTTTCTTACAGAAACCGATTTCTTCAAAGAAAGTCAGCTCAGCTGGGGAAAAGGCATTATGGATTTCAGCAACATTCACATCTTCAGGCCCTATCCCGGACATCTCGAAGGCTTCTCTTGCCGCAAGCTCCGTTGAGTTGAGTTTCTCTCGGTCGATATCGATCTCCAAAAAGACGCCGGAGGCCATACCGCTACCGGCTATATGGATGGGATTGGAACGATACCGTTTTGCAATCCCTTCAGCACACAGGATGGCAGCCGATCCTCCATCGCCAATCGGTGAGCACATA
>JAZDIK010000038.1:0-15376 GCA_043805145.1 Pseudomonadota bacterium | reverse complement strand
GTAGCCTCCCGTCTTGATAAAACGCTTGATGGCCTCCTTGAGATCCATCCGCTTGTCCGTATTGGCTCTGTCGGACTTCGCGAGCATGTGACTGCGGAACTCATCAGGGGTGATTTTAGAAAAAATCTCTCCATTGCCCTGATAGGACGGACCGCTCGCTATCGCTCACTTGGCCTTCGGCCATCCGTTGAGTGGTCTCACGGCTTTGCCGGGGGATTCAAGGTGCTTGATAATATCGGGAATGTTAGAAAATTTCCTGGGCCATTCATCGGTGACGACCACGCAAATCTACACGCACGTTTCCATGGACACCATGAGATCCGCGACGGACGCGCTGAATGTAGTTAGCCGTAGCAAGTTGCAACGAAAAAGGGGCCAGGCGAAGAGCGCCTAACCCCTTGATTTAATGGTGAGCCCTGTCGGGATCGAACCGACAACCTACTGATTAAGAGTCAGTTGCTCTACCTGCTGAGCTAAGGGCCCGTTTTTACTTATAATATATCTATCCACCCTCTTTTATCTGGTGCGCCCGGTACGACTCGAACGTACGACCAACAGATTCGAAGTCTGCGACTCTATCCGGCTGAGCTACGGGCGCATTATGATTTTTCGCACCTTGGATAACTAAAATGGGGTGAGTGAAGGGATTTGAACCCTCGACCTCCGGGGCCACAACCCGGCACTCTAACCAGCTGAGCTACACCCACCATCATATCTGGTACGCCAGCAGGGATTCGAACCCGGGACCTACGGATTAGAAGTCCGTTGCTCTATCCAGCTGAGCTACTGGCGCATAATCGGCGATTTCTCCGCCTTTAAAAAAGAAGGCAGTAAATATCCCCTTTGATTTTTTTTGTCAAGATCAATCTTAAGCAGGACAAATTTGGACGACTCATCATTTAAGCATCGATGATTGAATCGCCATCTCTCGGTTAGCAGCCTAGCCGCCACTTGATTGTGAAGTTAATATGTGATATGAAAAAAAAATGCCGATTCAATCAACATTACAGCGGTGTCAAATATGCCGAACGTCCGCATAACGACACACGAGGAAGGTATAAATGTTTGCGGATGCCGTTCCTTATTACGTTCTCCACGGTTGCCCCCTTTCATTATGAGAATTTTTTCATTCTTCTTTTGCACCCAGGCAGAGGAGATATATCCCGTTGCCCATTAAATGTAGAGATGCGTGATCATACAATGAAGAAATTACTCCTTTCGGCAATTTTTATTCTCTTGTTTGTCCTCTGCCTGGTTCCGGCCCTGCGCGCACAGGAGGCCATCGGGAACATGCCGCGTCCGGAAGCCCTTGCGCCGGAAGAAACACCCACTCATGTTGAGGCAGGCGCCGGGGGAGAAAAGAGCACAATAGATGAACCAAACGATACGGACCCGGCGGAGGAGTTGAGAGCGATCAGAGAGAGCCTCCAGCTGCTGCGGGAACGTCAGGCCGATATGGGTGCCGATATGACGAATCTTGCCGATCAGGTTCGCAAACTACGGGGCGAGCTGGAAGAGGTCGGCAACCCGGAGCGGCTAAAAAGTGATCGCCAGGATATACAGACCAGCATGGAAGATCTTGCGGCACGGATCCGGAAAATCGAAAATCTCTCGGGCACCGGTAAATCAATGGCGAAGGACGTAAAACGGGACGCAACAACACAGGCTGCGGTCCCCGATACCACGCAAGAGGGAAAACCGGACCTGAAAGAACCTTATTTGGAGGCTTTCGGCGATTTTAAGAACGGCCATTACGACAAAGCTCGCCGAAAATTTCAGGCATTTCTGAAGCAATTCCCGAACGCATCTCTGGCGAGTGGCGCCCAGTTTTGGATCGGTGAATGTTATTATCTGGAAGGAAACTTCGCAAAGGCCATCCTGGAGTACGACAAGGCCCTATTGAATTACCCGAAGGGCGAAATGGTCCCCCTCGCCCTTTTAAAACAAGGGCTTTCTTTTTTGAAAATTGGCGATAAAACCGGCGCCAGGATTGTGCTTGAAAAGCTCTCGGTCGATTATCCCGATACCCATCAAGCCCAGCTCGCCAAATCAACACTGGCCAACTTAAAATAATTTCGGCAAATTCAGACCGAATGCGATTCATCTAGAATTATTTGTTTCTTTGGCCTCAACATTAAATCATTCGCCAAATTAAAAGAGGATGGAGTCGTGCGCCGAGACATCGCGAGTACACCTGATCGTTTTCTTTCCCGTCTTGAAAGCCTTTTCTCTGTAACGCTTCAAGACGCACAGGAAATAACTTTTCATTTTCATGAAGAAATGCGGCATGGACTGGAAGGGAAGAAAAGTTCCCTCAAAATGATCCCGTCATTCGTCGGCCGCCCAAAGGGAACGGAAAAAGGAAATTATCTCGCCCTCGATCTTGGCGGAACGAACATCAGGGTCCTGGCGGTGGCACTCGATGGAAACGGAAATGCCACGCCTTCAGCCGTCAGCCGATTCGTTATCCCCCATGAAACCATGGGCGGCACTGGCGATACACTCTTCGATTTTACCGCCGATTGCATTCAATCGTTTTTCAGGGAACATCCTGTCGGCACGCAAGACGCGTATGATCTTGCCTTCACCTTCTCTTTTCCCGTAGAACAACGTTCCATTGCCTCCGGAAAACTCATCTGCTGGACAAAGGGGTTTACAGCCTCCGGCGTGGAGGGCAGAGATGTCGTGGCGCTGCTCATCGAAGCGCTGAAACGCAAGCAGATGGAATTCATCCACGTGGCGGCGCTGGCGAATGACACCGTGGGAACGCTTGTAGCTCAAAGCTATACCGATCCCACTTGCGATATGGGCGTGATTCTCGGCACGGGGACCAACGCCTGCTATCCGGAAGATACCATCCGGATTCTGAAGCATCAGGGTTCCGGCGCCTCCGGGGAAATGATCGTCAATCTGGAATGGGGAGGTTTTGATAAACTCAGGACGAATGTTTACGATCGGGTACTGGACAGCGCCTCTCACAATGCCGGTCAGCAGAAACTGGAAAAGATGGTCTCTGGGATGTACCTGGGCGAAATCACAAGACTCGTGATCATTGAAATGATCGAGAAGGGGCTTCTTTTCACGGAAAAGAGCTTGCCTGCTTTCTCAGAGGCCTACACATTGACGACGGAACACCTCTCGATAGCAGCTCAAGGACTTGACTTTTTTGATGATTTTGGTCTATCCGATGTTTCGGCGGCGGATAATAAGACCATTCGGGAAATCTGCAACATCGTTTCCACCCGGTCCGCCAGAATAGCCGGTGCGGCGATCGCCGCTGTTATAGCATGGATGGACGCCAATTTTGAATCGAGCCATACCGTTGCAATCGACGGTGCCTTATTTGAAAAATACCCGGGATTTCAAGTCAACATGAAGGATATGCTTTTCGGTGTTCTTGGCGATCGCGCGGAAAGGATAAAACTCGAACTTGCCAAGGACGGATCGGGGATCGGTTCCGCGATTATCGGCGCCGTGGCGGCTACCGCCCGGCGCTGAACCATTCCATGGCAATTCATCTAAGGCTGAATCCGGAATAGCTCTTCGCCATTGCAGAAAACGTACGAGGCGCAGGATATGCGGCAGGAGGAAAGGGGTTTTTGTGTTCTCATGGGGATTCAAAGGAATTATTTGTAATGTGGCCATAATTCCATTGACACATAAAGATGATTCTCCTATACTTTTGCATCGAAAAAGCAAATTCTCGTCAATTCAATTCAATTCAATTAATCAACGGTGTGAAAAACACACTATGGTCACTACAAGACGGTTACCGGTTGAGCCAAAAATCGTGCATAATATAGCATTACCATGAGAGGCAATTGACAATTATAAAACGATAGTGTTGTTAAGCGGAGGCTTGGATTTTCATCGGCACTTCAGCTTTTTTGAAAAAACGATTGGATGGAAAAATTTTAAAGAAATCTTGGGGGAGGCTTTTGTGAAAAGGTTCCGTTGCTTGGTTTTGACCGGCATAGTGCTGCTTTTTTCTATAACCTTTATTTCCTGCGCGTCGGCCCCTGAAGTGGCTCAAGAAGAGCTGCTTACCAGTGGCAGTGATGAACGCGAGATGAAAGGCCGGATTTACGTCAGCCCCAACGCCGGCAAACGGCTGTATCAAAAAGTGGCGGTCATGCCCTTCCGGGCGCCAGCGGAATTGGCCGGGGCAAGCATGTCCGACCTATTTGCCACAGAATTATTGTACATTCATAAATACGAGCTCGTGGAACGCAGTCAGATGGAACAGGTTCTGGGAGAACAAGCCCTGGGACTAAAGGGAGTAACGGAAAGCGCGTTGGCCATGAGGGTCGGCAAAATCCTGAACGCTCAGGGAGTGATCGTGGGAACGGTCCCCGAATACGGATCGAAAGCATCAGGGAAATCGGAACTGGCGGCCATCGGGCTTAATGTACGGATGATTGACGTCAAAGACGGTTCCATTGTCTGGAGTCTTTCCGATACAGCCATTTCGGACCGGCCGATTAGTATTTCAGCCTTTGCCAACCGAATGGTCCGCAATCTGGTGGCTCAGTTGCTTCAAGAGATGATCCGGGTAGGTGATACACAGGGAATGAATATACCCTCTCCAGTCGTGGTAAATACCCAGAGTAAGATCCGGGGGGTTGTAATTGATATCCAACCGGACTCCCTTCGAACGATCAAGAGCTATAAAATCCTCAGGAGTCGAACCGAAAAGGGGCCATACCATGAAGTCGGCACACTGGAAAATATGGAGTCCGGGCGGATTCAATTTGAGGACCGGGACTTGCTGGATGCTGAAACCTATTACTACAAAGTTTACGCAGTGACAAAATCGGATCTGACCAGTTTTCATACCGAACCGCTGAAGATTACGACCACCGGCCCTCCGCATGCTGTTTCCGGTCTGGTGGCCAGGCCCGGACTGATCCGCAAGGTGGTACTGACCTGGCAGCCGATTAACGATCCCAACATCCGCGGGTACTCCATTCTGCGGAAATCCGCCCAGGGCAACTGGGAAAAGATCAATACCGTAGAAGGACAGACACAGAATACCTATGCCGACGAAAAACTTGGGGACGAGACGACCTACACCTACCGGGTGGTGAGCGTCAACCTGGTCGGGACCGAGTCCCCTCCGTCAGCGGTCGTTACCGCCACCACCAAAGGAGCCCCCTCTCCGGTTAAAAAGCCGGAAGCGGTCAGCAATCAGGTCCGTAAAGTCACCCTGTCCTGGAACCCGGTCAACGAGCCGGAAGTCAAGGGGTATGTAATCTTCCGGGCTGTAAATAATAGCGGGCCGTTCAAGGAAATTGCCTTCGTGGAAGGTCGGGAAGTCACCCGATATGAGGATGGCGGCAAAAAAGATTTTTGGAGCACGGGGACATCCCTGAACGATGGAGCCCGCTACTTTTATAAAGTGAGAGCTGTCAATGTCGTGGATGTGCACAGCCTCGATTCACCGATGGCCTATGCGGTTACCAAGCCAGTGCCGAGATCGGTCACGGGACTCCAGGCCTCTCAAGGAGGGGTCAAGCAAGTCATGCTGCGATGGAAGCCGAATGTAGAAGAGGACATCATTAAATATACAATATTAAGAGGCTATGGGCCCACATCGGTGGACAAAAGGACCGGGGACGTTTCGGGTAACATTCACGAGTTTTCGGATCAGGGACTCGATGACGGAACAAAATATTATTATCGGGTACGGGCGGTGGACAAGGACGGACTGGAAGGACAATATTCGGAGACCGTTTTGTCCACCACCAAGCCGGTACCGTCAAAACCGACGGGAGTCCAGGCCTTACTGGAGACGAATCAGATCAGGCTGAGCTGGAAACCTAACGGAGAAAAAGACATCACCAAATATGTCGTTGGTCAGAAGGGATTTTTCACCTGGGATCGAGTCGGTGAGTCTGCTGGACCCGAATATTTTTTCCGTGGCGAAATGAAAAAGGGGAAAACGCTTACCTTTCGGATTATCGCCGTTGACCAGACCAATCTTGAGGGGGCGCCTTCGGAAGAAATCAGCATCACCATCCCCTAAAGGAGGTTATTCTTGCCGATCCATCGAATTGTGCAGCGCATAATAGTCCTGATGTTCGCGGTTGGATGCCTTATGGGTTTTTCTTCGCCCGGCTTGGCCAAAGGTCCGGTCCCCCGGTTTATGGTCATGATCGAGGAAAAAAATCTGGGTACCTACACGGTTGACGAAGCAGAGAAGGTGGTCACCGAATATCTGATGACCCATGGCATGGAGGTGGTGGACGCGGAATTGATCAAGACCAACGTGGACCGGGATAAGGCCCTGCAGGTCATGAACGCCAGCCCCCGCTCGGCTGCGGCCATGGGGTTGCAGTTCGGGGCGGACGTGGTCCTGGTCGGCAAGGCCATCTCCAAAGGTTCGGCCGAGCAGATCAAGGACACGGCCTTTCGCTCCTACCAGGCTTCCGTGAGTATCAAGGCGATCCGCACCGATACGGCGGAAATCCTGGCCATGGAGAGCAAGGAAGCCGCCAAGATCCACGTGGATGACCTTGCGGGGGGATCCCTGGCCATACGCGAGGCGGCATTTCCTTTGATCCGCGATCTGCTGCCAAAGATGATGGCCAGGTTGGGCAAGGCAGGATCCGGCGAGGTCCGGAAGATTCAACTGGTTGTCGGGGACGTCACCCAAATTTGGCAGGTTGCGGCTTTGAAACAGCTGCTTCGGGAAAGAATACCCGGCACAAAAGAAGTGATCCAGCGGGGTTTCGTTTCCGGGGTGGCCACCTTCGATATCCACTGCCAGGGTGATTCCCAGAAGCTGGCCGAAGAGCTGACCCTGTCCAATCCAGGCCCATTCCGGCTGAAAGTTTTGGGGGTTACCCCCAACAAGCTGGATATGAAACTGGTTGAGACTGGATCTTGAAAAATGGAATGTGGACAGGATTCGCACAGGCGATACAAGCAAACCTTATTAACATCAACCTGACTGACCTTATTAACAAAAGAGGTGTCCCGTGAAACTCCCCTTTCGGTATGCTTTTTTCGTCCTCGCTTTATCCGCAACAGCTTTTTTTTCTCTGGTTTCCGCAACGGAGGCAACGGACAGGCGCGTCAGAACCGGCGTGAACGCCTTGTCTCCGGCCGAGGTCAATCGGCTTGCGCAATTTTATCAGGACAAACAGTCGAGAGGCCTTTACGAAAGAGATCAAGATTTCCAGCGACAGGTCTATCAGCAGGCCGGGAGGCAGGCCGATCAAAATATCCGCGACTCGCGCAATGTCGTGGAAAATTTTTCCAACCAGCAGCTGCAAAGCGCCTTCCTGCGGACCATGCAGCAGGTCAATCGGGCCCTGACCACTGCGGGTGAGAATCCGATAAGTACCTACGCGAACTACGGAGGCGAAACGGTCACACAGCTTGATTCACAGATCCGGCGCTGGGATGCGGCCGCGGCACGGGGCGAACCGGGCGCGGCGGAAAGAAAGAATCAGTACGAAATCCTCAAGAATGGCGCGCAGGCCCTCCACATGATGACACAGACCATCCAGGACTACGGCAATATCAGCGACAAAATGGAAGCAGCACAAAGGGGCGGGACTGCCGCCCAAGTGGACGTGAGCGCCGATGTTATGAAGAATTTTCTTTCAAGCGTCAGCACTTATGTCGGAGTGATCAAGGAACGGCAGGAGGGCCAGCTTTCCCAGCTAGCTCCGCTGGGGCAGCCGATTCCCGGTCTGACAGGACCCGGCGGCGAAAAAAAAATCGAGGCCATTCTCGGACTCGAAAGGAACGTTCAACAGCTGCAAAATGCCGGCTATTACGCCAATCAGGCCACCCAGGTCATTGACAAGGCCAACACCATCGTCAGATCCCTTGATGCCGCGATCAACAATCCGGACTACGAACGAATTCAGAGGAATGAATATCTGACCGGCGAACAAAAGGATTTTGCCCAGGTTTCAATCGGCACGGGCAAAGGCCTGCAGGAGATCGCGAGCCTGATTCCGGGAGTGCCGGGAGAAATCGTCAAGATGGGCGGGCAGGGGATTGAGCTGATCGGACGGTCAGCGCAGCTCGGGGCCGCGTTGGAAGAAAGAAAACTTCAGGGTGGGATGGGCGGAATCGACAGCGAATTTCGCGGCGCGCTGGAGGATTTTCGAGGCGCCGCACTCGTGGTCCGGCAGGACGGCAGTACCGGCGAGCTGTTTATTCCGGACGGAACCGGCAGGGGACAGGTCCAAATAGCGAGCGACAAACTGGACCAACTGCAGGATGCGGTCTCCGCCTTTTCCAGTCTGACCGGTCGGAACCCCACACAGGAGGAGCTTGCCACCCTGGCCGGTGGGGGAAGTGTGGACGTGGAGGGGAGCAGAATGAATGTGGGCATGCTTTCCGATCCGTTCAGGCGCACCGATTTTGATCTTCGGGGGGCTGAAAGGGCCCAATTGGATCAATTTGTTAGTACTGCAACCGCCGGGGTGGAAGACAAAAACCTTCAGCGTTGGAATGAAGATGGCATCAAAGGCCCCATGACGCGCGAGGATCACCGGGACCGGCTGGAGGAACTCAACCGGCTCAGTCAGGAGCTTTATGGTCAGAACGTCTCGCCCAATATTTACGGGGCCGATCTGCAGAGCGGGGGCGCCATCAAACAGCGCATGGAAGAGGAAAAGAAGAAGCGGGAAGAGGAAGCCCAGGCAGCCGAACAACGCGCCGTTCAGGCTGAAATCAAGCGTCAGCAGGACGAAAAAGAACATCAGAAAGAAGAGGAAGAGCGCAAACGCGCGGAGGAAGAAGACCGTTTGCGTAAAGAGGATGAGGAACGCCAACGGGCCGAACAAAACCGGAAAAACCAGGAGGAGTCTGATCAACAGGAAACGACCGGCGCCGGACCCGCCAGTGAGGGAGACCAGGATTCGAATCGCTGGCCTGCGGATTATATCACCGCGCAAATCATAGACAAATTCGGGGGCATTCAGGACGCTGAAGAACGGAAAAACGCAATTGCCGACTATCTTCAGAATTTAAGGGACGCAGAGCGGGGAAGCGGGGGTGCCAACGCCTCCCCTCCCGTGAAGCCGGGCGCAGGATCAGACGCCGATCTGCAAAGCGCCCTGAACACCAATGTGAGCGGGTCCTTTCAACAGGACCTGGATCTGCAGCGGCAGCAGGAAGCCCAGCAGGCATTGGGGTCCATCGGGAGCACCCAGGCCGAACGGGCGGCAGCGGCCCAGAACCAGCAGATGCAGGACCAGTCACAGGTTCAGGCCCAGGGACAGCAGACGACGCAGGCCATTAACACCAGCGCCCAGGAGTTTTCGACCTCCCAGCAGAATCTGCAGGTGGAACGGCAGAATTCGCTGGGCAATATCCTGCTCGGAAGCTTTATGGGGGGTCTCACCTCCGGGGTCGCCACAGGAATAGATCAATTCGCCGGTGGCATCGGCAGGGGCGCCGGGCAACAGGTATCGGCGAACTGGGGTATCCAGCCACCTCCCCCTCCACCGACAACAGGGTCCGGTTCTTCAGGAAGCCAGATGGACACAGGACAAGCGGGATCAAATCCCCAAACGCCGCCGCCGACCACGGGTACCCCCCCGGCACCCACTCAAACCGCGAGCACAACGTCCGGCGGGTCTTCTACCACCACATCCCGTCCCCCGACGACTACTCCGACCACAGGAGGCGGTGGATTTTGCCGCTCGGCGGGTATCTGTAAATCCACTAGATATTTGGATAAAAAAAGTGGTTGCTGTACAGCCTGTGGAAGAAAGGTGGTACAAATTCAAACTTCGAGTACGACTCAGATTCAAAAACCTCCGGTTAGGTCTACCACTACGACAACCGCACCCACCAGGCGCTGCCAGCAGGTATGCGTTCAGAAGAAGGTGGAATGGAAGAACGTTAGCGATGGCCGCCACGGCCTCTGCGCAGGCGGCGTGCCGCGACCGCCAGGTCCCGGTTTGCGGCCGCCGAAGTGCGTACGCAACGAGATCTGCACAAAATGGGAAACGCGCTGCCAATCAATAATTATAAAGTAGCCCGGACCGGCTACCGGCGAACTGGAGGGCGGCAGTAGTCATTTGCAGTCCAGGGTTTTCCAATGAACATACATCCGTCAAGAGAGAAAAAATGAAATATTTAATCATTGAAACCTTATGCCTGTTACTGTTTTTCACCGTCTCTCCCGCATGGGGAGCGGGGATTCCAAATGCGAAAATAAAATCTCCGATAGTCAAAGAGGCATTGGATTTACTTAATACGCCTTCCCCGGGAAATTTAGAGAAATCCCGATTCATTTTGAACACCATCCTCAAAAGGAACCCTAAAGATGTTGAGGCCCATATGGGTCTGGTTCATCTCCGGATCACGGAATACACACTTTCCCCGCAAGTCGGCGCCGGGGGGCTTCGGGAGGCCATGAAGCATGTGGACGCCGCCCTGAAAATCAAACCGAACCTGGAAGATGCCTATCGAAAAAAGAGCCTTCTTCTTTTCTTGACAGACAGAAAGGAAGAGGGGCGCAAATTGTTGAAAACGGCCTTGACTAAATGGCCCGGATCCCAGGAACTGCATGAAGCCTATCTGGCCTATTTATTGAATCTGGGAAACGTCAAGGAGGCCGAGCGTTTTTCCGAGTTGAAGGGCTCGCGTGTAAAAAATAAAAAGGAAATGTTTCTTCGACTGGGCCAGGTCTGGCTCCAGGCCGGTTATGCCGAACAGGCAGTTGAATGTTTTGAGCATTCCCTTCACAACGGGGAAACCCCCCAGGCCTGGGCCGCATTGGGTCGGTCTTTTATGCTGAAAAAAGACTATCCGCAGGCCATCGAGTTATTTCAGAGAGCTTTGGCCATTAACGCCAAATACTATGCGATTTATAATGATCTCGCCTTCTGTTATCATCAGGTCGGGCAGCCGCGGGAAGCCATCCGATGGATGGAACCCTATACACGTGCCTTTCCGGATGACTTGACCGCCCTGGGCAATTTGGCCGGACTTTACGAGGGGGCCGGTGAAAAAGTCAAGGCCCGCCTGGCCTGGATGAAGGTAAAAGCAAACACCCGGGATCCCCAACAGGCCCGGCTGGCCGAAGAACAGCTGGAAATACTCAAGGGGCAAAAATAAAAAAGACGTTGCGGCCGCAAACAAAATTGTCGTTCTTTAGCCGGGGAAATATCCCGGGCTTTTTCTGGGGGTTTTGAAGAAATAATGAAAGATAAGGGCAGCAAGTTTGTTCACTCGCTTATCGTTACGACCGTTGTTCTGCTCTTCGGTTTTGCGGTTGGGTATGCCCAGATCTCCGAAGAAACCTATTCCCGGGCCGTCCGTCAACTTAATGCGGATGGTTATGCCGGAATTGATAAAGCCCTTCAGGTTTTCGAAGAGCTGATTCAAAAAGATCCGGATTTTATCAAGGGCTATATTTCGGCAGCGGACGCCTACCTGCTGAAATACGAATTTGAGGAAAAGAAAAACAGACAGTGGCTGGACAGGGCCGTGACGTACCTCAACACGGCCGCCGGAAAAGAAACGCAGAATCCGGCCATTTATTTTAAACGGGCGGTTATCCAGTTCAACCTGGAACAGCCGGAGAAGGCTGTTGGGGATTTGCAGACGGCCATGGGCCTTGCGCCGAATTATCTGGATGCCCGACTCCTTTACCTGCAATATCTCTTGTCCCTGAACAGGCGGGCGGAAGCACGGGAATTCGTGGATGGGTCCATTAAACTTTTCTCCAATGATCCGGCGCCCCTGAGATATCTGGCGGATGTCGTTTTCGCCGGAGGCGACAATGAAAAGGCCGTCGAACTCTATCAAACCGTGGTCAAACTGGTCCCCGAGGCCCCGAACACATATTTGGCGTTGGGAAAGGCCCATTTGAACCTCAAGCAATATCCTTTGGCAATTGCCTCCTTCCAGAAGGCCCTGAGCCAGTCTCCCGAACTGGCCGATGCCCATTTCAGCCTGGCGATCGCCTACGGCGAAACCGGCAGGTTGAAGGAGGCCGTCAGCCAGATGGAGACCTATATTCAAAAGGTCCCAAAGGATGCGGCCGCCCTGAATAATCTGGCGCTTCTCTATGAACAGACCGGGGAAACAACCAGGGCCCGCCTGACCTGGCTGAAGCTGAAAGAAGCAGCTCCGGATAAAGCCTATCAAGAGCGGGCGGATCAGCATCTGCAAGCCCTATCCGCGCAGGCCGCCAAGCAGGCGTCCCCCCCACTGTCCCCGAAGGCGTCTCCGGCTAAAAGAGGTAAAAAATGAAAATACATCATCCCAGACATTTGTTCTTTGTGCTGTTGCTGATCGGACTGCTGGCGGGAGGGCAGGCCGCAGCCTCCCAGAATTCCGACGGGGCCGCCAAGACGGTAGCGGCAAATATTGAAAAGGCCATTCTTCAGGCATCCGAATGGCATGAACAGGGCAAGATACAAAAAGGGCGGCCTTTGGTCATACCGGTGGCTTCCGATCTCCGGCTGACTTTTTCTGCCGAAAATTTTGATGCTGATCTGAACAAAGCCTTTCAGATTCTGGATCAACTCATGAAACGAGCAAAGGCCGGCCATGACCGGGGCTCAATGGCCCGACCTGCTCCTGTTTCCGCACCACCGGCACAGACAACCGTTTCTCCGTCATCGACTGCCGCCGTACCGGGCGCCGCCCCTGCCACAGATCGTTTATCCGCCCTCATGCAGGCGGAAAAACAAACGGCCCAGGCTACTCCGGTCGGGCAGATGGCTAATATGAACCTGGAATACAGTGTATACAAAGATTACCGACAATCCCACCAAGCCAGGATTCAGAAAGAAGACAAGATGGTTGAGTCGGAGAAACAGGCGGTCATCACCGAACGGCAGGCTGCCGCTCAGAACCAGCAGCGCAAGCGGGAGCGGAACCAGCAGCTCCAGTCCCAGGCCGGCGCCTGGCAGGCGGAATTGGACAAACAGGCCAAGGCTTCGGCGGCGGCCGCCCTGCAGTGGCAGCAGGAACACGGCTTCGGGGCTTACGTGAAACGTTTCCTGGGCATGGTGGTTCAAACCTCGGTGGGTGCTTTTACCGGCGGTTTTTTGGGTACCGTGTCCACCAACCTGGCCAACAAAGCGGTGAGCAATCTTTTTCCGGCGGCCTCCACTGATATTTTTTCCCAGGCGGCCGCTGCCGGCACTTCAGCCGCGATCACCCAAACGGGAACCACCGTCGGCCAGTCTGTCGGACAGCAGGCCGCTTCCACGGTAACAGGCCAAAGCGGAGGGGCCACGCAAACCACCGCCACTTCCGGAATAGGGCAGTATACGCCGCCGAAATATTGATCGGCATAAATGTCATGCAAAAGAACATCACGTCCAAAATATTTTTCAGAGCATTCTTCTACGGGGTGCTGCTGGGATTCGTCTTTTTTCTGAATCTTCCCCTGACGGTTACGGCACAGGATTCCAGCCCCTATTATCAATATGACAAGAATCCTTTTAATCCCGCGAACAAATATGACCCGGACAATCCCGTCAATCCGGCAAGTCGTTATAGGCTCGACAATCCACTGAATCCGACCAACCTTTACGATCCCAGAAACCCTTACGGACCTGCCAACCGGTATGACCTCAACAACCCTTTCAATCCGGCAAATATTTACAACCCGCAAAATCCCCTGAACCCGGCAAATCTATACAATCCCAATATTCCCCTGAAACCTTTACCTTAAACGGTGATTGTTTTCACGAAATCTGAAAAACACCCTGCGGCACTGACGACGGAAACCTATTTACGGGCAGAAATAGGCACAATGTCTGGCATCGAAAAAAAAAGGATTAGACCGTCAATGTCTAACCCCCTTAGCAATATTTAAGATTTTGGTGCCGGAGGTCGGAATCGAACCGACACTTTCGCGAGGAAAGGGGGATTTTGAGTTACCGCAGAGGGGTTACCCTATCCCAACGTTATTACTGCAAGTATTTATTTTTACTTCGTTTTCATTGGGAATATCTGGGAACGTTTAGGTGTTGATAACCCTATATTTAACTTTTTTCCGTAGCTAAATCGTAGCGAGGAAAGAAGATCTTCCCAAATATTCCTTAACCCAATATTTTCTGATTGAGCTCTATTTTCTCTACGCGGTTTTCAATATTGCTTAAACTATCCTTGATTTCATTCAACGTAGATAAGATTTCTGTAGCTATATGAGCTAGTTGATTGGACAGGTGATAAAAACCAACAAATGTTATCAATATAAGCGGTAAGATACCCCAATCCAAGAGTCTTACTTCAGACATATCACCCTCCTTTTAGTTAATATTCCGACGCTTATTTTTTCTCATTTTTTGCTTTTTCTTTTCTGTCTGCTATTTCTTGAACGTCGTATGGCAAATCACCAATCTTTAATGTTAGACGAACCAAATTTTGAGATAAATCGCATAGAGCGCCTCTTTGTTCTTTTAATGTTTCTGTTTGCTCTTTAAATAGTTTATTTTGGTCATATGTAATATTATTTTGTTCTTCAAGTAATTTTTGTGTTTTTCCGGATGATTTTAACATTTTTGCAGTTAGAATAACGTAGAAGATTGTTGCAATAGCAAGCACGATTGTAAATCCGGCGATAACCCAATTTGCCCATTCTGAAGGTGTCATTACAGAATCCCTCTTTCAGTTATCCACATTGACAGTTTTTTCCATATATGACAAAATGATAATATAATCAATAATTAACTCACCTAAACAAAAATCTATGGGAGAGTCATGCATTGGCGCTTTAACTGCTTCATCGCCACGAAAATTAAGAAGCGTTAGAATACAATCTGTGGAAAACGGCTATACGGTCAATCCCGACTATGTTGGACGTGGAACTTTAATCGCCAACACCTTACCAGAAGCTTTGGAGTTGGCCAGGAAAGAATTGGAATAAATTTCTTTACACCACGGAAAATTTGAGAGAACATAGAATAAAATAGGATAATTCTAAATTGTCCTATTTTTCTTTGATTTCAAATAGTTATGGAGAAAATCGTAGCGGGATCGTAGCGAATAAAAAAGGCTTACACACTTGATGATGCGTAAGCCCTTGAATTCATTGGTGCCGGAGGTCGGAATCGAACCGACACTTTCGCGAGGAAAGGGGGATTTTGAGTCCCCTGCGTCTACCAGTTTCACCACTCCGGCACAGCGTGCTGATTATATAGGGGGGGTGCAAATGTCAAGAAAAATGTATTGACAGCAGCGAAATTCCCGTGCTAATGGGCCGGTGAATTTGCGGAAACGTGCATGCATGGGGTTGTAGCTCAGTTGGGAGAGCGCTTGAATGGCATTCAAGAGGCCAGGGGTTCGACCCCCCTCAGCTCCACCATTATAAGATAAGGACTTGCGGCATTCCGTGAGTCCTTATTTTTTTGTCTGTGATATACTTTCCAACCGTATTTCC
>JAZDIK010000037.1:0-2033 GCA_043805145.1 Pseudomonadota bacterium | reverse complement strand
AAGTACTTCTATTACAATATACGATATTTGCCCCTGGCTATTTGGGAAAAAATTGCATTCTCGGTCATTGCACAGTAACACGCTCCTTTGTTTGTGTGATTTATACAATGATCAGATGGAAAAATCCATTGTTCCTGCCGTTTGAATGTTGGAACACTTTGAATTATGCTCTTTATTTTTGCTGTCTTCAAGACATTATTTTTGTAAGGACTCATTACCATATCCAGTTCGTCATGAAACTTACTTGCAAATTTTTCCCATCCAGGCGATTTTTCCACATTTCTCCCCTTTACTATGGTTCTTGGCGGCCTAACTACGGCCGGTGAGGATTCTCCCCATACCTTCAACTCCCATTCTGAGAGTGTCTTGCTCTGTGCAATATTCTCAGCCGCCCTCACCAAGCGTAGATAATCTTCATTGCTATCAATTGATGTCCAGTTCAGATCTCCGCACCCTGAAAGATGACCAATGACAATCGAGTCAAATGGGCAGTGGGGTGGTAAAGGAATCAGGCCCGCACACCAAAGGTACTTCAGATACAGATTTAAGGCTTTTTGTGCGATTCCTATTCTGAATCGTCCATTTCTCAGACAATCGGAAAATTTCGATGTGAGATTGTCACTAAGTTCAGCGATATTTGATAGATGCCACTCTTCTGTAATCGGGGAATTATACCTCCACGCTATCTCACAGAGTTTTTCCCGCAGAGCGTTTCGGAAAAGGCTCTTACTCGTTTCCGAGGCGGATTTAGAGTATGTATTTGATCTCCCAAGAGCGGCAAATATTGACATGGTCAAGAACTCGTTCCTGAGAAATGTGTCTTTTTCGGTATCCATTTTCAATTTCAATATGGGCATAACGGCGCTGCGGATCAGCGGCTGACGTTCACGCGAGCGCGCTCGCGGGGACGGCTGACCGCTGCATCCGCTTGATGGCCTGGCGCGTAGCGCCGGGACAGCAAGCGGATGGCAATCCGCAGCGCCGATGACTCGGCGCGCAGCGTCCGTGCCATCAATGTTTATATGGATCGGTATAAAACCCCAAACACCGCAATATTTGCCGTATAAGACGCCGATGAAAAAGGAAGAGTTTGGATCATAAATATCCTTATATCGACTATTTGCGTATTTACAACGGTTTTATCGTGGCGTATTATACGGATCGACATAAAATCCTCCTGATTCTGTCAAAGCGTATCTACCGGACTGCGAACACCGGTCGGCCCGTGGTTGAGGAGTTGGGTGTATGAGGAGGATTGTTTTTTTAGGCGATCCTGAATATCGGCAGATAGGGGGTTGACCGTCCACCCTTTCGGGCAACTGGTCCGATTTGAGGTTACTATTCTGAATGGCGTTTTCGTCCCGGTCATTCCTCTACCCCTGAATCATGATGAAGCGTAACGGAAGGAACCTGCGAACCTGTGACGGCTCGATGCCGTCTGCGAAACGATGGACTACTGAACCACATTGAGGACCGTTTGTCAATGATTTTGCATACTCTTCTCCGGAAGGGGCTTTTCGTTTGACTCGCGGCGGCGTTTCCGCTATACGCTTCGCGTGTTCCCGGCTATCGATTCAAAGTAGAGACAAACATGTTTTCTGGAGGGTTCAGCTTCTTATTGTCTACGGTTGCGGAGGCAATCGATCATGAATACCACAGATGTTACCTGGAAACGGCACTTTCCCACCGAGACATCGGGGGCGCATCTCTTCCCCGAATTCGAAATGCGGGCCAAGGCGGTTTCCGGTGAAGTGTTTCACGTTCCCACGGCTGCAGAGGCCAGGGAGACCCTGATCCGGCTCGTCGATAGCGTCAAGGCAAAAAAGGCGGTCGTCGTCGAGAGCCCCCTTCAGAAGGCGGCGGGCATCACGGAGGCTTTGCGCTCACGGGGGGTTGCCGTCTATACCGAGCCGGAAGAGATCGCCGCCCACGCGGATACCGCCGATATCGGAATCTCGGGTGTAGAGTTCGGGATCGCCGAGACGGGGAGCGTCTTCCAGGACGGCTACTCGATTGCGACCCGTCTGGTCACG
>JAZDIK010000036.1:0-41105 GCA_043805145.1 Pseudomonadota bacterium | reverse complement strand
TGCCGGTAAAGGTGGTTCAGGTCCTTCACCCACTGAAGCAGCCCCTGATGCGGGGGATACAGCAGCAGGTGCCAGTCCAGACTCACCTCGTGGTACCACTCCGACCACTGACCAAACTCGTCACCCATAAAAAGCAATTTTTTACCCGGATGTGTGTACATATAACCAAACAGCAGGCGCAGATTGGCAAATTTCTGCCAGTCATCACCGGGCATTTTTTGCAGTAACGATCCCTTGCCGTGAACGACCTCATCGTGGGAAAGAGAAAGAACAAAATTCTCAGTAAATGCATATAAGAGGCTGAATGTCAGCACCTGCTGATGATATTTGCGAAAAATAGGCTCATTGGAGAAATATTTAAGTATATCATGCATCCATCCCATATTCCACTTCATGCCAAATCCAAGACCACCAACATAGCTGGGCCGGGAAACCATTGGCCATGCGGTGGATTCTTCTGCTATCATCTGGACATCAGGAAATTGCCGGTACACGTGCTCATTGAGTGCTTTCAGAATATTTACGGCAGGTATGTTTTCCCGCCCGCCATATTCGTTTGGAATCCATTCGCCCTCTTTGCGCGAATAATCGAGATAGAGCATGGATGCCACCGCATCAACCCGGAGGCCGTCCATATGATACTTTTCAAGCCAGAATATTGCGCTACTGATTAAGAAGTTGCGAACCTCGTTTCTCCCGTAGTTAAAGATATAGCTGTCCCAGTCAGGGTGAAAACCTTTTCGGGGGTCAGCATGCTCAAACAGGTGCGTGCCATCAAAATAGATGAGCCCGTAGCCATCAGCAGGAAAATGTGAAGGCACCCAGTCAAGGATAACACCGATTCCGTTCTGATGCAGGTGATCAATGAGATACATTAAATCCTGTGGTGTTCCGTAGCGGCTGGTGGGGGCAAAATAACCCAGTGTCTGGTACCCCCATGAGCCGTAAAATGGGTGTTCCATTACCGGCAGCAGTTCCACATGGGTGAATCCCATATCTTTAACATAGTCAGCAAGACTGGGCGCAAGTTCCCTGTAGGTGAGAGGCCGGTTGTTTGCTTCCGGCACCCGTCGCCATGAGCCGAGGTGCACCTCGTATACTGACATTGGCGCATTGAGCCCGTTATGCAGGCACCGATTCTTCATCCAGTCCATGTCGCCCCATCTGTAGTCAAGATCCCAGACAACAGAGGCAGTCTGAGGGGCGATTTCCCAGAAGACGGCAAACGGATCCCCCTTATCATACTCGTAGGACTGATGATTGGAAACCATGTGATATTTATAAAGGGATCCTTTCTCGACTCCGGGTATGAATCCTTCCCAGATGCCTGAGCCATCCCAGCGGACTCTGAGGCGATGGGACTGGGAATCCCAGCCATTAAAATCGCCCATAACGGTAATACTTTTGGCATTCGGCGCCCAGACGGCAAAAAAAGCGCCTTTCTCTTGTTCTATCGTTGTGAGATGGGAACCGAGCTTTTCAAAGCAATGGAAGTGGTTTCCTTCCTTGAAAAGATGAATATCATACTCGCTCATGAGGCTTTCGCCAAGCACGACAGCTTCGTTTTTTTTGGCTTTTTTTACCATGTCAAGTATTCCTCCTCTCTCAGGGAACGGTCCGGAGAATATGGTTTATTCCCTTTATGGGGATGATCACCCATCCCGGGCGGTTGTTGAGCTCGTAGCCAAGTTCATAGACAGCCTTTTCCAGTAGAAAGTTTTTCAGCATGAGTTCCAACTCCTCCCGGTTCTGCGGCATAAATGAAGACGTGTCGATTGCTCTCATGTACCCATCAAGAAATGCACGACATACATACAGGTACCAAGATTCAATCCACTGTTCTAAGAAAGAGAAATCCTCTGCACGAAATGATTTATTGAGAAACAGGGTGGCATAGGCGGCATAGTGAAATGAGCGGATCATGCCCGCAACATCTCTCAAGGGCGAATACTTAAGCCGCCGCTCAGAGATGGTCCGTGCCGGTTCACCTTCAAAATCTATGATAACAAAATCTTTTCCGGTATAGAGACCCTGGCCAA
This sequence comes from Pseudomonadota bacterium, assembly GCA_043805145.1. Lineage (GTDB taxonomy): Bacteria > Desulfobacterota > Syntrophia > Syntrophales > Fen-1087 > JAPLJM01. Next base: position 39,066 of record JAZDIK010000036.1, on the reverse strand, counting down.
GGTGATAGTCGCCGTGAATCCTTATTTTGAAAGCGGAGAGTTTGTTCTTCAGAATTTTCTGCATGATGCTGATAATTTCATGCTCTCGGGAGCGGATGTTATTCACGTCTTCGATGATCTCTGGTGGTATCCGCTGCATATTGTTTTCAAGTGCTTGGGATACCCGCCGTACTAGGCTGTACATCGACTGGTACAGAGATTTCTGATAAAGAAGGGTAAATGGTTCCGGAGCAAATGCCTCATCATGGGGCCCGGAACTCAATGCCAGATGCAGTTCTGCAGTCCGTCGCCCCAGCAGCGATGCCATATCGAGATACAAATTTCCGATAAGCTCATGTAAAAGCTGTGGAATCTGTGCAGTGCCCACATCAAGGAGAATGGGGAGTTCAAAAGTGATGTTTTTCAGCTCCTTCCGCCGCGACAGCACCCGCTCAAAATATTCCGCTACGACATCAAGTGTGTAAGTCCACGCATCACCAGTATTGCTCACATAGTGCTGCAGCAGGGCAATGGTAATTGGTTCTGCCTGCGGCCGTCTTAGTTCAATGGCTCCTGCAAACTGCGGTATATGAGGGTAGTGTACGGTTTCGGTAAGGCGGCACACAACTTCAGCGTCCGGATTAAGACCTTCGCCAAGTCGCCGGTAAAGCTTTAAATACAGCCGATCGCCATAGATAACGGACGTGTTGCTCTGTTCTACATTGAGCGGTCTGGACGAGAGCACGGCAAGCTCTTCATCCGGCATGAATTGTTTTGCTTTTTTCTCGGGGTAGAATACCAACTCGCCGTTTTTTGCCCTGATCCGCTTTCGTTTAATAATACCATGCAGCAGCATCCTGCGGAATTCATCATCATAGATGCCGTCATACAAAATTCCCTGTCCCTCTTCGCTGACCAGATGACAGATAATACTTTTATTGCTCTCTTCTTCGCTCTTGTTGAACTGGTTTTTCAAGGAATAAGAAACCGGCAGCAGGTATAACTCAGGCACGCCTTCGTTATAACTTACCTCGATGACCAGCATATGGGTGGGCGCCGGCTGTTTCTCAAACAGCACATCTTCAATGATGCGAACCCTGATGATGGTTTTTGCCTTTGCCCCGAACCAGCGACACATGCGTAGATACCGGGGGAGCACGTTTTGCTCAAGTTGTTCCCTGTGCGTCTTTGAAAAAATAAGCTCCCATGAACCGGCAACCTTTGCCTGGTCGGCTGTGATGCATGCCTGGAGGGAGAGCGCCTCTTTTTTCTTCTGCAGAAGCAGCCAGTAATGACTGTGGGGCCCGAACGTAAGCAAGTAAGGCGATTTCCTGATAAGAGGGAATTTGTTTCCGCTGAAAACCTCCTCAGGAATCAGTCCGGCATAGGGTGACAGGTCTATTTCAATAGCCTGGGAGAACCGTGACAGATTGATAAAGACCAGAATTATCTCATCCTGGTGCTTTCGGGAAAATGCAAGCACCTTGGGGTTATTCGGCGAGAGAAGATTCAGGCTACCGCGGCTGAAGGCTTTAAAGCGCCTGCGCATAGCGATTACCCGTTTCATCCACCACAGCATGGATGATAAATTTTTTTCCTGATTTTCCACATTGACTGTCTCACAGTGATACTCCGGGTCTATAATTAACGGCATGTATAGCTGTTGTGGATTTGCCTTGGAGAACCCGGCATTGCGGTCCGGGTTCCACTGCATGGGCGTGCGCACACCATTGCGATCGCCCAGATAATAGTTGTCGCCCATGCCGAGTTCGTCACCATAGTATATGACCGGGGTGCCGGGAAATGAGAAGAAAAGAATATTCATGAGTTCTATTTTTTTTCGGTTGTTCCCGAGCAGAGGCGCCAGCCGTCTGCGGATGCCGAGATTGATCTTTGCCCGCGGATCCCTGGCGTAGGTATTGTACATGTAATCCCGCTCCTCATCAGTCACCATCTCAAGGGTCAGTTCATCATGATTGCGCAAAAAAATTGCCCACTGGCAGGGATCAGGTATCGACGGAGTGGCCTTGAGAATGTCTATGATCGGATAGCTGTCCTCCATCTGGATGGCCATGAACATCCGGGGCATCAGAGGAAAATGGAATGCCATGTGACATTCATCACCCGCTCCGAAATAGGCGGCGGCGTCTTCCGGCCACTGGTTTGCCTCAGCCAGAAGCATTTTGTTCTGAAACGAGGAATCTATATGCCTGCGCAGCGTTTTCAGAAATTCGTGCGTTTCAGGCAGGTTTTCACAATTGGTGCCATCACGCTCATACAGATAGGGCACGGCATCGAGGCGCACGCCGTCAACACCCATGGATAGCCAGAAATCAATCGCCTTGAACATCATCCGGTGCACAGCGGGGTTTTCATAATTTAGATCCGGCTGATGGGAATAGAAACGGTGCCAGTAATAGGCCTGTGCAGTGGGATCCCATCGCCAGTTTGACGCCTCGAAATCTTTGAAAATAATCCGGGCATCCTTATATCGTTCTGCCGTGTTGCTCCAAACATACATATTCCTCCAGCTTGATCCTGGTTTTGCCTGCCGGGAACGCTTGAACCACTCACTCTCGTTGGAGGTATGATTCAGCACCAGCTCGGTTATGACTCGAATTCCGCGCTGGTGAGCCGCCCGTAAAAACTCTTTAAAATCCCTCATCGTGCCGTAGTCGGGATGTACGTCAAAATAATCGGCAATATCATATCCATCATCCCGCCACGGTGAAGGATAAAACGGTAAAAGCCATATCGCGGTAATACCCACCCCCTCAAGATAATCAAGTTTTTGCAGAAGGCCTCTGAAATCACCCATGCCATCGCCGGTGCTATCGTAAAACGCTTTAACATGGAGCTCATAAATGACTGCGTCTTTATACCACTGGGGGTCATTGTCCAACAAAATCTCTTTCATGCAGGTGCATTATCCTCCTCACATAAAATAGTCAAAATCCTCTTCTCTGCGCAGGCGTCGATGTACCCGGAAAATAGATGCCGGCATAACTGCAGGATTGATTTCGAAAAAATTTCTCTCTCCCTGCCACAGGTACTTATCATTGCTAATGAGATCATGCACAAGATAGGTCTGTGCAGGGTCAATGCCCAGCTTGCCGATGGGTATGGTAAGCCACCCGGCTTGTGCATGGAAGGGGTCAAGGTTAACCACCACAAGAATGACATTGGAGAGATCCGGGGTTGCCTTTCCATAGAACAGGAGATAATCATTATCCACATCGTAAAATTGCAGGTTCCAGGTAGTCTGCAGTGCCGGATTTTCCCGCCTGATTCTATTGATCCGGGCAATGAGTTCCCTGATGGTTCCCGGTTTATTCCAATCCCAGTGCTTGATTTCGTATTTTTCAGAATTTTGGTACTCTTCTTTGCCTGGAAACGCATCGGTAATACACTGCTCAAACGAAGGGCTAAAGATACCATAGTTTGAAGAAAGAGTTGCTGCAAGGACCAGTTTTATCAGGAACGCTGGAGGTCCTCCATATTGGAGAAATTCCGGGAGAAGATCGGGAGTGTTCGGCCAGAAATTGGGCCGGAAATACTCCCTGCATTCGGTTTGTGTAAGTTCGGTCAGATAGTCGGTTATTTCACGCTTCGTGTTTCTCCAAGTGAAGTAGGTGTAAGACTGGGTAAACCCTGCTTTGGCGAGGCGGGACATCACCTTCGGTCGGGTGAAAGCCTCTGCAAGAAAAATAACCTCCGGGCAGGCCTGCTTTATTTCTATTATTAACCAGTTCCAAAACGCAAACGGTTTGGTATGAGGATTATCTACTCTAAATATCCGCACCCCTTGTTCTATCCAGAACAAAATAATGCTTCTTAATTCCTCCCAGAGATCCTGCCAGTTTTCCGTTTCAAAATGGAAGGGAACGATATCCTCATACTTTTTAGGGGGGTTTTCTGCAAACTGCACAGTTCCGTCAGGCCGCTTTTTAAACCATTCAGGATGCTCTGCAAGATAGGGGTGGTCCGGTGAGCATTGATAGGCAATATCAAGAGCTATTTCAATTCCGTGTATACCAGCCTCCTTGACCAGCTGTCTGAAATCATCAAGGGTGCCCAGTGACGGTTCAACAGCTTTATGGTCACCGTCCGCGGAACCGATAGCCCAAGGGCTGCCAGGATCATGCTGTTCTGATGCGGGAGTATTATTTCTTCCTTTCCGGTTTACCTTCCCTATGGGGTGTATAGGGGGGAAATACAGTACATCAAACCCCAATTTCGCTATTTCCGGGAGCAGGCGTGCACAGTCCCTGAACGTTCCCGGCTTTTGCGGGTCCGCGCTGCAGGAACGGGGGAAAATTTCATACCAGGTACTGAACAGAGCCTTTGTTCTGTCGACGGTAACGGCAAGGGTTTTAGCATAGAATGCTGTGCAGGATTTATCAGGATATGCCGCCATAAGGCGTGTTATCTCCTGATCAAGGGCACAGGAAAGACCCTGAGAAGGATCCGAACCAGCCCGTATAAGACGGGCATATTCTCTGAGCTTTTTTTTATCCTCACGCGTTGCCCGCTCTGCAGCCCCTTCAATATAAGCAGATCCGATGAGCAAATCAACCCGGATATCCTGTCCTGCGTTTGCCTTTTTCTGTACATCCCGCTGCCAGGAATGGAAATAGTCAACCCATGCCTGCAGGGTATAGTAGTAATTGCACATCTCACGTATGTAAAACATTCCCTCCCATCGATCATTTCCTATGTGCCTCATGGATAGTTCATGCCATCTTTTTTCACGGGCTGTGCGGTACAATAATATCGCCGAGACAGCATCGTGACCGTCTGCAAATATATCTGCCTGGACAACAACCAGCTCGCCGATAGTCCGCTTGATCGGAAAGCGACCGTCATCAATTTCCGGCGTTACCGTTTCTATTGCCACGCGTATCCTGCCGTTTATTTCAGCACTCTGTTTCATACTGCCCCCTATTTGCATGAAAATATTGACCGACAGATCTGGTTATACGGGTAATTCTTTAACAGTCATCCTGATGGCTTTCCTGTGACCGTCCATACGTACAGGTCAATTTTTTTAACCATTCTGTGTGAACCGTGCTTAACTGCTCCGGTAGAAAACGCCACTGCCAGTTGCCCAGTGCTATCGCGGGACGATTCATCTGCGCCTCCTGCCCCAGTCCCAGCAAATCCTGCAAAGGAAAAATAACCGTGTCGGCAACCGACATCATGGCAAGACGGATGAGCTCCTCATGCACGTTTGTACTGGTAATATTTTTCCCCGCGTAGCGGCACAGTCTTGATTTGTCCTGGGGCGCTGCTTCATTTTCAAACCAGCCCTTTACCGTATTGTTGTCATGCGTCCCCGTATACGCAATACAGTTTGGAACATAATTATGGGGCAGGTACGGATGAGCCGGCAAATCCTCTCCAAACGCAAACAGCAGGACCCGCATTCCGGGAAATCCAAGGCGGCTTATAATTTCTTTCACATCGTCAGTTATCAGTCCCAGATCTTCGGCAATAAGTGGAACGGCAGGAAATGCTTCCTTGACCGTGGTAAAAAAATCAACTGCAGGCGCCTTCTCCCAGTGCCCGTTAATAGCAGTTGTCTCGGTTGCCGGAACTTCCCAAAATGCTACAAGTCCCCTGAAGTGGTCAATGCGCACCACATCAAAAAGACTGAGGTTATGAGCAATCCGCTGTATCCACCAACGGTACCCGGTCTTCTGAAGTACGTCCCAGCGGTAAACTGGATTTCCCCAGAGCTGGCCGGTTGTGCTGAAATAGTCAGGCGGCACACCGGCGATACTGAACGGCCGTTTGTTCCTATCCAGTTTGAAAAGGTCTGTATGTGTCCAGACATCGGCGCTGTCATAGCTGACATAGATGGGTATATCGCCGATGAGTTTTATGCCCACCCTGTTGCAATAATTTTTCAAAGAATGCCACTGCTTGAAAAACAGATACTGAAGAAACTTCTCCCGTTCAAGGGCTTCTTGAAAGTCTCTATTTATAGTTTCGATACTTTCTCTATCCCTGTCTCTAACCCCTGCCTCCCATTCCTGCCAGACTTTTCCCTGATGCTGATTTTTAATCACTGTAAACAGGGCAGCATCCTCAAGCCACTCCCGGTTTTGTGCACAGAATTCTTCGCAGGCTTTCTTTTCGTCACCATGGCGCTTGAAATGCTCAAACGCACGGTCAAAAAGCCGTCCCTTGTAGGGTATTACCGAGGCATAATCGGTGCGCTCATCTGTAAAGGAAGGTTTGTGCGCTACATCATCAGGCAACAGCAGCCCTTGCTCTACCAGAAGCTCAGGGCTTATGAGGAGGGTATTGCCGGCAAATGCAGAGATACTGCTGTACGGAGAATTACCACATGCCAGGTCGGTGGGATTAAGCGGCAGTATCTGCCAGTAGCTCTGGTTTGTCTGGGAAAGAAAATCAGCAAACCGATATGCCCATGGTCCCAGATCTCCAATACCAAACGGTGAAGGAAGTGATGTTATATGAAGAAGAATGCCGCTGCCTCGTTTATTCATGATCTTTCCCATGTATCAGTAATGCAACAGGGAAATGCTTCAGCAGACTGCCAAGCAGGAGATTTCTCCCGTTGCTGATCTGTTGACCGGTTATAGCATCCTGCCAAGATTCAGGTGCATTGTCCGGCAATACGATTTTGGTTTCCTGCCAAACCTGTTCACCCAATGGATACACCCCGGTTTGTACCAGCATGGTGAAAAACCGCGGTGCTACCGTGATGCTCCAGTGTTGATGATATGACCGTGCAAAGGCAATCACGCAATTTTTATGTGTTCCCTCTGCCATAAGCGGCCGGTATGTCCCTTTTTGGAATAGCTCTATGGCCTCATTGCGGGCTTTCAATGCACGATAGATGAGAAAGAGTTTTATCCGTGCGTCTTCTTTGGAGGCCAATAATTCACTGACGAGTTCCAGGAGGTCTGTCTGTGCCCTGCGTGTTATGTCCTGCAGCAGAGACTTCCGTTTTCTGAAATCAACCGGACGGCGATTATCAGGATCAACAAGGTTTAATTCCCACAGCTCGGTTCCCTGGTAAAAATCCGGTATGCCCGGGCAGGTAATTTTCAACAGCGTCTGCGCCAGGGAATTAAATATGCCATAGAATGCAATTTCTTGTTGAAAGGGGATAAATTCCCTGAGAAACTGGTTTTCGGCAGATGGGGTCAGGATATTTTCAACAAACGCACTGCATGCCTCTTCATAGACGGTGTCCGGTTTAATCCATGCAGTGTGGACTTTTGCCTCCCGTACTGCTTTTATAATATACTCTTTTATCCGATCAGTGAAATGAGCTTGCCCACCATAAAACGGATATGCACCGATAAGGGTCTGGTAAAGCAGATACTCGTCATTTGCATCAGGGATATACTGGTTGTTTATTTTTCTTTTTTTCGCCCTGTTGATTTTACTCCACGATTTAATCTGTGCTTCCCACTCCCTGGTCAGTTCTGAGAGAACGTTGATACGCGCCCTGACATCCTCTCCGCGCTTGGTGTCATGGGTCGATGTGGCACTCATGGAGAGAGGAAATGTACGAAGTCTCTGTTCATTAAACTCATGGAATTCTTTTATTGAACAGCCAAACAATTGAGGGTTGCTTCCGACCTCGTTCAGGGAAATAAGCCTGTTGTAAACATACAGAAAGGTGTCTTCAAAACCTTTAGCCATGAGTGGACCGGTATATTGCTGGAAATTCATGGCAAACGCAACCCACTCTCTTTGATCTTCCTCAGGCAGTGAGCTGTCATACTGAAGGAGGAGGAACCTTTCAATAAATGAGAGCTCATATATAAGTCCCGGTGTCTTTGTTTTTGCCTTCCGGATGGCATCTTTTATATACGCCTGGTCAGCATCACTATTCAATTCATTACTGATGTAGGTGCGGTAAACCGGGAAGTGCGCCATCACCTCCACCAGGGCTCTTCTGAGGCCATACAGGGTGATATCTCTGCCATGGCGGTCCTGGCTGGAGATTTTTTTCAAGAATTGGGCAAGGTTGTCAATATTGCCTGCCATGTGCTTGCCGATGATTAAGCGCTTTCTGTCACACAGGATATCATCGTAATCAAAATACCGGTCAATAAACCGCTTGTAAACAGCGCTCATTGCGGTCTTGTTATCCCTGTGGCAGAATATGCCATTGGCAATATTGAGAAAATCATAGCCGGTTGTTCCCTGAACCGGCCAGGTTGCGGGCAGACATTCTTCTGTTGCAAGAATTTTTTCCACGACTAGGTAACTATCCCCTGCCTTGTCCCGCATCCTTTTGAGATAGGTTAGCGGATCATACAGCCCATCGATATGATCTATGCGTATCCCGTTAACATATCCTTCTGCAATCAGCATGAATATAAGGGCATGGGTATGTTCAAAGATTGTCTCATCTTCTACCCGTATCGATATAAGATCATTGACGGTGAAAAATCTCCGGTAGTTGATTTCTTCCGCTGCAACCTTCCAAAATGAGAGCCGGAATAACTGTTTGGAAATGAATCTGTCCAGCTCATTGAAGCTTTCCGGCACTCCGGTGCTACCGTTATAAAAGGCTATATTTTCATCAATGAATTGCTTGATGATCGAATTTTCACAATACTGATGCCAGACCATTTTCTTTGCATGGGATACCTGGGAAGTAAAATTATCAATCGCTTGTACAGATGTTAATGTTTTAAGAAGCTGCAGGGCGCCGAGAAGTTTTATAAAATTAGACTGCTGCCCGGAAAGACGCTCCTCAAGGATATTGAGATTATGCTCAAACACCTCTGCATATGATTCTATCCTGCACGGAAACCTGAGATTATAATACCTGATGCTCAGATTTCCGTCAGCATACTGCAACGCTATTTCTCCATTTTCAAGGCATTCAGCATAAAATTTCCCCAGAAACGGAGCAAGCAGCCTGCCTTTCATGCTTTCATCGGTGTGATTCCAATCAATGTCAAAATATTGAAAATACGGTGAGCGTTCTCCATGTTCCAGTACATCAGCGAGCAGGCTATTGTCAGAATCGAATGCCATATGATTGGGCACAATATCCTGCAGCCAGAACATGCCGCATTTTTCCACTTCTGCTCGCAGCTGCCGTAAGTCATCATACCCCCCGCAATCACAATTAACCTGAAGGGGATCCACAATGTCATACCCGTGTGCGCTGCCCGGTCGTGCTTTAAAAACAGGTGATGCATACACATGTGAAATACCCAACGCCGCAAGATACGGAATAACCTCCGCTGCTTCTTTGAAGTTAAAAGCCCGGTTAAACTGAAGGCGGCATGTTGCAGATGGTATGATCATCAGCCAATCCGTACTTTAAGATAATCACCGAGCATGGCGAAGTTCTTAAGCCAATCCTGCGCTTCTGTATTTTGTGCTGCTGCTTTCTTCTGCATTTCAGTCATCAGCCTTTTTCCTGTTGAAAAATATATGTTCTGCGAGCGCCACAGGTCAAGTTCTAGGTCAATCACCCCCATCGTTTTCAGTAAATTAATCACCTGTTGCATGATAAGAAGATTATCAGGAGACGTGGACAAGTCTTCCATACATGAGTCAATCCTCCGGGTAACAATTAAACTGATTTGCGGCCTATCAAACTCAATGGACCAGAGCTTTGCCTCATGAACCAATCTTTGTAGTTTATCATAATTGCTTTCTCCGTTTTCTATAAAGGAGCGGATATCAGTATTGACTACAAACTCCAGTATTGCCGAAAAATATTTGGGCAGGGGGATGTTGAGACCTTCAAGAGCGAGCATGATGGGATAGTGATGCTCATAGAGCTGGCGAAAAGCATTTTCCGTTTCGGTTCGCGCCTGAGCGAAAATCTGATAAATGATTTCACGCTGCTCATTTTTAAACAGGTGCCAGAGTGAATAATTATGTGTTTTGAAGTGGTTATCTATGCGCAAGATTACCTCGGAGAGCTCACCCCTCATGAACTTTTCATGTATGTCGTCGTGCATCCGTGAGAACGCTTCTTCCCCCATATATTCCCGGGCTCCCCCGATAATGTTATGATCACCAAGATGCAGCACGGCATAGCTTACCTCATTCTTCTCCAGGGTGATCGTTGACCGAACAAGAGCGCGTCCGATAACTAACCGCTGCTTCCCCAATTCCATCCTGTCATAAGTCAGGCGCTTTATTTCATAGGTATAAATGGTTTCGTGCTCTGAATAATCTCTGAACAGGGAGGATACGGCATAGTGGACGGCAACCCTCAGGAGATCAAGCACTGAAGGCTTAACAGACATCTCATAAATTTTTGCCCCGTGCCCAAAGTCATGGATATTACTGGGTGATTTCTCGAGCAAATTAACAAATACCTCTTCAAGCGATATTCCGGCAATCTTCTTCGCAAGCTGAAGCGACCGTACGGCGTACTGCAATACCTGAACAGTCTCGATCCCGGAGATCTCGTCAAAGAACCAGCCACAGCTGGTGTACATAAGCATCGCGTTCCGCTGCATTTCTAAGAGTTCAAGGATGGAGACCTTTTCCTCTGGTGTTATCTCCCTTTTCAAATGTTGGGAAAGAAACCGTTCGATGTTTTCATCTGAACGGTTGAGAATGACATCTATGTAACCATCTCTTGCACCCCAGGGATCATTAACAAAACGGATCATATGCTCTTCATACAGCAGCGACAGATTGTCTCTGAGCCAATCCATTGCACCACGCAGGGGCGCCCGCCAGTCCTGATTCCATCCCTGATGCATCCCTGAATTACACCCGCAATTGGTCTTCCATCGCTCAATGCCGTGTATGCAGCTCCATGAAGAATTTTCAATAATTTCGACCTCATGGGTTGGAGGATATTTTTCAAGGTATTCGCCATAAACGGTGATTTTGGCAGAATTCTGGGTTTCCAAATAATAGAGTCCGTAGGCTAACGCCATGTCGCCGTGGCGGTGATGGTGGCCATAGGTTTCTCCGTCTGTTGCAAAATGGACCAGCTGTGGCACATCATCATTGTCAGAAAATGTTGAAACCAGGCGGCGGGCAAACTGCTCACCATTGTCTAACAGACTGTTGAAAGCTATTTCTTGTGATACGGGACCATCATAAAAAAATATGTTGATGCTTCGCCCCGACGGGAGAATGCAGCGGTATGGCATTTTTGGATTTATCTGTGCACCATTTACATCATGCCAGTCTTTTTCACCATTTTTTTTGATTCTGTGGGCCTGATGCGGCGCGAGGATGGTAAAGGCAATATTATGTTCCGCCAGTATATCTAAGGTCTCCAGATCAACAGCAGTTTCCGCGAGCCACATTCCTTCGGGCTTTCGTTGAAAACGGCGCTCAAAGTCTTTAATTCCCCAGATGATTTGTGTACGCTTATCCCTGCCGTTGGCTAGCGGCATAATAATGTGGTTATAGACCTGAGCAATGGATGAACCGTGGCCTGAAAATCGCTTCTGGCTTATTTTATCTGCATGGAGTATGGCTTGGTAAATCTCAGGCTGATGCTTTTCCATCCATGAAAGCAGGGTGGGGCCGAAGTTGAAACTTATTTTTGAATAGTTATTGACTATATCAATAATTTTCCGGTCCGGATCGAGAATACGAGAAGCTGTATTTGGTGCATAGCATTCCGCGGTAATCTTGCTGTTCCAGTCATGGTAAGGATAGGCGGAATCCTGTATTTCGATCTCTTCCAGCCAGGGGTTTTCCCGCGGCGGCTGGTAAAAATGTCCATGAATGCAAATATGACGGTTCATAGCGGTTGTTTCCTCTCATATAAAACAAAGCTCAGCGGCGGGATACGGTATGTAGCATCGTGCAAGAGAACATCCGGCAGCAGGGCGCCCGGCCCCATCCATCGTGAGTCTGCTGAGTCAAGCAATTTGTTCCATCTGCCTTCAGGCAAATCGATAACTGTGGTTATCTGTTCTTTGTTGAAATTCATGATGCCTAAAATCCGGCACTCATTATTAAAACGTTCAAACGTAATAATATTATGCTCCTTACTGCAGGTAATTATTCGTAGACTGCTGTCGTCGCATCTCAGGGCGGGCAGTTCCTTTTTCAATTTGATAAGCTGCCGGTATAAATTCAGCAATACGTTGTGATTGCCAAGAGAACGGAGTTCCCATTTAAGTTTGCTCGCACAAAACGTTTCCAGGTCCTGAGGGTCCGGTGGCTCCCGGCGCCATGCAAAAGAACGAAATTCATTCTTGCGCCCCTCACGAACTGCCCTGATAAGTTCTGGATCGGAATGATCAATAAAGTAAAGAAACGGTGACACCTCGCCATATTCCTCGCCCATGAACAAAAGCTGTATGTAGCGAGAGAGAAACACTGTCCCTGCCGCAAGCTTAAGGCCTTCAAAGTTGATGATGGCGGAAAGCCGTTCGCCCAGCATCCGGTTTCCCACCTGGTCGTGATTCTGTGAATAGACGACAAACTGCGATGCTTTATGGTGCCGGGCAGAAGCGCCGTGACGTCTATTACGGTATGCTGAATATTGACCCGAGTAAACATAGCCCTCTGCAAACGCAGTTTTCAGATGGTCAATACTTCCGAAATCAGCATAATATCCTTCCCGCTCACCGGTAAGCAGCGTGTGCAGAGAATGGTGGAAGTCGTCGCACCACTGTGCATCAATGCCATGGCCACCTACACTTCGTGGATGGATTATCCGGGGATTGTTGAGATCGCTTTCTGCAATGAGATAAAATTTTCTCCCCTGTTCGCTGGAAAATTTTTCAGTCTCCCCGACAATCTCTTCTAAAATATGTGTCGGGCTCATATCATATATGCCGTGAATTGCATCAAGCCGGAGAGCATCGATGTGGTAATGGCGAAACCAGAACAGGGCATTCGTGATAAAATAATTTCTTACGCCGTCACAGTAGGCAGAATCAAAATTGATGGCACGGCCCCACGGTGTTTGATATTTTTCAGTAAAATATGGTCCAAAATCATCCAGGTAATTTCCTTCCGGACCAAGGTGGTTGTATACCACATCAAGGATGACCGCGAGTCCGTTTTTATGGCAGGCATTGACAAGCTGTTTTAACCCATCCGGGCCGCCATAGGAGTTTTGCACGGCAAACGGATAGACCCCGTCATATCCCCAATTCCGTCCACCCGGAAACTGGGCAACCGGCATGATTTCTATGGCAGTTATCCCTAAATCTTTTAAATCATTTATTCTGGGAATAATTGCTGCAAACGTGCCCTCAGCAGTAAATGCTCCTACATGCAGTTCATAGATGATCATTTCTTCTAAGGGGATTCCCCTCCACGAAAGATCTTCCCATGTAAAATCGTGCTGATGTATTACTTCAGATGGTCCGTGAACCCCTTGAGGCTGGAAAAAAGATGCAGGATCAGGGCGTTTGAAGGACTGGTTGAGGGAATAAAAGTAGCGGGTACCCGGGCTGGTATCGTGGGCTATAACCTTCCAGTAGCCAAAACCGTCTTGTTCCATTGAAAGATGGCGGCGCACCGGATGAACAATTACGAGCGCTACATCCTGTAATGCTGGAGCCCATACGGTAAATTCGCATGATCCGTCATGCCGATCATGTGCACCTATTTGAAAATAGAAATTCTTTTTAGGGTATTCATTTTTTTTGCATACATTCATTTTTATAACACAACATCAATAACAGCTCATATAACTCTCCCCAAAAGCTGGACAGGGCAATATCGCGCATGTCAGCCTGCCGATATCAGAAGGAGGTACGGCATGGCGCAACGATGGAAGTATATGAAGAAGGGCCTTGTACGTCAAGACGTATTTAGGAATCAACCTGTTAATTGATCGGTTCAAACCAAAGGTCGCACTGGTAGTTGATGGTGAGTTCCTGATTGTTCCGGATGCTCTTCCTGGCCCGGTAAAGCATGACCTTATTTTTCAGATCCGGCTTGAAGGAGAGATTGGGCGTGGCTGAAAAATTGTATAAACTGCCGTAACCCAGGACCAAGGCAAAATGAGAATCGCCCCATTTATAATAATAATCTGCAATTGTTGTTTTATCAATTAAATCGACGTCTTCGTCAGGAATAACGATAACCGGGGCTGACTCCACGAGTTCGCCCTTATTAAAATTCCTCGCTGCAAAAACGCCGCGTCCCTTGCCCGCGACCTCCCTGATATAGATGTTCATACATGGAGTCTGCGTTCTTTACCGTCCCCGCCAACAGCAGAGGCAGAGCTGATCTTCCGTCAGGCCAATGGCTTCGATCATGTCTTCAATGTGCAGATATTTGAGCGACGTCACATTCAGATCCCGCCGGATCCATTCCACCATCTCCCTGTATTTGTCAGAGTGGTGATCCAGATATTCCTCGATGTTCTCGATATCCGCACCCTCAATGGCCCGTATGGCCCGACGGGAAGCCAGTTCCGCTTTCGACCTTGTCGAAGAGGCAAAACTGCATGGAAACATCAGTGGGGGACAGGCCGGACGGATGTGGATTTCCCGGGCGCCGTTGTCGATAAGCTTCTTGATGGTGAAGTTTTTCAGTTGCGTTCCGCGCACGATGGAATCATCACAAACAATCATCCGGCTGTCTTTGATGACGCCTCGAATGGCGCTTAGCTTCATGGTCGCCACAAGGTCCCGGATATCCTGGGATGGCGGGGTGTAACTCCGGCCGTAACCCGGTGTATATTTTACGAGCGGCCGCCGGTAAGGAATGCCCGATTCAATGGCATATCCGATGGCATGACCGACGCCGGAATCGGGAATCCCGGCGACAAAGTCGGTCTTAACGTCATCGTTACGGGCCATGGCTCGGCCACAGCGCTCCCGGGCGCTTTCAACCGTAACGCCCTCATAGACGGATGAGGGATCACCCGTGTAGATCCAAAGGAAGGCACAGACCCGTCTTTCCCTGTTCTCCCCCTTGAGGTTCTTCAGTCCCGACAAGGACAGCAGCGTTATTTCACCCGGTCCCAAATGTTTCACCAGATGGTAGCCGAGGTTTGGAAAGGCGCTGACCTCGGTTGCGACGGCAAATCCAGCTTCCCCATCAATGCTTTTCTCGCCGATGGAAAGCGGAAAACGGCCATATTTATCTCGAGCGGCATAGACGCCTTCTGGGGTCATGATCAACGCACAGATGGACCCTTCAATGGTATCCTGCATCTTGATGATGCCGTCAACAATGGAATCGCCCTGATTGATCAGTTTAGCCACCATTTCGACGGTATTGATCCCGCCGCCGGTCATTTCGCTGAAGGACGCGCCCTTGTCCATAAGCTCTTTCGTCAACTGTTCCTTGTTGATGATCAGACCGGATACGGCGATCGCGAATGTGCCGAACTTGGAACGTACGATCAGGGGCTGAGGGGATTCATCGTCGATGGCGCCGATCCCCTGGTAGCCGTTCATTCTTTTGTAATCCTCAACAAAACGGGATTTGAATTGCGCCTGGCTGATGCTGTGAATGGTATTGTAAAACCCCTGGTCTCCGAAAATTGACAGTCCGCCGTTTTCCGTGCCCAGGTGCGAATGGTAATCGGTTCCATAAAACAGCGTCTTCGGACATTCCTGCCGCGATACGACCCCGAACAAACCACCCATGACGTCCTCACAAAATGTTTTTAAAAAAGATAAAGGCTTTGCCCAAACCCACTGAATCGGTTGAAGAATAATATGACCACTGCTATGTTGCCTTCATGACGGCTGTGTGGATCCGATCCATTCCTTTTTCAATATTCGCTATCGAGGTGGCATAGGAAAGACGGAGGTGATCGTCATGACCGAACTCGCCGCCGGGAATGACCGCCACATTCGCTTCTTCCAGCAAATAGGCGGCCCAATCGGCCGACGTCAGGAGTATCTTGCCGCCCTGTTTTCTGCCGCGCAGACCGGCAATGCTCGGAAAGACATAAAAGGCCCCCTGCGGGACCATGCAGGTGATCCCCGGAATCGCGTTGAGCCGTTCCACGATGACGTTTCTTCTCTTTTCGAATTCCCTGACCATTCCGGTCACAACAGCCTGATCGCCGTTTAAGGCCTCCACGGAAGCCTTCTGGGCAATGGAGTTGGGGTTCGACGTATTCTGGCTTTGCAGTTTCGTCACCGCGGCGATGATATCCGCCGGTCCGGCGGCGTATCCGATCCGCCAGCCGGTCATGGCGTGCGATTTGGACAGTCCGTTCACCACCACGGTCATATCTTTCATGGCGGGGCAAACGGACGGTACATTCGCAAAGGGCATGCCGTCATAGAGAATTTTCTCGTAGATGTCATCCGAAATGACCAGCACGCCTTTGCCGACCAGCACCTCGGTCAGCTTTTCTATCTCCGCCGGCCCATACGCCACACCGCTGGGATTGGAGGGGCTGTTGAGGATCACGGCCCGCGTCCTTTCGCCAATGGCTGCCTCCAGATGTGCCGGCTGGATTTTAAATCCATCGCAAACTTTCGTTTCCAGGATAACCGGTTTTGCGCCGGTCAGAATCACGATATCCGGATAGGAGACCCAGTAGGGAGAAGAAATAATCACTTCGTCACCCTCTTCAAAGAGCACCTGCGCCAGATTATAGAGGGTATGCTTTGCGCCGCAAGATACGGCGATCTGTGTTCTGTTGTAGCTCAGGCCGTTATCCCGCTCAAGCTTGCCGATGATGGCGTCTTTGAGTTCGTCGATACCGCCGACGGGGGTGTATTTTGTAAAACCAGCTTCAATGGCCCGGATGGCCGCCTGCTTGATATGATCCGGCGTGTCAAAGTCCGGCTCCCCGGCGCCGAATCCGATGATATCCCGGCCCTCTGCCCGCAGGGCATTGGCCTTCATGGTGATTGCCAGCGTGGGCGATGGCTTGATGCTGTTGATGCGCGCCGTAAGCTTCATAATCGCTATTATTCCTTGATCTTTGCAAATATTTCTTCAAGTTTTTCATTAACAATATCAGGCACGAGTCCCTTGACGGAACCGCCCAGGCTGGCAGCCTCCTTGATCAGATTGGAGCTCGTATAGAACCACTGATAGCCCGTCATCAAAAAAACGGTTTCGACGTCGCGGTTCAGACGTCTGTTGATCAGGGCCATCTGAAATTCGTATTCAAAGTCTGAAACAGCCCGCAGCCCCCTGAGAATCACATTGGCATTCACACTTTTCACATAATCGACCAGCAGGCCGGCGGAGCAATCAACACGAATATGATCATCCTTGATGACGTCACGCACCAAGCCCATTCTCTCCTGAACGGAAAAAAGGGAGGTCTTGGTCGGATTGTAAGCCACAAGGATGATCAGTTCGTCAAACATCCTGAGTGCGCGTGTGATAATGTCCAAATGTCCATTTGTAATGGGATCAAATGAGCCCGGATAGACCGCAATTTTTTTCATGACAACCGTCCTGTTAATATATTTTTTTAACTTGCCGTCAGAAACAGGGCCTTCTCCGCACGATGGATGCGGCAACCCATACTTATCTTCATCTTTTTGTCAATCCCTTTTCTTGAAAAAAGACAGGATCGTATCGCCGTACTGTCTCCGATCAGTCAGAACAAGCTGTCCGGACTCATCAACCGCTGCGACTTCCCGGGCTGAATGCTGAACAGCTAAAAGCCCACCCTTTTCCATCAATGATCCATTTCGAAGATGTTCCAGGGTCTGGCTTACGATTCCCCGCTCATAAGGCGGATCGGCAAACAGAATATCAAAGTTTTCAGACCTTTTAACCAGGACTTGAATCGCCTTGATGAAATCGGACGACAGGATTTCACCTTTGCCGCCAAAGCTGCATGTTTCTATATTTCTGCCGATGGCGTCAATTAAAGCACGGTTGTTTTCAACGAACACGGCTTTGAGAGCCCCCCGGCTCAGGGCTTCGAGCCCCATGTTTCCCGACCCGGCAAAGAGATCGAGAAAGGTTTTTCCATCAACAAGCCCGATGATATTGAAGAAAGCTCCCTTGATGCGTTCGGCTGTCGGCCGGACGGCAAATGTCCCGGGAACATAAAGACGTCTGCCCCTGGCCTTGCCTGCGATAATTCTCATCTTAAATCGTGACGCCTTCGTAAAAAGTCCGGATGCTGCGTTGCGCTGCATCCTTCGTCATGGCGGTGTACGCCCAAGTACGCCTCACTCCTCATGATTTGCGCGCCTTGCCTACGGCAATTTATTACGCAGCCGTCGTTTTTGGCTCATTTTTCAATTTATTACTATTTCGTCAAATAGTCTCTGATGAGAATCTCCGCAATCTGGACGGCGTTGAGCGCGGCGCCCTTTCTGAGGTTGTCGGACACAACCCACATATTAATCCCGTTGGCGATGGATTCGTCTTCCCGAATCCGCCCGACGTAGGTGTCATCCTGGCCCGCCGCGTGGATCGCCAGTGGATAAAGTCTCTGCGCGGGATCGTCGATGACCTGAACACCGGGCGCCTTGGACAGCAGATCCCTGACTTGCGCCGGCGTGATCTTTCGCTCCGTTTCGATATTGATCGATTCGGAATGGGCATAGAAGACGGGTACCCGCACTGTTGTCGCCGTTACCGCAATGGAAGGATCATTCATGATCTTTTTAGTCTCATTGACCATCTTCATCTCTTCCTTGGTGTACCCATTGTCGAGGAAGACGTCGATCTGCGGCAGGCAATTGAAGGCGATCTGATGGGGATAAACCTTCACGACCGGTTCCCGGCCAGCCAGGATCGCACGGGTCTGCTCATCCAGTTCGTCGATGGCTTTCTTTCCGGTCCCGGAAACCGCCTGGTAGGTGGAAACCACAATCCGCTTGATCCGTACTGCATCGTGGATGGGCTTCAGGGCCACAACCATCTGAATGGTCGAACAATTCGGATTGGCAATAATGCCCTTGTTTTTATACTGGCCGATGGCTTCGGGATTGACCTCCGGCACGACCAGCGGGATCTCCGGATCCATCCGAAAGGCGCTCGTATTGTCGATCACGACACAGCCAGACCGGGCGGCAATCGGCGCAAATTTTTCGCTGACGCTCCCACCTGCGGAAAAAAGACCGATTTGAACGCCGCCAAAGGAATCCTCGTTCAGAACGTCCACCTTGGCGGGTTTCCCCCTGTATTCCATGGATTTGCCGAGAGAGCGTGCAGAAGCAAGTAGTTTCAGTTGCCCCACGGGAAAGTCTCTTTGCTCCAAGATCCGGATCATTTCGTTGCCGACCGCGCCGGTGGCGCCGACGACTGCTACACTGAATGTGCTCATAAACGCCAACTCCATCTGTCTTATTTTGCCTTCACGTCCATAAAAATGGTGCGCTGCGGATATCCCGGAACGCACCCATTCTTTCTTCGCAGGGCGGAATCGCAACGCGCAACCTGCCGTTCCCATCCTAGGCTGTCACGCCATCAGGGAGCATCTCTATTATCCCGTCAGCCCTGTTTCTTCCTGAGGATGAGCCTGCTTTTCCCGGCTTGCCCGTCTTCTCCGGTTTAGCTTGTAAATCAACCACACTGGTCCGGACAGGGCATAGCCAAAACTGAAAGTAAAGATCATGATCTGCGTCTCCGCAATCACAATGATCAGGATAATAACTATCACCACAAAGGACATGAAGGGTTTTCTGGCGAAAAAATTGAGATCCTTGAAACTGTAATACTTGATGCTGCTGACCATGAGCAGAGCAACGGCGATCGTCCCGATGAGAATCGACAGATTGTGAAACTGTCCTTCTCCGTCCAGCTTAAAATAAAGCAGCACCGTTGTCGCAATCACGGAGGCGCCTGCCGGAATGGCGAGGCCGTTGAAAACCTTGCTGTCAATGATCGCTGTCTGAACATTGAAGCGGGCCAGTCGCAGTGCGCCGCACGTTACAAAGAGAAACGCCGCCAGCCATCCCCATTTCCCGAATGACACGAGCGCCCAGTGATAAGAGAGAATCGCCGGGGCCACTCCGAAAGCAACGAGATCGGCCAAGGAATCGTATTCGGCGCCGAATTTACTCGTGGTTCGTGTCATACGGGCAATTCGCCCGTCCAGACCGTCAAAAACAATGGCGATCAGAATCGTCCAAGCCGCGATTTCGTACATACCCTTCATGGATGCGATGATCGAATAAAAACCCGAAAACAGGCTTGCCGTGGTAAACAGGTTGGGCAAGACATAAATTCCCTTCTTCATCTGGTCTTTACGAATCCGGTATCTCTTCATGACAGACCTCCAATCGGCGTCTCTCCCGCCCGGACCCTGTCACCCGATTTGACCAGGACGGCGGTATCGGCAGGCATGAGAACCTCTACACGCGAGCCGAAGCGGATCAGCCCGAATCGCTCACCCTTTTCTACCATCATCCCCTCATCGACCCAGCACACAATACGCCGCGCCACCAATCCTGCGATCTGAATTATCCCGATTGCACGTCCGTCGTCCATCCGGATGACAAGCCCATTGCGCTCATTATCCGAAGAGGCCTTGTCCAGGTTTGCCGACAGAAATTTCCCCCCGTAATAGCGAATGGCTTCAATACGCCCGGTGCAGGGAACCCTGTTCACGTGGACGCTGAAGACATTCATAAAGATGCTGATTTTACGCAACGGCCCTGCCATCAGCTCATGGTCCCTAATCTCTTCGATCTTGATCACCTCGCCATCCGCCGGCGAAATGACGAGCTTCTCGCCGGGCGGTGTCTTTCTATCGGGATTACGGAAAAACCAGACGATAAAAGCAGTAAGAAGCAGCAGGAGAAATGCGGCCCAGCAGGGCGCGACAGAGAAAGCGATAAGGGTAAAAATGGCCGATACAACAATGAAAATATACCCTTCGCGTGCGATGATGCTGTCATGTCTTTGGTTCATGTCTGATACTTTTCCAGTATCCTTACTGTTTTTTCCTTTTTACGCAATGTTCACTTCTAAATATTCTACCACTCGATCTGCCCTTCCGGCGTCAGATATCGGCGCATGTTCACTGCTTCCAGCATCCCCTTCAGTTTTATATGCTCGTTAACATCATTAATGGCGTTCGGCATCCTGATGAACAATCCGATCAATCAAACGTATTTCAACCCTGCCTATCCATTCGCCACTTGCACCCAGCCCCTTTCTACCTGTATTCTTATGGTTTGTCAATCTCAGATGTCTTCTGCCGGAGAGAGCGTTCTGCTTCTGAGAAACGCAGATAGCAAGGGGCGAATGTGAGCAGATCCAGCCGCTGGCCTTGTAGAAATTGATCCCGCGCCAGCACTGCGGCTGCCGACGCCCGGACATGGTTCTGATGCCCCTCGGCAATGCAGGCCGCCGATGCATAACGCGTATGGATCCGCTGAGCGTATTTTACGGCCCCATCCCCGAGGAAAAATATGTCACCCTTCAGTTCTTTGAGCCATTGGTCCACATCGACAACCTGCTCTGCAGTGATCCGCCTCACTGTCAGACCGGCATCCGAACGGTACAATGCCGAATAAATTTGATTTTTCTGGGCATCCAGCATCGGACAGACCATCTGCCGACCGGCAAGAGCCGCATTAAACGCCAAGGCGTCCAGAGTTGAGACCCCGACCACCGGCTTTCCGGTTGACAGGGCGAGCCCCTTGATCGTTGCAGCGCCGATGCGCAAACCTGTGAAAGAGCCGGGGCCGACGGTCACTGCAAAAAAATCCATTTCATCGGGTTGAAGACCGGCCAGACGCAAGGCCTGTTCAACCGCCGGCATTAGAATTTCGGAATGATGGCGACCGTTTTTGACGAAGATCTCCGCCCGAAGCATGTCATCCGCAACTACGGCGATGCTCACTGTCTTCTGGGATGTATCGATGGCCAGTATCTTCATGATCAGAAATCGTCTTACTTGCCGGTGAAAAACTTCGTAAATTCATCAACCGCCTTGATATTCAGACGGTCGATATCCATCATAAAAACAAAGATCATGAGAATAATCAGCAGCACAAAACCCACCTGATTGGCCATTTCCCGCCACTTCAAGCTGACTTCGCTGCCCTTGACGATTTCAATGAGATAAAAAAGCAGGTGCCCCCCGTCCAGGACCGGAACAGGCAGAAGATTAAGGATTGCCAGATTGATGCTGAGCAGGGCCATGAAGAGGATAAACGGAATGAGGCCCTCCCTGGCCTGTGTGCCGGCCATATGGGCAATCAGGATCGGCCCGCCCAGCGTTTTCGGCGAAACGACCCCTTCCACGATTTTCACGAGGCTCAGCAGCGTCAGCCTGCTGATCAGCCAGGTCTGCTTGAGGCTGGCCAAACCGGCTTCCAGGGGATTCATACGTTCGATGACCGTTCTGGCAGCCGGTGAAATCCCCAGCTTGTATGAATCTACTTCTTCGCCGAAGATGTTTTTCGATCTCTGCACTTTCGGTCTGACCGTTACATCCTGCCGGATACCGTCTCTGTTGAAGGAAATTTTCAGCGTTCTTCCCTCGCTGGCGGCGATGGTTTCGGCCAGCCGGCTCCACCGGAAAACCTTCACGTCGTCGATGGCGGTGATCACATCCCCCTCTTTCAGGCCGGCTTCATAAGCCGCCGAATTTTCCTGCACCGCGCCGATCGTGCTCGTCAGCGTGGGAATACCGACCATGTAAACGACAGTGAAAATCATGATTGCGAGCAGAAAATTGAAAGCGGGACCTGCCGCGACGATTACGACTCGTTTGAGAACGGACTGTCTGCTGAAGGATCGCTGCTGTTCTTCTTCCGACAGTCCTTCCACATCCGATTCCCCGAGCAGCTTCACATAGCCGCCCAATGGGATCGCAGACAGGCGGTATTCGGTTTCTCCAATCTTTTTTCCAAAAAGCTTCGGCCCGAATCCAAGGGAAAATTTCAATACCCCCACGCCTGATTTTTTGGCCACGATAAAATGTCCGAATTCATGGGCAAAAATGAGCACGCCCAACAAAATAATCATCGATGCAATACTGATTCCAATCAATGTTTGACACTCCCCTGAGAAAGTTGAAAAACTCATGAATCTAGAACGGCTTCGTAAAAAGCTCCGCAGGCAAGACGCGCAAGCCCTGAGAAATGGGGCGTACATAGACGTACGCCGCAATGACGAAGGGTTAAGCGCAACGCAGCAACCGGACTTTTTACGAAGCCGTCAATGGCTGATCTCCTTGATAATCTTATCCGCCTCTTGCCTAGACCACTTGTCTGCTGCAAGGATATCCTCCAGACCGGGCGACGAAAGACAACGGTGGCGCGACAGGGTTTCCGAAATAACAACAGGCAGTTGAGTAAATTTAATTTTTTCCTGCAAGAAGGCCTCGACCGCTATTTCATTGGCGCCGTTCAGGACAACCGGCAGCGTACCGCCTGCACGTCCGGCATCCATCGCAAGTTGAAGACAGGGAAACTGGCTGGGGGCGGGCGGGAAAAATTCAAGCGGCGTTGCCCTCAGAAAATCCAAAAAGACACCATGATTGGGCATCCTCAAGGGGAATGACAGGGCATAGGCAATGGGCATCCTCATGTCGGGAATGCCCAACTGAGCAATGACGGAACCGTCAACGAATTCAACCATCGAATGGATAACGCTCTGGGGATGAACCAGCACATCAATCCGGTCGATTTCCAGACCGAACAGCCACTTGGCCTCGATGATTTCAAGACCCTTGTTCATCATGGAGGCAGAATCGATGGTGATCTTCCGGCCCATCTCCCAGTTTGGGTGCTTCAGGGCACCTGCGGGTGTGACTTGTTCAAGTTGCGCCTTTGAAAAGGTGCGGAATGGTCCGCCGGATGCCGTCAGGATGATTCTCCGGACGTCCTGCTCCCGCTGACCACTGAGACACTGAAAAATAGCACTGTGTTCACTATCCACAGGCAGAATCCGAACGTTCCTTTCCCGGGCTTTTTCAACGACCAGATGTCCGGCTGTAACCAGGGTTTCCTTATTGGCGAGGGCAATATGCTTTCCCGCGTCAAGGGCCTCAAGTGTTGGAACCAGGCCTGCGGATCCGACCATGGCTGAAATCACCATTTCCGCCTCTTGAAGGCGGGCGACCTCCCGGTATCCCACCGGCCCCCAGAGAATTTCGGTCCGGCAATTGGACGACAGAAGCTTTTTCAATCTGACTGCATGGGCTTCATCCATTACGGCAGCGACCAGGGGACAAAACTGCTCGATCTGGGTCTTCAGCAGATCGACATTTTTTCCTGCCGCAAGACCGACGATACAGTACTGCATCTTATTTTGCGATACCACATCCAGGCTATTGACGCCGATAGAGCCGGTTGATCCGAGAATGGATAACTTTTTCATTTTATTAAGAAAATGTAATAATAGTAAACAAATGGCGCAATAAAGATCAGGCAGTCCAACCGATCCAGGATACCGCCGTGTCCAGGCAGAATAGCGCCGGAATCCTTGACCCCTGATGCCCTCTTCATGGCCGACTCGCAGAGGTCGCCCAGTTGTCCCAGAATGCTGCCGAAAAAACCCAAGGCCGCAGCATGGACGATCGGAAGCGCTGGGAAAAAGAGCTGTTTGAAGATGACGCATCCCGCTGTGCTGCCGACGATCAGGCCGATGGTCCCCTCCACGGTCTTATTGGGGCTGACGAGGGGCAGAAGTTTCTTTTTTCCGAAATATTTCCCCACATAGTAGGCGGTCACATCGCCGGAGAAAGCCAATACCAACAGAAAAAAGATCCATAGGATCCCCTGATCCAGGCGGCGGATCAGGATGAAATAGGACATCATCAGCGGGATATACATGAACCCGAGGATCAGTTTTCCCACGGGCAGAATATCAAAATGAGCTTCCTTGATTCTTAAAAGATAGGTAAAAAAGACCAGCAGCACCGAAAAACTAAGCAAGGCCAGCAGCAGTTGCATGTTGCCGAGATAAAAGGTCACAGGAATCAAACACCCGATCACCATTCCCTCCGCCTTTTCCCGCAGATGTCCCGTTCCGAAAACAATTTGATGATATTCGTAAACGCCTATCAGAATAACCCCGACGATCACAGCGGAAAACAAGGTATCCGACCCGAATAAAATGACGGCAAACAGCAGCGGGACGGCTATGATCGCCGTAAGCCAGCGTTTCAGGTGCGATGTCATGCTCTTTGATCCTTTTGAATCTGATCACTGGTCAGACCAAAGCGCCTTTCCCGGCGCTGATACTCGGCAATCGCCTTAAAGAGTTCGTCCCGGTTGAAATCGGGCCAGAGGACGTCGGTAAAATAAAACTCCGCATAGGCGGATTGCCAGAGCAGAAAATTACTGATCCGATATTCACCACTGGTGCGGATGAGCAGATCGGGATCGGGCAGGCCGGCAGTATAGAGATAATCCGGAAAAGTGTCTTTTGAAATGCCCTGAGGGGACAGATTGCCGGTCTGAACATCCAGAACCATCTTTTTAAAGGCAGCGACGATTTCATCCCGGCCTCCGTAACTCAGGGCCAGATTGAGTGTCATGTCCAGATTATGTGCCGTTTTTGCCATTGTTTCCTTCAGGATGCTTTTGATGGGCTCCTTCAAGGCTTCTGTATCGCCGATGGTCGTCAGACGGATTCCGTTTTCAAGCATTTCGCTGAGTTCTGAGCGCAGATATTCCTCCAGCAGGTGCATCAGGGCCTTGACTTCCTGTTCCGGCCGAAGCCAGTTTTCCGTCGAAAAGGCATAGAGAGTTAAAACCTTGATGCCGATTTCCCTGCAAGTCCTCACGGTCGCCCGGACCGCTTCCGCCCCTTTTCTATGTCCGGAGATACGCCCCATGGCATGCTGCTGAGCCCACCGGCCGTTTCCATCCATGATGACGGCGATATGGCGGGGCAGATTCTGGCGATCGATATCACTCATCCTGAGATCAGATTTCCCATCGTTTGCGTGACCTGCATCATCATGTTTTTGGGTACCATAATCAATCGTAAGTTACAACAGGTCTTTAAAAAAACGGGGAGCCGCACGGCTCCCCGTTTTCATTGATCCGTGCTGATCTGGTCTCAGATCTGCATGATTTCCTTTTCCTTGGCGGCCAAGATCGCGTCTGTTTTTACGATGTCTTTGTCCATGAGCTTCTTGACCTCCTCCTGCTGCGTAAACATCTCATCTTCGGAAATGACATTGTCCTTCTTCAGTGTCTTGAACTTTTCATTGGCATCCCGCCGGGCATTTCTCAATTTGATTCTGCACTCTTCCGCCGATTTCCGAACGATCTTGACCAGATCTTTCCGACGCTCTTCTGTCAGCTGCGGGATGGCAAGCCGTATCAACTTTCCATCGTTTGTCGGCAACAGCCCCAGATCCGACTTTTGGATCGCCTTCTCGATGGCGCCGATGGCGCTGACATCCCAGGGTGAGATCAGGATCAGGCGGCTCTCAGGTATGGAAAGACTGGCGACCTGATTCAACGGCGTCGCTGTGCCGTAATAATCAACCTTGATCCCATCCAGCAAAGACAGGGACGCGCGCCCGGTTCGGACTTTATTAAAAGATTTCTCCATCGACTGAATGGATTTTTCCATATTTTCCTTCAATTCCTTAAAAATCGCATCCTTCATGGTTCACCTCCTACGGCAGTTCCGATGGCCTGTCCGCAAATCACGCCTTTGATATTTCCGCTTTTCAAAAGATTGAAAACCACGATGGGCAACCGATTATCACGGCACAGGGATATGGCTGTTGCATCCATCACGTTCAGGCTTTTCGTCAGGACATCGGTATAGCTGATTTTCTTGAATAATCTGGCATCGGGGAATTTCACGGGGTCGCGATCATAAATCCCATCAACTTTTGTCGCTTTGATGATCACATCGGCCTTGATTTCAACCGCGCGGAGCGCTGCCGCCGTGTCGGTCGTAAAAAAGGGATTGCCGGTCCCCCCGGCGAAGATCACCACCCTGCCTTTTTCCAGGTGCCGGACGGCCCTTCTCTGGATGAAGGGCTCGGCAACTTCCCTCATTTCAATGGCCGACTGAACCCGGGCGGCCACATCAATGGCTTCCAAGGCGCCCTGCAGAAGCAGGCTGTTTATGACCGTCGCCAGCATTCCCGCGTAATCCGCCATGGTCCGGTCCACACCACGGCTACTGGCTTCCAGTCCACGGAAGATATTGCCTCCCCCGACGACAACTCCCATCTGTACGCCGAGCGCGACAACCTCTTTAATCTCCCCGGCGATTTGACCCACAACCTCCGGATCAATGCCAAAGAGGCGCTTTCCCATCAGCGCCTCGCCACTCAGCTTCAGAAGGACTCGACGATAAGCCGGTTTTTCCATTCGTTAAGATTTTCTATGCGTGTTGATCGACGCCCAGTTGAAACCGCACAAACCGCCTGATGACGATATTTTCACCGGTTTTGGCGATCATGTTGCTGATCAGGGTTGCAACCGTGATATCGGTGTTTTTTATGAACTTCTGATCGACAAGGCACACATCTTCATAATATTTCTTAAGTTTTCCTTCGATAATCTTGTCCCAAATCTTCTCGGGTTTCTTTTCGGCCGCGAGCTGTTCCCGGTAAATGGATTTTTCACGTTCCAAGGCTTCCGGAGGAATCTCATCGGCCCTTACATAGACCGGATTGGAGGCCGCCACATGCATGGCGATATCCCTGGTCATGGTTAGAAAATCTTCTGTTTTTGCCACAAAATCCGTTTCACAATTGACTTCCACCAGCACACCGATTTTACCGCCCATGTGAATGTAGGAGGCAATGGTGCCGTCCTTGGCCGCCTTCGACGAACGCTTCGTCGCCGCAGACATCCCCTTCTTCCGCAAATAATCAATGGCCTTTTCAAAGTCGCCGCTTGCAGCCGCCAGGGCCTCTTTGCAGTCCATCATGCCGGCACCCGTCTTGACCCGCAGTTCTTTAACCATTTCTGATGTAATGTTCAATGGATGCTACCTCCCGAATCTTTTTTAACTTCTTGTAACCGATATTCGCTGGCCCTTCTATCCATCAGGCCGACTCTTGTTGTTCATTGCTTTTTGTCTCGACGCTTTCCGGGACATCGGCTTCGGATAATTCCCCTTCCTTACCAACTTCCGGCGCACGCTTTTTGTCGCTCTCCGCCTGCAGTCGCTCATCCAGACGTTTTTTGCCATCCAGAACGGCATCTGCCATTTTCGACGCAAACAATTTGATCGCCCGGATGGCATCGTCATTGCCGGGAATGATATAATCGATGTCATCGGGATCGCAGTTCGTGTCCACCATGGCGACAATCGGAATCCGCAACTTCTTTGCTTCATTCACACCGATGAGTTCGCGTTTCGGGTCGACGATGAAAAGGCCGCCCGGATAACCTTTGATGTTCCGGATGCCGCCTAAAACCTTTTCCAGTTTGTCCCGTTCTTTCTGCAGTTTTAGGATTTCCTTCTTCGGAAAAGCCTTGATCGTGTCATCGGCTACCATCTTATCCAGTGTGTTCAGGCGGTCAATGCTCTTTTTGATGGTCGAGAAGTTCGTCAGCATCCCGCCCAGCCAACGCTGATTCACATAGGGCATGCCGCAACGCTGCGCTTCCTCGCGGATGGATTCCTGCGACTGTTTCTTGGTCCCTACAAAGAGGAGCTCATCACCGCCAGCAATCATCTCGACAACGAAATGATAGGCGGACTTAAACAGAACCACCGTCTGCTGGAGATCGATAATGTAGATGCCGTTGCGCGCCCCGAAAATATAGGGTTTCATCTTGGGATTCCATTTGTTGGTCTGATGACCGAAATGGACCCCCGCCTCAAGTAACAACTTCATTGAAATGCTTGCCATGTTCCAAACTCCTTATCTGTTGTGTTTTTTCCGCCACTTCCGTCGTGTCAACCGGCTACATTCCTTGGTGAAATGCACACACCGGCCAATCTGGAAATGTGTGAAATCTTATTAGTATTAACACGTGTATCATGAATAATCAAGACAAATCATCTATCCAAGATAGATTTTTGAAATTGAAAAGGGTGTTTACGATCAAGTAGAAGTTTCTTGGCTACAAGAGTAACGACGATCTGAAAAGAGAAACCCTGATGAACAGATTGAGCAGCCGAACCAACTGGGTGGTAAAGCTTCCGCTGACGTTCGGGTCAACGACGATTGCCGCCATATACTAGGGACCGGTCGCAAATAGAAATCTTTTCAAAACCATCAAGCAGAATGTGATGATCAGGACCTCTATGCGAACCTTTCCGAACGCACGCCTGATTCAGATTTGGACAGCATCGTAACCAAGAGAGAAAAAACGAGACAACCTGATTTTCAAAGAGCTAAATAACCTGTCCAAATGCCCGATTCCACAGGGGCCATCAATCCCATTCCAGGTTGTCTTAGACAGCAGTGAGGAAAATTAAGTATGACTTCCGGAAAGGCGAAAAACATTTGATTCGCCCCTTGCGAACCGCTTTCACCGGTTATTAAAAGCTGCTATTGTATGTCTTCAGGGGATTTTACGAACGGCCTGAAGGTACGATCTCGTCTGCCTATCTGCTGAATTCCAGGATCAGGCGTAGACACTTACACCGCTTTTGTTATTGAGATAACTGTCTACCAGTTCCAGCATGGAGCTGATCTTATAGGGCTTGGACAAGCAGTGATAACCGTATTTCAATACATCTTCGTTCAGGTCACGTTTGACGTTCTTTAAACCGAAAAAACCACTGGTGTAAATGACCTTGATTTTCTGATTCTTTTGACGAATTCTTTTCACCAGCTCCAGTCCGCTCATCTTTGGCATGACTACATCTGTGAAGACCATGTCAGGTTGAAATTCAAGATAGGCATGATAGCCGTCCTCGCCATCCACGGCAATGCGCACGTCGTAACCTTCCATCATAAATACATCCCGTAACATCTCCTGCAGGCCAAATTCATCTTCCACGACTAAAATTTTCTTTTTGAGATGAACTTCTCCCTGCATATTCTTGTCAAGCAGACTGATCAGGTCCTCATCGCTGGTTTGATTAATCAGGCTGCTGGCATTGTTCAGTCGTTGCTGCAAATTTTTGGCTTTTTCTTCTTTGCCTGGATTCAAGTCGGGATGATAGACCTTGCTCAACAAGTGATAGCTGGATTTTATATAGGACAGGGCCGCTTTGCGACCCAGCTCGCCGTATATTTCACGGGCTTTATCCATCAACCCCAAAAAAATCAGCTCGCGTTCGAGCGTTATCAGCTTGACTGTTGAGTATCCGTTCATAAAACGTATCTGCCCATGAATATTGTTGATTTTTAAGACGAAAAACCGTTCTTATCCTGTCAGCTTTGATTCCGTAGGGGAAAAAATAGAACAACTTTTTTCGGGCGAAAGTATAATAACATGTTTCCTGCTTGTCAAGAGAAGATGGATGCAATGTTGCACCTTCTATCTCGTCCTACAACCGAAATGAATAACACATGACTTTCGATCATATCTTTCCACGATAGATTTTAGAAATTGAAAAGGGTTCGTGCAATCAGGCAGAAGTTTCTTGGTCACAAGATAACAGGAAACTGGAAAGGAGGCATCTTTGATGGACGGATTTAGCAGCATTTGCAGTCAAATTCCACACCTTTTTTCAAGCAGAGCTTTTGTGGTTGCTATACAATTTCACGGCAATACTGTAATATAATCTGAGGGGCCGTCAAGCTTATTTCGGGCAGTCAAGACAAATAAATGTTTTTTACGTTTGGGGCGAGAAAATCTGACCATGGAAGAAACGCTCCATGTCGAAATATTTCATATAGCCATTATGTATGGTAATGAGCATTGATTTTGACATAATCATAAGAAAGATCCGAGGTATAAAGACAAAACGACTTTGCCCCCATGCCGAGTTGGATGCGGAGGCGGAGCGTTTCTTTGCTCATGATCTTCTGCAATTTTTTCACATCCTCCGATACGCCTCTCCCCTGCTTGAAAACGGCCGTTTCATCAAAATAAACATCAACGGCGTCAACAGGCAAAGGAATGCCCGCCGACCCGGCTGCGGCGATGATTCTGCCCCAGTTCGGGTCCTGGCCGAAACAGGCCGTTTTAAAAAGATTGGAATTGGCAATGGCATAGGCAATCTTTCTTGCCTCGCGACACGTTCGGGCTTCCCGGACGTCGATCCGGATCATCTTGGTGGCCCCTTCTCCGTCTCTGACCATGGCCTGTGACAATTCCGACAGAACGTCGATCAGCATCTCCTGAAAGGCGGGTAAAGACTTCGAGCGGCTCGTAATGACGGAGTTTCCGGCCGTACCATTGGCCAAAATGATGGCTGTATCATTGGTGCTCATGCACCCGTCGATCGAAACGGCATTGAAGCTTTGATCGACGGCTTTCCGAAAAACCCTATCCAGGGCAGCGCCGTCGACATGGGCATCCGTCATTACGAAAGCCAGCATTGTGGCCATGTTCGGCTCAATCATCCCGGCACCCTTTGCCATGCCGCAGAGTGTGATTTTCCCGGCACCAATTCGGCCTTTCCGGATGGCGATTTTCGGAAAACGGTCCGTGGTCATGATCGCCTCTTCCGCATCCGCAACGCCCTCCGGCCTCAACCCCTTGATAAGCTTATCCAGACCGGATTCGATCTTTTTTACGGGAAGCCGGTGGCCGATCACGCCTGTAGAGGCCACGAGAACAAGGTCATCTTTAATCTTGAGTCTTTTTGAAAGGGCGGCCGATGTGGCCCGCGCATCGTCATAACCTTCCGGACCGGTAGCGGCATTGGCATTTCCACTGTTGGTCAAAATAGCTTGGGCGCGTCCCGATTTGATCCGTTCCATATCAAGCAGAACCGGCGCCGCCTTGAAGACGTTCGTGGTAAAGACGGCAGCGGCCCTCGCCGGCACAGTCGAATAGATCAGGGAAATATCCTTCTTGCGGTCTTCCTTAATGCCGGCGTGGATGCCGTTGGCCAAGAAGCCGGGAACAACATATGTTTCCTCTTCTATCTTCATATCTCCTCTTATTTGATGCTTTTCCGACTCTTGCCTGACTCACCCAGCAGGAGATCCTTTCACTTTCCACAGCATTTCTTATACTTTTTACCGCTGCCGCATGAGCACGGATCATTCCGACCGATCTTGTCATGTTCCCGCTTGACGGTTTTTGGTTCCGGCGTGTCTTCCCCCCTGCTCATGACATAATCCTGCCGCTGCTTTTCCTGCATTTCCTCAATCTCTTCCTCGCGCTGGATCTGAACACCGCACAGCTTCTGCAGGGTGTCGGCCTTGATGCGGTAGATCATTTCCATAAACATGGCATAGCCTTCCTTCTGATACTCCCGGACAGGATCCTTCTGACCATACCCCCTCAGTCCGATCCCTTCCTTCAGGTGGTCCATGGCCAGCAGATGATCTTTCCACTGGGTATCGATGGATTGCAGCATGATCATCTTCATGAGATGCTGCATCAGGGGCTCTCCGAAATTCTCCTCCTTCTTCTTCAGATGGCTTTTGACCGCGGTAATAATGGTTTCTTCGAATTCCTTACTGTTGAGACTCTTTTCCGGATCACTGAGATTGAGCCTAAGAAAAAACTGTTTGTAAACCGTGTCGTCGAGTCCTTTGAGGTTCCACTCTTCGGGATGCTGCTTTTCATCGATAAAGTCAGGGATCAATTCTTCCACTACTTCATCGAGCATTTCCTCAATATCTTCCCACAACGTATCGCCCCGAAGCACTTTCTTGCGCTGCTCGTAGATAACCTGCCGCTGGCGGTTCATGACGTCATCGTATTCGAGCAGATGCTTGCGCATGTCGAAGTTCTGCCCCTCCACGCGTTTCTGGGCATTTTCGATTGCTTTCGAAATCATCTTGTGTTCAATAGGTTGGTTCTCCTCAATGCCGATTCTGTCCATAATCCCGGAAATTCTCTCAGCCCCGAATATCCTGAGGAGATCATCTTCCAGAGAGAGATAGAATCTTGAAGAGCCTTTGTCGCCCTGCCTTCCTGAACGCCCCCGTAGCTGGTTGTCGATGCGCCGGCTCTCATGCCGTTCCGTCCCGAGGATATGAAGGCCGCCCAGATCGGCCACGCCTTCTCCCAGCTTGATATCCGTACCCCGTCCCGCCATATTCGTGGAGATCGTCACCGCACTCCTCTGGCCGGCCTCGGCAATGATTTCCGCTTCCCGTTCGTGGTGCTTGGCGTTGAGCACATGATGCTTGATCCCCGTGCGGGTCAGATATTTGCTGAGCAGTTCCGATTTTTCAATGGAAATAGTCCCGACGAGAACGGGCCGTCCCGCTTCATGCATCTCCTTGATCTCCTCGATAACGGCGTTGAACTTCTCCTGCTCCGTCTTGTAGATCACATCGGTATTGTCTGTCCGGATCATGGGCATGTTTGTGGGCGCCACGAGCACTTCCAGCTTGTAGATTTTATCGAACTCCGCCGCTTCCGTATCGGCGGTTCCGGTCATGCCGGCCAGTTTTTTGTACATCCTGAAGAAATTCTGGAAGGTGATGGAGGCCAGGGTCTGGTTCTCGCGTTCAATTTTGACCTTTTCCTTTGCTTCGAGCGCCTGATGCAGGCCGTCGCTGTAGCGCCTGCCCGGCATGACCCTTCCCGTGAATTCATCGACAATGATGACTTCCCCGTCCTTGACGACATAATCCACATCCCGCCTGAAAAGGGTATGGGCCCTGAGGGCCTGGTTGGTATGGTGGAGCAGTTCGATGTTCCTGGGGTCAAAGAGGTTTTGCACCTTGAGATAGGTCTCGACGCGGGCCACGCCTTCTTCCGTCAGAACGACGGTGCGGCTCTTTTCTTCAACGGTATAGTCCTTATCCTTGCGCAGGCGGGGGATGACCTGATTGATCCGGTAGTATTTAT
The DNA here is from genome assembly GCA_043805145.1 of Pseudomonadota bacterium. Taxonomy (GTDB): domain Bacteria; phylum Desulfobacterota; class Syntrophia; order Syntrophales; family Fen-1087; genus JAPLJM01. The sequence continues at coordinate 5,419 of JAZDIK010000036.1, read as the reverse complement.
CGGTTGATTCTTCGGACGCACCGGAAATGATCAGCGGCGTCCGGGCCTCATCAATCAGAATGCTGTCCACCTCGTCCACGATGGCATAATGGAAATCACGCTGGACATAATCCTCCAGCGTGAATTTCATGTTGTCGCGCAGGTAGTCAAAGCCAAATTCATTATTTGTTCCGTAAGTAATATCGCAATGATAGGCCTTGCGCCGCTCATCGTCATCAAGGCCATGAACGACTACGCCGACGTTCATGCCCAGCAAGCGGTAGATAGGACCCATCCATTCCGCATCCCGCCGGGCCAGATAATCATTGACGGTGATCAGATGGGCGCCCTTGCCTTCCAGGGCATTCAGATACAGCGGCATGGTGGCCGCCAGGGTCTTTCCTTCACCGGTCTTCATTTCCGCAATCTTGCCTTCGTGCAGGACCAGCCCACCCAGGATCTGAACGTCGAAAGGCCTCATGTTCACCGTTCGCCGGGCGGCTTCGCGGACAACGGCAAAGGCTTCCGCCATGATGTCCTCAAGCGCGGCGCCCTGGTCCAGCTTTTCCCGGAAATAGGGCGTCTTCGCCGCCAACCGGGCGTCCGTCATTTGTGAAACGGACGCCTCCAGATCATTGACTTCGTGCATAATCAACGATAAACGTTTCATTTCACGGTCGTTTTTGCTGCCGATAAATTTTCTGATGATGGCTCCGAACATTTCTGGTCCTTAAAAAGCCGGTATCTTTAACCGGCGTTAACGAAAACACCACAGACGCCGTAATAACCGGCAGTCTGTGGCGAGCATTTATAATAAGTACGATCGAAGGTCAAGCCGTCAATTACATGGCCCCTTTTTTTACCTTTCATAACATCTGACGGATTGGAACGTTTGAGCCGTTTTCGGTGCGGCGTTATTCTGCATGGCGCCTTACCTGTCCCCCAGGCTGTCCAGGGGACTTTTCACGCCGAGTCCGCCCCGCCTCCTCGCGCGACATGACCGTCGGCAGGCGTTCCGGCTTCCTGGCCCGTTCCGTCGGCCCCAAGTCCCAGATTTCCTTCTGCAGTACCTGCTTATAGAGGAATACGATCGCGTTCGGTGCCTGATTTTGAGTACTGGCCGCGACGCGCCTTTCTGTTGCCAGGCAAGAAAGAAATCTGGGAATTTCCGCTGCACCCATTTCCTGCGGATGGCGTTTGTTGTTGAAAAAAATGTATCGCTTGATCCAGTCCAGATAGGCCTGCTCGGTACGGATGGAGTAATGTCGTTTCCGGAGGACATCCCGGACTTGATCCATGAGCTTCATTCCATATCTTCACCTGCGGTATTTTTGTATCCAATATAATTATGATTTGACAGGTAACCTATCTTATGTCAAGGGTTTATGCAATCTGAAATTCTGAGCAGCGGTCATAGAAAGCCGCCATTAGGCGGTCTACACCATGTTGGGCTTCACGAAATGCCGTTCACGGAACTCTCGTTCGAGGAAGAGTCTATGGAGATCACGCATAAGAATTGTCTGATAGGTTGCCTGTCTCATTGGCAGTCTGCAATGAAAGCCAGAGAAGCTGTTCAAAACAGCGGGACCTTCGTTGCAGGATTGCCCCAGCCGGTCGGGTCGTTTACTCGCCGAGAATACGGCATCTGCCTAATGCTCGAACTCCTTGATGATCGACTAAAACAAATCGAGCATTTTGTGAAAGACGTTGACCCCGGCAAGGACATAGGCCCTTTTTCGAAAGGCTATTCCGAAGCAATGACCTTTATTGACACGATTTACATATTCTTGCGTTCTCTGCTTGACGACGTATCGGGCATCATTGAGTATATCTACAAGTCTAACAATATAGCCGGTGTCCCGAAAAGCTTTTCCGACCTACTCAAAAAGGCAAAAGCAGGTCGGGTCCCTGAAGACCTCATTTGCATCCTGCGGCCTTGTCAGGACTGGTTTCCTAAGTTAAAGAAAGACAGGGATGATATCGTCCATGATTACGAGACCAATTTGATCGGTTTTGTTATGAATCCGAGAAAGGGTGGATGGACATCTATTCAGTTTTCTGGGAAAACCCTTCGTACCATGGAGAACGGTGGAGTTGGAATACGTACGAATCTCGGTCTTGTGCTTGCGAACTACCAGAGCTTCATAGATGACCTTCTCGATCTATGGGACAGGAAGTTCCTGGAATGGTATGGAATTGTCTCATCCCGCAATTCCCGTCCCTCGTCTATTCTTGAAGGCAGAAGTGCAAACATGCTGCTCTGGGCAGTTGATTTCGGCGGCTATACAGACGAGGATCTGATTATTTCACGGCGGTGATATTTGGAAGGAATCGAGGATCGTGGTGATAGTAGGATGCCCAACGTGGGCAGACCAGGGAAGGGGTGACCACAATGCCGGCACGCGATGCCAAGCTAGCGCTCGATTCGGCCGACTCATTTCGTTCGCTAGCCGGCGCGTTCGTGTCCTCCATTCGGATGCACGTCAACTACGCATGGCAGGACGCTCTGGCGGACATGGGAGGTCTGGTTGCCTCCGCAACAAATCTGACTCTCGCCGTGGAGATATACCTGAAGGCGCTCTACATCCTTCTAGGACTGCAGGTCCCTCACACCCACAACCTACTGCGCCTATTCTCTGGACTGCCGGGCGAGGTCCAGGAAGCGCTGACCCATGACTACGACGCTCAAGAATGCCCGTCTCCCGAGATTGCCTGTGGCATCACCTTGCAACTGTCCACCCGCCCGCTCACATCCAACGATCCTCGTCCGGAAGAACGGCCGGACCACAGTCTTGTGGCGATTCTCGGTCGTAGCGATGATGCGTTTGTGACCTGGAGATATCTGTATGAATGCGCAGATCAGAGTGTGAGCACGTTCGAATATGAGTTCCGCTGGCTCAACAACGCAGCTGGCGTCTTCAGAGCGAGGGCTCTCTCGTTGCTCGGGTAGGCGCACGATGGCCAACGGCTACAGCGGCTGCCCAACAAGCGCGTCCAGCGGACTTCGGAAAGCGCTAGGCTGAACTAGGAAGCCGCGCGGTCGCCGCTGACGCGCAACACGTTGGGCGCCTAATGACACCGAGCGGACGAGCTTGGCCTGACCATCGGACAAAGGAATATCACGAGGTGCTCTCATGCATGAGTTGAAACTGAGCAAGGCCTTTACCCTAATCGAATCAGGGCCTGTTGTCGTTGTTACGACCCATGATGGGCAGAAAGACAACATCATGACTATCTCCTGGACCATGGTGATGGATTTCACTCCGGTATTTGCCATCACCACGGGTGAATGGAATCACTCTTTCGCGGCGTTGCGAAAAAATAGGGAGTGCGTCATTGCCATGCCCACGGTTGACATGCTGGATAAGGGGGTCGGTATAGGGACGTGCTCTGGGAAAGATACAGACAAGTTTGCCAAGTTCAAGCTCACACCTGTGCAGGGCAAAGTCGTCAGGCCGCCCTTGATCAAGGAGTGCCTCGCCAACATAGAGTGCAAGGTCATCGACATCGTTAAAAAGCACAACATTGTCGTGTTAGAGGCAGTTGCCGCATGCATCGATACCACGCGCAAGGAGAAGCGCACGTTTCACGCTGTTGGCGACGGAACGTTCATTGTTGACGGGCGCAAGATTGACCGGAAGAAAATGATGGCCTCCAAGCTCCCATACGGCGTTTAACGTTCATTGGCCAGCTATGAGGAAATTCTGGGAGCCAAAATGAAAAGCACGGCGACTTCGCCCCCATTGTCACGGGAGCTGCAATACATTGCATCTCCCGCGCCCAAGGGGGTGCGGCTCATCTCGCCCCCGTTGGACTACTAACCGTCGAAGGCTTTGTATACGATGAGATTTGAAGGAAGAATAGGTAGAGCACTAGGCCGTTTTGTTCAGGTGCTAATTCGCTTTTTGAGAAGCGAACTTGTTATTCAAGCCGGCAGGTCTGGGCTTTTGATTGAAGCAAAAAGAAAGGATGATACCGAAAAGATTGATGCACGGATAGCCATGCTTGACCAAGCGCGGGATAACCTTGCGGCCGCTATTGTGGCTGTTAATGAACTCAAAAGTACCGTCGAGGAAAACAAGAAGGAGGTTGCTGAAGCTCTTCAAACGCTCTCCTCCGTAGAGGAAGATAAAACTAATCTTGAATCTAGAGTTGAAGCCATTAGGCAAATAGCTCAGGCTGATGTCACGACATTCCGTATGCTTGCGCGTGTCCCTTCAGATAAGGATGTTCTTAAAGAAAGGATTATTGGTTTCATAATGGGTGTGCTAGCTTCAATAATGGCGGCATTTCTAATCTGGGGTATTTCTCTCGGTTTGAGGTGGCTATTCAGCTAAAGTGGTAGCAATTGGGTCACCCATTAAAGGGTGACAAAGAGGGGTGTCTATAAGATCATAAAAATCGTCCAACAACAGCATCAACACGGATTGGCAATTCCGCCGCGCTCCATTGCCAGCCGGTTATGCGGAGCGTTCGCGCCGCCTGCGGCGGCACGAACGGGGACGATTACGCAATTTGAGAATAACAGAAATGATGTATTAAATGAAGGAGGAAGCAATGGATTATAAAATCGCAACAGAAAAGATATCTAAATTAGTTCGCCCTCAATCTTTTCCCCTTGGTGTCAAAATCGTCAAGAAGGGTGAAACACTTCCAGAAGGCTCTACCAGACCATCAAAATACGATATTAAAATATCTCTTTGTCAGTGGACAACTATGGCAAGACGTTGGGGTCGGAATGTCGGAGTTTTGGCCGAAGATATTAATTGTACAGCTTGCCTGGCGGCGCTTGGTCTCAAAAAGCTTGAAAGTGAAAGTGATTTTGCAACTTACCTCTTGGAGATGGGTCATTTTAAAAATCTTGAACTTGCTGAGAAGGCCACCAAAGAACTTGCTATTCCACCATCAGGTGAGATTGATGGAATCGCGATGTTTCCTTTAGAGAAAGCTCCTGTTGATCCTGATATTGTTTTAATCTACGGCACTCCGGCGCAAATGGCTCGTTTAGTTTCCGGATACATTTATCATTTTGGAGAGCTCGTTGAATCAAACACTACCGGTTTTGGTTTTTCATGCCTTGCTGCCCTTAAACCTTACTGGACGGAAAAGCCCACGCTGGTTCATCCCGGGCGGGGCGAGCGCATTTTAGGGGGTACTGATGAAATTGAAATGTGTTTCACATTTCCGGCAAAACATTTGGACAAATTATTAGATGGTTTAGAAGAAACCCATAAAACGGGAACCCGTTATCCGATACAAAGCTATATACTATACCAGCCGCCGATGATTACTCCCATGAAAACACTTGATAGCAAACTTAAAACTCCTTAAATAATTGGAGAATTTTATAGGTATTTGGGGGAAATTTAAGATATCCACCGTCACCAACCAAGTATGACCGAACGGGGACATAGGTAACAGATTGTTCTGGGTACATAGG
>JAZDIK010000035.1:0-3739 GCA_043805145.1 Pseudomonadota bacterium | reverse complement strand
GAAATCAGGAACATATTAATCGGGGTGCCTGCTTGAAGCCCCGATCTTCATAACGGGGAGGTTCACATCGCGCCCAAAAATTACAAACCCGAGGGTTCCGATGACGCCGAAGATAAATGCCACGATCAGGTTCGTTTCCGGGCTGATCAGCCAGAGAAATGCGCCGCCCAGAGCGGCAATGGAAACAAAAACATCGCGTATCAGGTAGTATAAACCAAACATGCCGGCCTTGCAACTGTCCGGAGAAAGGTCCATGATCATTGCCTTGCGGGTAGGCTCGCCGAACTCCTTGAGGCCCCTTAAGATGAACGCCATCACAAGCCACCAGAACGAGTGGCTGAACATAAGCGCCATGGGGAAAAGAGTAAAGAAAACGAAGGTGATCGTTACGAAAGGCTTTTTAGTACTCCGGTCCGCCATATAGGCTACCGGAACGTAGACGATTACTGCGGTGGCCATCTCGATCCCGGTGAGCAGTCCGAACTCGATGGCCGACACCGGCGAGGTAATGGTCTTCATGCACCAGACGACCACAAATGCGTAGGGGATCTGTTCACAGAATCTCACAAGGATGTCGGTGATCAGCAGGTTTTTCATGGCAGGATTCATCAGCTGCAGTAACTTCAGCGGATTCTTTTCCGGCACCAGTGCACACGCATCTCCCGGGGTTGGCTCTCCCGGGTGGTCGTCCTCTATGAAAATCTGCTGCAAAGCAAGGGCAGCAGCCGACATTGCCAGAGCTGCCACGAACGCCAGGCGTACTCCATCACGCTCACCCCAAACACTGATAAAGATACCGCCGAGAATCGGTCCTAGGGCCATGGGAATGCGGCGTACTAATGAATGCATGCTTACGCCCATGGTGCGTTTGTTTTGGGGCATCACCCTGTACATCAGGCTCATGGTGGCTGGCAGCGATATAGCTGACCACGAGATGAAGAGCACCGCCCCGGCCAGCACCGCCTGCCAGGCCGGCACCATGATAACCACGCCGAATCCTGCCATGGCTACCAGGTTGAAGACGAGCAGGGAACGTTTGGTGCCGATACGGTCAGAGAGATAGCCGCCGGGAAAGGAATAGAGCGCCGAGAGCAGGTTGTCCATGGCATTGAGCAGGCCGATAGCGAGCGCTCCGCCGCCTAAAGCCAGAATGTAGATGGGCAGAAATCTTTCGGCCATTCGCTCGCCCATCCCCACCAGAACAACCATGCCAAGGACGCCGGCCGTGTTGCGCTGCAGGGCGAGAAATTCATATATCCGGGATGCCCGTGTCCGAAAAATTTGCCTGGGCATAATGTTTTTCCTTATTCCCTGCTGGCCACATCCAGGCGGCACCAGGCATACAGGGCATCGTATACTTCGAACTGGTGTTCCAGGTTTTCAAGATCGTCCGGGTAGCGTAGGCTATAGCCCACGGCAATGGCTTCGAATCCGGCTGCAAGAAGATCGTTATCCGGCCGGTTGGTATCCGCCGCATTGATGATTTTTGCCATTCTGAAAAGTGCCTTGTCCGTTAATCCGTAATCTTTGATGATCACGTCAAACGTGCACAAATCCTCCCTGTGGTGAAGTTCGGCACCCGGAGTGTCAAAAGCAATGGCGCCTTCTTTTTCTGCAACATTGAGAACCCTGCTCTTGGGTACAAACAGGAATTCGGCGTCCGAATCGATGAATCGGGTGATTAGCCAGGGACAAGCTACCCGGTCGACATGCACATGGGATCGGGTTATCCATTTCATTGTATATCTCCTTCGGTTACTTCTTCATGAGATGTACAACAGCTTTTTACAACCCGTCGATGCAGAACTCAAACATAGGAAAAACTCGTCCTATAGCTGAAATGGTTTGTGTATATCCCCACATGTTAGTCGGCATTGGATTGAGCCATATGGAATGGCGGAAGGTTTCCGCCAGAAACTTGAGACATTCTATGCTCGGTTTTCCGCTTCTCTCGTCTATGTAAATAGAACCGTCTGATGCCATGAGCTCATAGGGGGCCATGCTGGCATCCCCGATAAGAATGAGTCTCGTTTCGGGATCGAATCTTACAAGTTCTTGTATTCGGAGAGGTTTCTTATATCTGGATGGATCCTGCCATATAGTCCCGTAAATAGTATTATGGAAAAAATAGGTTTTAAGGTCTTTGAATTGCGCCCTTGCATAATCGAAAAGCGTCTGAACCACATGTACATAAGGGTCCATTGACCATCCCCCGTTGTCGATGGCAAGAACAACCTTCAGGCGGTCCTTCAGATCCCTGTCAAACACAATCTCAATCTCCCCGGCATTTTTCATGGTCTGGTAAATAGTCTTATCAATGTTCAGCCTGTCCCGCGGTCCTGCTGGTATCATGTTGCGAAGCCGTTTCAGCGCCTCACCGACCATTGCCTGGGTAAGCGGTCCATCCAGAGAATAATCCCTGTATCTTCTTTCCAGGGCAACTTTAACCGCCGACCTGTTTCGTGAAGCACCGCCTACCCGCATACCTCCGGGATGATTCCCGGAATGCCCCACTGGCGAAGTGCCTCCTGTTCCAATCCATTTGCCTCCTCCGTCATGGCGCTCCTTCTGCTCTTTAAGACGCTCCTTGAAATATTCAATAAGTTCGTCCGGAGAAAGTTTTGAAAGCTGCGATTCATCTATGCCGAGAGCCGCTGCAAGTGTCTTTGGGTCATGGAGCCATGATTCGAGCAGCGCTCTTGCCAGCTCGTCAAGCTCAACACCTTCATAATCAGGCATTTCCGCGCCTTCAAAATGATGGGCAAAAACCTGGTCAAAAAGGTCAAAGTATCTTTCGCTTTTAACCAGAACGGCCCGGGAAGCAGTGTAGAAGTCGTCAAGGGAAGATACAAGTCCTTTCCCCAGTGCCTTTTGAAGGGTAAGAAATGATGTCGGGCTTACCGGTATCCCCGCTTCCCTTAATTTATAAAAAAATCCGATGAACATTATAAATCTCTGGTTTATAGTTCCTGGTTTGTGGTTCCTGGTCTCTGGTTAATGATCACTGACTACTGACCACTGATAACTGGCCCCTGCTTCTTAAAGCCTTCTGCGGCTGACAGTATTAACCGCCTTCTCATAGTCCTGGCTTTTTTTGAAAAGGACGCCAAGATACGGGATATCACCCTTTGCAAGCTCTTTTGCCTTAAAATCAGGATCGGACTTTAAAGCCCTTATCCAGTTTACAAGCTCGCGTGTAGCCGGGCGCTTTTCAATCGATTCAAGCTCCCGAAGCTTGTAAAAAACATTGACGGCATTTTCCATGAGATCAGCATCAATATTGGGAAAATGAACCCTGATGATCTTTCGCATCATCTTCGGATCCGGGAAAGCTATATGATGGAAGTTGCATCTTCCAAGGAAAGGGTCTGAAAGGTCTTTCTTGGCATTGGATGTTATGATAATCACCGGTCTGTTTTTGGCTCCCATTGTCTTGTCGATTTCAATGATGTCGAACTCCATCTGGTCAAGAACATCAAGCATGTCATCCTGGAAATCGGTGTCTGCTTTATCTATCTCGTCTATCAGGAGCACTGTCCTGATCTCCGACGTAAAAGCCTGCCCTATTTTCCCCATCTTGATATAATCTTCAATATTGCTGACATCCCTCTTGGAATCCCCGAAGCGGCTGTCATTCAACCGGGTCAGGGTATCATACTGGTAAAGGGCTTCAACGAGCTTCATGCTTGATTTGACGTTGAGGACTATAAGCGGCATGCCGAGATTCTCAGCAATGGCA
>JAZDIK010000034.1:0-12903 GCA_043805145.1 Pseudomonadota bacterium | reverse complement strand
GGCCTGCCCGACGGCGGCGGTCGTTTTTCCTTTCCCGTCGCCGGTATAGACGAGAACCAGTCCCCGGTTAAAACGGAGCAGTGTTTCCGCAATCGGACCTTCCATAAGCGTGATCCTCCAGAATAAAAGCCCGGGCTGCCGCAACGGCTTTCCTCCCGGGCTTCGTGGTGCATGAACTGAGGGGCCCCTCTCAACAGACTTTCAGATATCGCCCGGCGATCTCTTCGGCCAGCGTGTAGGGATCTGTTTCCTTTTTCATCAATCTGTCGATCATTGCGTCCAGTTCGCCGTTTTCCGCCAGGGCGCTGAGCACAGGCTCCAGAACGCAGCACCGGATCGCTTCGTTGAGTTCCATCGCCGTTTTCCGTTGGATCCGGCTTCCCAGCAGGCCGTTTTTAACCAGATGCTGGTAGTGATCCTCTATTGTCTGGGCCATTTCGTCGAGACTCTTGGTGAAACTCACCGGTTCGAAAGCGTTTTCGCACTTGAGAATCGGTGGCCGCCAGCCTGCCGGGAAGGCCGACGCCGGCGCCATGTCGAGCATGGCCATGATTTCCCGTCGAAGCTTAGAAGAGCCCTCACGGTCCGCCTTGTTGATCATGAAAATGTCGGCGATCTCCAGAATGCCCGCTTTGATTGCCTGGATTTCATCGCCCATGCCGGGGATCAAAACGACGATGACCGTGTGGGAGTGATTGATAATATCCACTTCCTGCTGGCCCGTTCCTACCGTTTCCACCAGGACAATGTCTTTTCCCATAACGTCCATGATATGAATCGCATCGCCCACAGCTTTGGCTAGCCCTCCCAAGGCGCCGCGCGTGGCAAGGCTGCGGACGAACACGCCCGAATCCTCCGCATGGCGCTGCATGCGGATACGGTCGCCCAGAATGGCGCCGCCCGTGAAGGGGCTGGTCGGGTCAACAGCCAGCACGCCCACCGTTTTATCCCTTTTCCGGAAGGCTTCCACCAGGCCGTCCACGAGAGTGCTTTTCCCGGCGCCCGGCGATCCGGTGATACCGATGATATGCGAATGCCCAGTCAGCGGGAAAAGATGCTTCATAATGGCACGGGCTTCCTGCACTCCGTCTTCGAGGTGCCGGATCAGGCGGGACGCCGTCCGGACATCTCCTGATTGAATTTTCCTCACTTTTTCCATTACGTTAATCCCTTGGTTTGATATTTGTCCTGAACCAGTCAACGATGCTGTCGAGGGATGCGCCGGGGACAAAGATGGCCTTAAGGCCGGCTTCGTAGAGCAATTTGAAATCCTGTTCGGGAATAATGCCGCCGCCGACGATGGCGATATCATCGGCGCCCCGTTCCTTGAGCTGTTCGGCAACCGCCGGGAAGAGATAGCGGTGAGCGCCGGACAGGCAGCTCAGGCCCACCACGTCCACATCTTCCTGAATCGCGGCGGAGGCAATCTGCTCGGGCGTCTGATGACAGCCAGTATAAATCACTTCAAAGCCCGCATCACGGAAGCACCGGGCCAACACGCGGGCGCCGCGATCATGACCATCCAGCCCAGGTTTTGCAACCATTACACGAATTTTCTTCTCTGCCATGTTCAATCTTCCTCCTCATTCATTCGCTTAGTAGAGTCCCGGATCGCGGTATTCACCGTAGACTTCACGATAGACGTCGCAGATTTCCTGGACGCTGGCCAGGCTTTTCACGGCATCGAGGCAGTAAGGCATGACATTGTCGCCCTTCTTGCAGGCGTTCTTGATGTCGTCGAGGGCCTTTTTGACGGCCTTGCCGTCCCGTTTCCGGCGGACAGCCTGAAGCCGTGCAATCTGCTGCGTTTCCACGGAATCGTCAATTTCGATCAGGGGAATGGGAGTCGCTTCTTCGGAGACATACTTGTTGATGCCGATCATGATCTTTTCGCCGGTGTCGATCTGTCTCTGGTAGAGATAGGCGGCATCGGCGATTTCAAGCTGGGGGAAGCCCTTTTCAATGGCCGCCACCATACCGCCCATTTCGTCGATTTTGTGGATGTATTCCCAGGCCTTCTCTTCCATTTCGTTGGTCAGGGCCTCGACAAAATAGGAGCCGGCAAGAGGATCGATCGTGTTGGCTGCTCCCGTTTCCTCGGCGATGATCTGTTGGGTCCGGAGTGCAATCTGAACCGCGTGGTCCGAAGGCAGACAGAGAACCTCGTCCAGGGAGTTCGTGTGGAGCGACTGGGTCCCACCGAGTACGGCGGCAAGGGCCTCCGTAGCCGTACGGATGACGTTGTTGTAAGGCTGCTGCGCCGTGAGGGAACATCCCGCCGTCTGGGTATGGAAGCGCATCCACCAGGAGCGCGGATCTTTCGACTTGTAACGGTCCCGCATGGCCTTGGCCCAGATTCTCCGGGCAGCCCTCAGTTTGGCGATCTCCTCGAAGAAGTCAATGTGGGAGTTGAAGAAGAATGACAGCCGGGGGGCGAATTCATCGACGTCAAGTCCCTTGCGGCGGATTACGTCTTCCACGTATTCCATGCCGTCCCTCAGAGTAAAGGCCAATTCCTGCACAGCCGTCGCGCCCGCTTCCCGGATGTGGTAGCCGCTGATCGAGATCGTGTTCCAGCGGGGAACATACTTGGTGCCGAATTCCACGGTATCGCTGATCAACTTGACCGATGGATCCGGGGGGCACATCAATGTCTTCTGGGCGATGAATTCCTTGAGCATGTCGTTCTGGATCGTTCCTCCGATCTTGCTCAGAGGAATACCCCTGAGTTCCGCGGCGGCACAGTACATGGCCCAGAGCGCCGTCGCCGGAGGATTGATCGTCATGGACGTCGTGACCCGATCCATGGGAATGCCGTCGACAAGCTGCATGAAATCTTCCAGCGTATCGATAGCCACGCCGCACTTCCCGCACTCGCCCCTGGCCTTGGGGGAATCGGTGTCGTACCCCATCAGCGTTGGAAAATCGAAAGCCGTACTGAGGCCCGTCTGACCTTCCTTCAGCAGCATATGCCAGCGCTGGTTGGTGGTTTTGGCGTCACCCATGCCGGCAAACATCCGGAAAGTCCAGTATTTGCCGCGATAACCGGTCGGTTGATTGCCCCTCAGATAGGGAAATTGTCCCGGATAACCGATATCCCTTTCAAAATCCATGTCCTTGATGTCTTCCGGTCCGTAGAGACGTCTGATTTCCAGGTCGGATACGGTTGACCAGCGAGGCTTCTGGTCGGGCGCCTTGGCAACGACCTTCTTGACCTCGTCTTCCCACTTTTTCCTCATGTTGCTGGAGCTATCCAGCAGTTCCTTGGCAAAATACATACGTTCCACCCTCCTTCTGCAAAGTCTTTTTGTCTTGAAAGATCATAAGAAATTCTTACGATCCGAGCCACTCTATTTCTTGCTTGACCATCAGTGGATTATTGTGAGAAGTATCACAGACCCACCTGATCAAAATAGAAGTCAAAAGGGGAAAATAATATACTTGCCATTTAATTGAAAAGCGCCATGATTCAAGAGAAGTAGGCCTTGCAGCCAGACGGCAATCGCCGTGATCTGATTCTCCATGTGCTCTGTTATTACGGAACAGCTCCTTTGTCAAGGCAAAAACATAAGAAGTCATAGGATTGAAGCGAGAAGGAATGATGTCGGAACCGTTGTTGATGAGGCTGGAAAATAGCGTCTATCTGGAAGGCGAGGCGCTGATCATTATCGACCGCCGAAAACTGCCGCGCACGGTAACGCCGGTATATTGCACGGAAGCTGAAGAGGTGGCCTTGGCTATTCGGGAGATGATGGTTCAGGGGGCCGGGGACATTGCGATCACAGCCGGGTTCGGCCTTTATCTTGCGGCCCGGAGACTCGAGCGGGAGGGGCGGGTTCGGGACCGGGTTCTCCTCAAGAAAGCGGCGTCGCTGCTCATGGCTACACGGCCCACGGGTTTTCATCTGGCCGCTCTGCTGCATAAAATTCTGGAAAAGGTCGATCAGGCCGGAGACGACCGGCCGCCTTCCGGCATCATTCTAAAGTCGCTGCAGCGGGCACTCGTCCGGCAACGGGAGATTTCTCAGAAAACGGGCCGGCATGCGGAGACGCTGCTTGTCTCGGGCGATGCCATCCTGACGCACTGTTTTGCCGGTCCCGGTCTTCTCTACATGCTGAAATATGCCCGGGAAAACGGCAAGGACATCAATGTTTTCTGTACGGAAACGCGACCCTATCTGCAGGGGGCAAGACTCACGGCGTGGTCCGTCAGTGAAATGGGCATGGATACGACGTTGATTACCGACAATATGGCGGCCTGGTGCATGTCCCGGGGCATGATCCAGAAGGTCTTTACGGCGGCGGACCGTGTAGCCATGGACGGTGTGGCGGCCAACAAGGTGGGAACGTTGCAGTTGGCCATTTGCGCCCGGCATTACGGGATTCCCTTTTACATTCTCGGTTACGGCGGCCCGGACCGACAGACCCCACAGGGCAAGGACATTCCCATCGAAGAGCGGGACGCTCAGGAAGTGCTTGAATTTCAGGGCAATTCCATCAGCGGGCCCAGGGTGAAAGGGTATTACCCGGCTTTTGACCTGACGCCGCCGGAACTCATCAGCGGCGTCGTGACCGCCTCCGGCATTCAGAATAATTGAGAAATTTGCATGACCGCTGAGAAATGGTCCTTGAAGCGGTGAAGCCGTTTTTCAAATGGTCTGGAATTAGTGCATCGACTTATCGGGAAGGATGGGCTCCATCTTTTGCGGGGACAGGATTGATTCCGGAACCAGGTAGCTTCTCATTTTAGAGGCAAAGTAGATCAGAAGCCACATATCATCGGGCGTTCGGTTCCCCCGCCTTCCCACGACCTTACCCACGCAGCCATAGAAAGGGTGTCTGGGATGATCAACCATGACGACGGTTCCCAGTTCCATCATTTTGTCACCTCCGTTTTCCTTTTCTCCGGCGATGTCGCACGAACGGACCGGCCTTTTTTTATTCCGGGATGTTTTCACCCCTATCACATCAACAAAGATTATGCACGGCCGCTTTTACGTATTTTTTTCGGTGACGAATCTGGATTAATGTATACAGGGATGGTATAAGTTACATGTCATTAATTCCGGGAAGGAGAAGGTTCCATGGAAATAAAAATGCCCATCAAATTTCACGGAAATTTTATCGTTTCGATCCGTTGCGGGGACGAGGAAAACCGAGAACGCTGTCAGAAACTGACGATGCGGGCGTTGTCTGCCGAAGAGCAGCAACAGTCCTACCAAGCCAAGGGCATAGATGAAAAAAACATGCCTACGCACCAGATCACCTTCTATGACTTTGGCTGTAAACGTATCATTGAGGGAAAACTGATCGAGAATGAAGCGGAACGGGCCGTTTTTCGCGTCCAGGACAAGGAATACGGTTTTTCCCCGTTCCGGCCGAAAGGCGCATGAAAAAGAACGTTGCGATACCCGCTATCTTGATGCAGTATACAGCGCTGATGCCTGTCGATGCGGCTGGTTTAAAAGAACATGCGGCGAACGGCTTCTTTATAAATCTCTGAAAATGTGGCCGAAGCCCCCGATAACAACTTTGCGGGTCCGTCAAATGGGGAAAAAACACATCCGGCCGTTTGAAGTGCTCAGAAAAGCGGAACAGGAGAAATCGGTCATTCTTGATTCCATGACCGAGCTTGTGTTGTATTTGGATACGGATTTGAGGGTGATCTGGGCCAACAAGGCGATGCATGCGGCGTTTAACATGGCAACCGGCCAGTTGAACGGGAAGCACTGTTACGAAGCGCTTCATCATCGCAACAGAGCCTGCCGCGTTTGTCCGGCGGAAAGGACGCTCAGAACCTGTGAACCCCACGAAGTCATCGATCTTTCCTCGTATGCAAGAAACTGGGTCTTGCGCAGCTACCCTGTACGGGATAACAGGGGTGTCCTTACCGGCATCGTCGAGATTGTTACGGATATTACGGAGCGAAGACGGGCCGAGGAAGCGATGCGGCTATCGGAACAGAAATACCGTGAACTCTTTGAATATGCCAATGACATCATTTTTATTCTTGATTTCGACGGCAAAATTCTGTCGTGCAATGCGGCCGCCGCCAACACCTATGGCTACGAACGGCAGCAACTTCTGAGAATGGGCATCGGGGAACTTCTGGATCGAGATTATCTGCCCGTCATGCGTCAATTCATTCGCAAGAAAGCGGATCGGATCGACGTACGGAATCCCCAGGAGTTCCTGACCTATACTATAGAAGGGGAGGCCGTTTGGGTGGAGGTCAACGCCCGCATCATTGCGGAAAACGGCAGGCCGGTTTCCGTGCACGGCATTGCCCGAAACATTACCGATCGCAAGAAGATGGAAGCGGCGTTGAAAAAAAGGGAGCGGGAACTCGAAGAAAAATCCCGGAATCTGGAAGACGCCAATACGGCCCTGAAAGTCCTGCTCAAGCGCCGCGAAGAGGACAAGGCCGAGCTTGAAGAAAAGGTCATTTGCAACACGAGAGAGCTTATTCTACCGTATATCGAAAATCTCAAAATCACACAGGTGGACAGCCACCAACACAATCAGTTGACGATTCTCGAACGGCATATCAATGAGATCATTTCTCCGTTTCTGCGCACGCTGTCCTCAAAATATCCCAACCTCACTCCGATGGAAATCAAGGTCATCACGTTTATCAGAGAAGGGCGCACGACAAAGGAAATCGCGAACCTGCTGAATGTATCGGCCAGGACGGTCGATGTTCACCGGGATAATATCCGGAAGAAACTGGACTTGAAAAACAGGAAAGCCAACCTGAGATCCCATCTTCTGTCTTTAACCGCGCCGCCCAATCATGACCCTGCAAATACTTATGATTCATAAGTATATACTGCGTATTTTTTCCGCATTGCTATTTCTGTAAAGAGATGATTTCATGAATGCGCTTTCCCGGGTCTATCCATCCGGGATAAGGTTATGGTGAAAGTCCTTGCAAGGAGTTTTCCATATCCGGAGATATCGAACGGATAATAAATTCTCAAGAAAGGGGTAAATATCCATGACGAAAGAAGAAAAAATCGAGGAAATCCGTCAGAGAGCCAGGAAAAATTTCTCTCTCGGATACAACTGCGCCGAGTGCGTGACGGAAGCCGTTTTTTCGCTGGTTGATACGGGCCTTCCCGTGGACGTGAAGAAATGCGCGACTGGTTTCGGCGGCGGCATCGGGCTGTTCGGCGACACATGCGGCGCGCTGGCCGGCTGCGTGATGGCTGTGAGCGCTGTTCATGGAAGGCTTGGGCTGCCCGAGGGAGATGATCCCAAGGATGTGGCGAAGAAGTCGAAACAGCAGTTGTACGGAAAACCCGGCGCCTACCGGATATTCAACCAGATTCCGAACCGGTTCAAAGAGAAATTCAATCATACGCTTTGCCGGGAGTTGACCCAGAAATGGCAATCCGAGTGGCTCTGCCGCGATCACGCCCTTTTCTGCCGTGAAGTTATTACGGATGCTGCGGGTATTGCCGCAGATCTGATCATGTCGGATAAGAATGAACTCGCCGCCAAATCTTTCGGTTCGAATGTCGAAAATCTGAAGGACTGACCAGCCGGGAGCAAAGCATGCCCGTGCCTTCGAAGACGGATCGCCGGATTCGTCCGGCTTGTCTTGATGCCCGTGAAAAAAGGAGGAATGAATGAGCAGAAATCTCGTAATTATCGGCGGCGGCGCCGCAGGTCCTTCCGTCGCTGCGGAGGCAAAGCGAAGGGACCCGTCGCTCCAGGCAACCATCATCGAGCGGGGCGAGTTTGTCTCTTACGCGGCCTGACCGATGCCCTATTGCATCGGTGATGTAATCAAGGATTATAAAAGACTTTTGATGCGGACGCCGGAAGAGTTCAAGAAAACAGGCGTGGACGTAAAATTAAAGACCAGCGTGGAAGCCATCAATCCCGATCACAGATCTGTCCATCTGTCCGATGGAAGCGTCATGCCCTATGACATTCTGGTCATGGCCACGGGGGCGGATGCCATCCGCCTGGGCATTCCGGGCGCCGACCTCGAAGGCGTCTTTGTGCTGCGCGACCTGACCCAAGCCCTGCGTCTGAAAGCGTACGCGATCGAAAAAAGCTGCCGCAAGGCCGTGATCGTTGGCGCCGGCTATATCGGCCTGGAGATGTGCGAGGCCTTCAAAAATCTCGGCATTGAAACGCAGGTTCTCGATATTCTGCCCCGTCCCGCGCTTCGCTGGGACCCGGAATTCGCGAAGTTGTTGGTAGAAGAACTCGAGCGGAACCAGGTGGCCTTTCTTCCGGGCACCAAGCCTCTTGCCATCGAAAAGGGCAAGGACTTCGCGCTCAAGCTGATTACGGACAAAGGCGACATGGAGGCAGATATAATCCTCATGGGCATCGGCACGAAACGAAACACAAGACTGGCGGAATCCATCGGCGTCCAGATGGGAGAAAGCGGCGCGATCAAAGTGGACTTCTTCCAGCGCACCTCGCGCGAAGAGGTGTATGCCGTCGGGGACTGCTGCGAGGTCTTTCACCGCGTCATCGGGAAATGGGTCTATTATCCGCTGGGCGACATCGCCAACAAACAGGGCCGCACGGCCGGCATCAACATCGGCGGCGGCGCTGCGAAATTCGCCGGAATCGTGGGAGCCCAGTCCTTTAAACTTTTCAATCTCGAGGTGGCCGCAACGGGTCTCACGGAAGAAGAAGCCGAAAAATACGGTTTCCAGCCGGTCAGCTCCATTCTCTGGGGGCTTCCCGTAGGCCGCCCCATGTCCAGGGGCGAAAAACTGGGATTGAAGCTTGTCGCCGACAAAGCCACGGGCAAACTTTTAGGCGCCCAGGCCGTCGGGGAAATGGGGGCCGTTTCCAGGATCAACAGCCTCTCCATTGCACTCTGGTCGGGGCTTACTCTGGATGAAGTCGGTTATCTCGATTTGGCCTACGCGCCGGTCTTCGGCGGGGCCTGGGATGCGATCCACATCGCGGCCCAGGGATTGATGAGAAAACTGAAATAAAAAAAGCCAATAGTTCCGAAGCCGCCGGCGTGGCCGGCAGCATGGTTGGACGGATAAAAAGGCACAAAAGGATATCGGATGAAAAAGAAAGAAAACAACATAGAAGCGAGTTCATCTGCAACGGGACTGGAAGTGATCAGCGTTATAATCGGAAGCAAAGCTCCCGCGACCTACAAGGGCTTGGGCGGTACCTTTGCATGCTTTACGGACAGTTGTCTTCGCAAGCAAACCTTGCCGGGCTTTCACGAAAAGGGGCTCATTGCGGAGGCGAAGCCGAAAGATACGGGCATCGTCCTGTGTCTGTCCGGGAAACACAGCGCGACCAAACTCAGCGAAGTCATGGACATTGCCTTGCTCAATACGGGGGCCTATCCAGACAAAGGGGGCAAAGCGGGGTATTATATAGACGTCAAATCTGAAAAGTAGGACGAAAAAGGAGGAGAATATGGCTTTAAAGACGGCAAATGAGTTTCTGGACACCATCAAAAAGATGAAGCCCCGCGTCTATTGCGGGGGAAAATGGGTGAAAAACCTGCTCGACAACCCCGTCACGCGGTCCATGGTCATGGCCAACGCGGCAATGTACAGCCTGGCGGAAGACCCGGCCAACAAAGAAGTCATGGTTGCCGCGTCCCACTTAACAGGGGAGCCGATCAACCGCAACCTCAACGTTGCCCGGAACATCCACGATCTGGACATGCGGCAGGAAATGGCCCTCCTGACCAGCCAGACTGTGGGGACCTGCAACTATCGCTGTGTCGGCTGCGACGCCTTGAACAGCCTGGCCGCCACGACGTGGGAAATGGACCGCGACCTGGGCACGAAGTACAATGAAAGGTTCAACAAATGGCTGGCCTATGCACAGGCCAATGACCTGGCCGTCTCGGGCGCCATCACCGACGCAAAGGGGGACCGTAAGAAGAGGCCCACCCAGCAGGACGAAATCGACGCCTTTGTTCACATCGTTGAGAAACGCGACGACGGAATCGTGGTCAGCGGGATCAAGGTGAGCCAGAGCGGCGCCATCGGCTCCCATGAGACACTCGTGCTTCCGGGCGGTGCCCTGAAAGAGGGGGAAGAAGCATTCGCTCTGTCTTTCGCCGTGCAGAACAGTGTCCCGGGTCTGACCTACATCTGCCAGTACAATGCCTACTCGGCAGAGCGGGAAATGTGCGACAACGAAGCGGAACTCGGGAATCCCATTTACGGGCAGCGGGAAACATCCACGATGGTTTTCGACAAGGTCTTCATCCCCTGGGACCGCGTATTCCTGTGCGGCGAGGCCAAATATTGCGGGAAGATGGTCACGCGTTTCGCCAAGGCCCATCGCATGAACTGCGGCGGCGCCTGCAAGGTGGGATTCGCCGATCTGATCATCGGCGGCACCATGCTTGCCGCCGAATACATCGGCGTGGAAAAGGTTCCTCACATCCAAGAGAAGATCATCGACATGGTTCGCCTGAGTGAGACGTCTCATGCTTGCGCCATCGCGGCGGCCATGCGAGGGCGTGAGGAACCCAAGGGGTCGGGGGTCTATCTTCCCGACGATCTCTTCGGCAACGCCGCCAAGCTCAATATCGCCGACGGATTCTGGGAAATCATCAAGCGCGCGGGGGATATCGGCGGAGGGCTCGTGGTGACGATGCCGAGACTCAAAGACCTTGAGGATCCGGAGGTCGGTCCGGCGCTCAAAAAGGCCTTCTCTGCGGCAGCCCCGGCGGAAAAGCGGCTCAAGGTCGCCAAGTTCCTGCAGCATTGGTCTGCCGGCCTGCACGGCCCGGGGACGTGGCACGGCGCCGGCGCCCCACAGACGCAGCGTTTCATGTTCTCTGTCCTGACGGACTTTGAAAAAAAGAAGAAGATGGCCAAAAAACTTATGGGCATGAAAGATTAGTAAAGCGCAAAACATGCAATGCAGAAGCCCCCATTCAGGACCGGATGGCCTGCATGGGGGCTTTGTTTTTCCACCATTGCGCGTTTATGTCTCAACCCGGAAAATTTATCCGATTGTTACTGACTGACGGAGTCAATGTCGGATAGTTCGGCATGACGATGATGAATCCCTCCTTGTGGTTAATACCAATAACCTCTGTCATATTGAGACCTTAACGTTTATTTATTGAAGTCATGACTCTTAGAAAAAAGGGATATAGGGATATATAGTGGCTTTCGTTTGGTAATGTTGAAGATACTTCAACAAACTTCGCTCTAAGCACTGCTTCCGCTTGGACAAGGTGGCCGTTTATTTCGCGATCTCGTCACTGACCGCCTACCGCCTCTTGGACATGGGCGATCTCCATGCAACCAGGATTCGGGGGTGCCTCCGGGTGTCAGCAGAGGAGATCCGGAGGTTTGAAGAGTTTCCGATTGAAACGGAACATTACCGAAAGGGATTAAAGATCGATCTGATACGTTCCTGCTGATACTATTTTGAGTACTCAAACCCTTCAGCCACCATTCTTGTACGGATCTCAAGTAATTTTGGGCATTGAAAATCGGGCGGTATTCTATTGGGTATCCGGGCGGCTATACCAACAAGATTCTTTTCATCAGGTGTCAACAGGTTTTTCTTTTCAGCCCAATATATAAGTTGTTGCCAATACTTGCCACCGAGCTGAACAACCTCTGTCTGCTCGGCGATTCCAGTGTCCGTCTTTTGAAGTTTTTTCGCATCTTTTTTTGCAGCCAGAAGTTCAGTTCTATCAACCAAGTCTGCGCTGAATGATGGGAATAACGCCATTTTTAGACATTCTATCCGTTCCCAGCATAGTTTTTTCTTGCACCACTCTGTTACATTATCGACGGGCCTGTCTTCGGCCACGATCGTATTGAAAACGGCCTCAGCTATCTGTTCGAGCTGTCGCTCCATTCCTTGTGAAATACGTTGCTGATTCCATATAGTCCGGAAGTCGAGAACTTTGTCGTTTGCTGCTGTTCTGATCAGCAGAGCGAGTTTGGCAATTGTATAGGCAACGACGTTGTTGATCTCTATGAATGTTGCTTGCCAATTCATGCGCTGGGGAACCGTCCTCAAGTACAGGGTGCAGCAAGCCAGACATGGCTTCTGTTATAAAAGCACTCGGCCGACGAAATATGGTTGCTTATTTTATAATATCAAAACCAATGTCTGCTAAATACTTAAAGGTCTGGTCATAAAAGATGGGGTTACGTGTTGGATCATCAATATCGCCCTGCGGAACGACAATGACCATCCCCTGCCTGGCACGTGTCAGAAGCACGCGATATGCATTTTTTAGATAGTTTTGACGTTCTGAATTCCGAATCTTCACCCAACGATTTCCCCGAAAAGACCAATGTTCCCAAACACCATTTCTGTATCTAAAGTCTGCATCCCACGTGACACAAACCCAATCAAGTTCCAGCCCTTGAATTTGAAACTCCGTTGCTACATCCTCAAGATAATAAGATGATCTTACGTCTTCCTTTTCATCAAGAAACCATGTATAGGATCAATTGCGTACCTAATATCGATCGCATAGGGCTTCAAACGTTCTGCTTGCGATGACACTACAATTCCATAACGTTCTGAGCCTCGCGCTCTTTCCTTTAACCACCGTTTTGCACTTGTCAGATTTCGAGTAATGGCAATTGGAAACTTTTCATTTATTTTTTTGTGCGTACAACATGCGCCATCTATATCAATATCAAGCATTTGCTTAACTAATAATGAAACATGTTCTGCGCGGAAAGATCGCATTGATACGGAAAGGTGTAATTCATCCTTATAATCAATTTTTGTATGCGTTAATATTTTGCTTATTGCTTTGCCAGCAGCATATTCGCTATCTGTAAGACGAGGTGAAATGTAAACATCCCAATTAGGAAAAGAACGATTCAGAGCATTAATCCATTCAGAGATTCCTGCTTCACCGGTGTTAATCTCTTGGCCACCACCAACAAGGCAAATAATTACA
>JAZDIK010000033.1:0-6549 GCA_043805145.1 Pseudomonadota bacterium | reverse complement strand
TACCCTGCATGGCAACGGGAAATGATCCTTAAGGCAAGAGAGGTTATTAGCTCTGATGACTATCTTCCGCTTCCGAGTAAATTCGATATCCATGAATACCATATCATGGAAGAATTTTGCTGGTCGATAGCGGATGATAAGATCAGAGGGGCGCTTTTGGATAAAATCAAGGGTCAGGGAGCTTTCAGACGGTTTAAGGATGCCGTCCATATGAACGAAATGGAAGATGAATGGTATCGTTTTCGACAGGATGAACTTGAAAAAATTGCAATGGACTGGCTCGAAGCAAACCAGATCCCTTATGCAAAAAAATGAGGTTGGAGAACGTTCAATACAAATTGGATAAAGGATTCAGATTTTTAAGCGTGATCTTTTTGGCAGGAGATGGTATTATCATCTTTGAAATCGTGCATCTGGCGATTTTCGAAGACCTGCATTCTTTCAATTGGAAAACAGCATCTTATGAACCATATTCCGTTTGACATCTCGAAGGGTCTCCGGTAGCTTCCTTACAATCGCGAAAATAAATCCGATTTTTTATGGTGAGGCGAAGGTGACAATAAATACTTTGACCATTTTCATGATACTGATCGGGGCAATATTCCTGTTCATGTCGTTTCCACCGGCCATAAATATCTGGAGAAATACCTCTGGCCGGCTCCGTCAGAAGTGGCTTATCATTCTCTACCTGATGGGATTGTTTATCGCAGGCTACATTTTCTTCGACATTATTTTGATCAGCAATCTGCCATTCCCCGTTGAACTTCTGACAGGCGGGGTATTTCTCGGCGGTGCCTTTTTTGTTTATGTCATTATCCATATTTCCCAAAACACGATCGCGGCTCGACAAAAAGCGGAGGAAGCAATAGCCTTGGCAAAGGAAGATTGGGAAAGCACATTCGATGCCGTCGCAGACATGATCACCGTCCATGATATGGATTTCAACATCATCCGCGCGAATCCGGCAGCCGAGTCCATATTGGGACTTCAGCTCCGGCAGGGAATGCCTTCCGTGAAGTGCTTCGGGAGCTATCACGGAACGGAGAAACCGCCGTCCGACTGTGCAAGCTGCCAAAGTCTCCAGACAGGGAAGCCTTCTACGGTTGAGATATTCGAGCCTTATCTGAACAGGCACCTTGAGATCAGGGCGATGCCGCGGTTTGGGAGAGACCGCGAATTGGTCGGATTAATCCACGTCGTTCGGGACATCACCGAGCGTAAGCGGACGGAGGAGGAACTGCGGAGAAGCGAGAAAAAGTATCGTGGTATTCTTGAGGACATGGATGATGCATACTACGAACTTGACCTGAGTGGAAACCTTGTTTTTTTCAACGAAGCTCTGGTTGAAAAAACCGGTTATTCCCGTGGGGAGCTCATGGGCATGAACTATAGACAATACATAAGCCCCGAGAAGTACAAGTCGGTGTCGAGGGTTTTCTCGGAAATATACAGAACAGGCCAGCCTGAGAGGCTTTTTGACTATGAAGTCATCATGAAGGACGGCCAAACAAGAAATTATGAGTCCTGGGCCAATCTTATATTCGATAACCATAAACAGCCTATCGGTTTTAGAGGCATGGCCCGAGATATCACAGCCCGCAAGCAGGCGGAGCAAAAGCTCAAACATACCCTCGAAAGTCTCAGGAAGGCGATTAGCACGACCGTCCAGGTTATGGTATCCGCCGTGGAAACGCGAGATCCCTATACATCCGGCCATCAGCTCAGGTCCGCGGATCTTGCACGCGCCATTGGTTCCGAGATGGGATTACCCCCGGATAAAATCGAGGGTATCCGCATGGCGGGCTCCATTCATGACATCGGGAAACTATCCATCCCTGCCGAGATATTGTCCAAGCCAACAAAATTATCTGAAATCGAGTTTTCGTTGATCAAAGAACACGCCCGAACGGGAGACGAGATTCTGAAGGCGGTGGTATCGCCTTGGCCGCTGGCGGAGATCGTCCCTCAGCATCATGAGCGGATGGATGGTTCCGGATACCCCCAAAAACTGAAAGGGGAAGAAATTCTGATGGAGGCCCGTATCCTTTCCGTGGCCGATGTTGTGGAAGCAATGGCCTCCCATCGGCCCTATCGTCCCGGCTTAGGAATTGATGCGGCGTTGGCAGAAATCGAGAAGAACAGGGGAACCATTTACGACAAGACTGTCGCAGATGCCTGCTTGAGATTATTTAGGGAAAAAGGCTTTATACTCGAAGGGGCATGATTTTCCGGCTTACTGAATTGAGTGGTTCAATTGTACATCTTGACGAAGTGCTTACCATGTCGGCACGTATGGGGGCAGCCACTGGAGAGCAGACATGGGAAGCACGCTACCGTGAATTTGAAACAAAATTGAATGCTGCCATCAAGGAGGCCATGGTTCTCGGCCAAGGATTCTCCCTGAAAGATGCGGCAGATAAGACGGAGCTTCCCAACTCCGAATGATTACAAAATCCCGGAAACTGACCAAAAGTCTAAATAGCGATGACGGCGCCTGAGAGGTGATCGTTCCCGAAGAACAGCCTCACAGCGAAGCGCCGTCTCTTTGATAGACAATCCTGCCGCCGGCCATGGTCCAGTCCACGAAATTGTCCAGATTTCCGGCTTCCAATTGCTGGATGAGCCAAAAGCTGTCCACCGCGATCAGATCGAGGTCGAACAGCACCAGGTCCGCGTTCTTTCCGACTTCGATCGATCCGGTTTGGCCCTCGATCTTCCGGGCATACGCACCGCCCAGGGTGTAGTGGTAAATTGCATCGACGAGATCGATGGCCTCTTCCGGACCCCAGTCCGTGTTGCCTTTGTAGTTGAGCCGGGTCGTGGCGACGAGCAGCCCATAGAGGGGATTGATCGGCGGAATGGATCCCGCAAGATAGTCCGTTCCGAAGGAGATGGACACTCCTGCTTCCTGCAGGCTTCTCCATGGCATCATCGCCTTCAGACGCTTTACGCCCAGCGCCTTTTCGTTGCTGGCGTCGCCATAGAATTCCGCCGGTTGCATGCCCGCCAGAACCCCCAACTTGACCATGCGGCCGATGTCCGTCGCGGAGGGCAGTTCGCAATGTTCGATTCGGTGGCGTGCATCCCGGACCATGCCCCGATTGGCGGATTGTTCGATCGCATCCAGGATGTAAGGAATTCCGGCATCTCCCACTGCATGCGTGCACGTCTGCATTCCGAAGTCGTCTATGTGTTCCAACAAGCGTTTGAATTGCTCGGATGTCCAGTTGGGGTAGCCATACTTTTCGGGGGCGTCGCTGTAGGGTTCGGACATGAACGCGGTTTGGTTACCCGAAACGCCGTCGATGTAAAGCTTGATGGCTGTCCCCAGGGTCAATCGCTGGTCCGATTCCTTCTCGCCGGTCTCTTTCCACCACCGTAGATCGGCGATCAGTCCCTCCTCGTCCTCGATGTCGATCGGGTCGATATAGAATGCCAGCCGGATTCGCAGATCATCCAGCCCCCCTTGGTCTCGGAACTCAAGAATCCATGGGACAAACGTCTTGTAGATTTGCAGATCCTCCACCCCCACCACCCCCATCGCCAAGGTCTCCGCGACCGCCCGCCCGGCTTCGGAAAACATTTGGGCCTTCAGTTCCGATCCAAACTCTTCGACGTCCAGGAAATCGAAGGGATTGAAGCTGCTCGATTGCATGTAGATGCCGGTGTTCTTCCCGGTTTTCTCGTCAATCCGCGGCATCATGCGCCGGCAGGCCTTCGGGTTCCTTTTCAGCATCAAATCGTTTATCGGGGAGTTCACCCAGAGGGTAGCGGCATCATACGCCAGCATCCAGACGGGCCGGTCCGGAATCCATTCGTCCAGCATGGCCTGTTCCGGAATCCTCCCGGGCACGTAGTCGTAGAACCACCCGAACCCGATGATCAGCGGCAGATCCGGATGGGCTTTGGCAAATGCCACGGTCCGTTCTCTGACCTCGTCGAGACTCTTGCAGTCGTAAAGGTCTACGATCATTGGACGCAGCATGGCCATGAAAAGGATGTGGGTGTGGTTGTCGAAGAATCCCGGCGTGAGCGTCTTGCCGTCAGCCTGCACGACCCGGGTTTCCTTCCCGATGAATTCCATCGCACCCGTATTGTTGCCGACATAAGCGATCTTGCCCCCGCGTACCGCAACCGCCTCCACTATCCGGCGTGCGTTGTCGGACGTAAGAACCTTTGCGTTCAGGATGATGACATCCGCTGACTGGATCGCCGTACCTGAAGAGCCACTCTCGCAACCCGCGAAAAGCAGCAAAAAGGCAGCATACATCGAAACCCGGGACATACGGTGCTTTGCCGACATCGTCATGGCCATCCTCCACGCAAGATTGTTTATGGAATCTAAAGGTTAATAAGGTAATGCTTTTAGGGCGGTTGGAGCGTAAAACATGAGCGACTTGCATGTCAAGGGAAAAATGAAGGAGGGTTCAGATGAAAGAGGCAACCGTTTTACTGATGAAAAAGGCGTAGAAGACCAAAAACAGCATTCCCTCTGAAGGAGATATCTTTTTATCCTGGGTCAGGAGGTAGAACAGAATGGAAGCAACAACGAACACCGGTAAAGAAAAGCCTATCAGATATTCAGGAACCTGAATGGCACCGAATCCTGATACTGCTCCGGGAATCAATAGGGCGTTGAAGACACAAGAACCCAGAATATTACCTACGGCGATCGCAGATTTCCTCTGCCGGATAGCAGTGATGCTGACCGCCAGTTCCGGGAGCGTAGTTCCTATCGATAGCGCTGTCAACGAGATAAGAGAAGTGGGAACCACAAGATGTTTGGCAATCTCAATAATGCTCTTAACTGTATAGTCGGCCCCGATATAAATGCCGATGCCTGAAGCCAACAGGATCAGTAGCGCCTTAAAGGGGAAAACTCTTTTGATTGGCAAATTCTTCCCATTCTTCTCAAAAAGGGACTGTTGGCTGCTCCTGAGTAGGAAGCAACTGTAGATTGCATAAGCAGCCAGCAGGAAGACACCTTCGGAAAACACAATTTCACCATCCATCATGATCAGGCCGAGCAAGAGGGAAGATCCAATCAGAAAATTGAGATCAACCATGATGTAGCCACCGCCCAGTTCAATCCCCGTTCGAGATAACACGGCGACGAGGCCCATAATCAGGAAGATATTGGAGATGTTGGCGCCAAGAACATTTCCGGAGACAATTTCTGAATTTCCGGAAAAACCTGCCAGAACGCCTGCCACCAGTTCCGGCAGCGAGGTGCCGATGCTGACGATGAACACTCCGATCACAAAGGACGACATGCCGAAATGATGACCCAGTTTTTCGGCTGCCCCCGTCAAGAATCGTGCGGAAACAAGTAGGATCAGTAAGCTGATGATGAAAATCAAGGAGGAAACAAGCATAAGTACACTGCCAACTTGGACACTCTATTTCTTGAACACGTTAAAAAGCCTTTCAAGGACAGGTTTATCCATTTTAACCATTGCATCAAATTCACCTGCGTCAAGCCACATTCCTCTGCAGTCTGTACATTCATCTATCTTCATGCCCTTGAAATCGATTTCTATAAGATCCATCCCGCACTTCGGACATTTCATAAAGTGCAGTTCTCTCAATTTCTCTCTTTCCTCTTTTGATGCCCTTTTCCTCTGCTGCTCCTTGATCTTTTTTTTCATCTCCTGTTCTATCTGCGCGAAATATTCATCTTCATGTTCTGTTGGTTTTATCGGCATAGAGACCTCCCATCTTCCGATTGCATCTTTCTTCCTACGAGAAGGAGAGAAAGTGCATCCACCCTATTCTTGCGACTGAATGATAGAGCATTGCCTTTCCGCAGTTGGAGTATAGGCAGGAGAAGATTGTGTGTCAATGGAAAAACGCCAGAAATACTCATTGATAAATCTGGACACATAATGTAGTTTTCAAAAAAAATCTGAATATCTTTTTTATCCAATGCACCATCAACCCGCTGAGGTGATGTATGGTGGAACGACCATAGACCCCGTATCTCGAAAAGAGAACGGGGTTTTATTCTTACAAATGACCGCGTTGAGGATAGGTACGCATGTTTCAACAAGCCTTCAAGAATATTGACGATATCCTCTGGAAAGAGGCGGGATGCACGACGGAACTCGATTATACGGAGCAGACTTCCTGGCTCCTCTTTCTGAAATACCTCGATGGGCTGGAGCAGGATCGCGCCGATGAAGCCGCGCTTGAGGGGAAGACGTACACCTACATCCTCGACAAGCCCTACCGCTGGGAAACATGGGCCGCGCCCAAGGGCAAGGACGGCAAGCCGGACCACAACAAGGCCATGTCCGGCGATGACCTCCGTGATTTCGTCAATCAGAAGCTGTTCCCCTACCTCCAAGGCTTCACGCAGAAGCCACCGGCGCCAACACCATCGAATACAAAATCGGGCAGATCTTCGCCGAGATCAAGAACAAGATCCAGAGCGGGTATAACCTACGCGAAATTATCGGCCATATCGACGAACTTCGTTTCCGCTCCCAGACCGAGAAATACGAACTGTCCCACCTCTACGAAGCCAAAATCAAAAACATGGGCAATGCG
>JAZDIK010000032.1:0-110013 GCA_043805145.1 Pseudomonadota bacterium | reverse complement strand
AAGGGTGGAATGAGGGCGGCCCGTGATTTTGTCGCTCCCCGCGCGGGAGCGTGGATTGAAACGCGCTCGCCGCCGCCCTGATCTGGCTGTGGATCAGTCGCTCCCCGCGCGGGAGCGTGGATTGAAACATCTCTGCAAAAGCCTATCTACTTTTGTCGATATGTCGCTCCCCGCGCGGGAGCGTGGATTGAAAGGTATAGTGGCGTGTAAGTGAAATGATTTATAAATAGACATAACATCAATATATTAAGTCAAATAATGACATTCTGTTATCATTTATTGACCTTATATCATTTTTATTGACAAGCTGAATCGTATGTGTCAGAAGGAGGCCGCATGCGCGAGTTGAATCCGGAGGCAGCCGTTACAGTCATTCGCGACATTCTTGCAGACAGAAACCGGGGATCGATCTCTTTTACAAAACATGCCAGAAAACAAATGGCCCTAAGAGGTTATACGACTCAGGATATCATTCATATCCTTGGTAGCGGCTTGGTTATGGACCCGGATTTGAAGCCGAACGGTCAGTTACATTGCCGGGTCGAGGGCCGCGACCTCGATGGGGATCGGGGCGTGGTGGTCACGGCAATTCTCGATGAAAGCCGTCTTCTTGTGATTACGGTACTGGGAGGAACATAAGATGGATCAATGCTGGAAATGCGGACACGAAATGACGCTAATCAAGAGTGAACCGTACCATTACTCGGAGTCCGGTCTTGACAATGTATTCCTCTATGGTATCGCTCAGTCTCGATGCACGGAATGCGCGGAAGAAATCGTCACCATTCCAAACATCAAGGGATTGCACCTTGCCATCGGACGGAATCTTGTCTGCAAGGAGGAAATGCTGACGGGAGATGAGGCAAGGTTTCTTCGCAAAGAGTTGAAGCTTAAGAGCAAGGACATGGCGGCAACCCTTTCCATGAAACCCGAAACCTATTCGCGCTGGGAAAATGAAAAGCAATCAGTTTCTCCAACCTGTGACAAGCAACTGCGTTTGGTTTATATTCTGAACGTTACCGAAGAGGAAGGGCGTGTCCTGCATAAAAATATCAGGGGCATGATGACCGCCATGGCCATTCGCCCTGTCACTGAACCGAACAGGATCGAGATCAGCGCTGCCGATTGGCTCGTTCCCATGATGCCGCCCATTTTCGGAGTTGAATTATGCAAAGCAGTTTGATGGGGCTATCAGGGATCATGATTATTTTAGTTGGTGGAAAATTGAGTTCAAAAATTACCGAATCATTTTAACAAAGTAGAAGAAGTGCGTTCCCCACAGGCGTGGGGGGCGATGAGATGCGGATAGTACGCCTCTATGGAGCGTGGGAATATGGGGACACGACTGTGTCATGTCCCCATATTTCCACCTGAGGTAGCGGTAGTCTGCGCGGCTACGGGTGCTGATTAGAATATGGGGACACGACTGTGTCATGTCCCCATATTTCCACCTGAGGTAGCGGAAGTCTGCGCGGCTACGGGTGCTGATTGGAATATGGGGACACGACTGTGTCATGTCCCCATATTTCCGCGCGGTTACAGGTGCTGCCACTTCTGTTGACCCTCCTGTACCGTCACAGATTGGAAATTCGTTGTGAAAAATTGAATTTTGTGCAATCTAAACCACGATTCATCCAAAGGGAAGGTATGAGAGCTTTGAATATTGATAGCGAAGGTGCGGCCTGAATCTCTACTGTATGATGGGGCAGGAACGCAATCGTGTGATGGAGGAATGAGCGGTGCCGTTTTTCATCACTGAAGATCATGTGAAGCTTTACTATGAGGACCGGGGGAAGGGGAAACCCGTCATCCTCATTCACGGGCTCACGGCCAGTCGCCGTCATTTCAGGAAGCAGATTCCCGTGCTGAGCCGTCGTTACCGCGTGATCGCCTGCGATCTGCGGGGCCATGGCGATTCGGACCGTCCGAAGGATGGGCTCACGCTTCCGCAACTGGCGAAGGACATCGGCGATCTGATCGCGTATCTGGACCTGCAGGACGTCACGCTCGTCGGCTGGTCCCTGGGGGGGCATGTCATCTTCGAGTACGTCAAGCAGTTCCAATGCCGGAATCTCCATAAAATCGCCATTATCGACATGGCGCCCAAGCTCATGAAAGCGGATGACTGGGCTTACGGATTGCGAGGCATCAGCGGAAAGTTCGGCGACTTCACGCACGAGGACAATCTGCTGCTGATGTCCGTTATGAGCGGGAACTGGGAACAGTACAGTGCCATGCTGGTCCCCCGGCTGTTCAACCGGTCCCACGTCCAACCGGGCGTGAACATCTTTACAGACGCAGATTTTCCCTGGAAGGACGATTTGGCCTGGCTCTACGAGGAGGCAAAGAGGAATGCCCCTCATGTGATCCTTTTCCTCTGGATTTCCCTGGTGATGCAGGACTACCGTCCCCATCTGGCCGGGATTACCGTTCCGTGTCTGCTGGCCTGGGGAACGGAGAGCAACTACTACGGAGAGGGAAATTACGCCTACATGAAAGCCGCTCTTGTCCGCTCGCCGGAGGTGTCTGTGGCGCCCTTTGACGGCTGCGGCCACGCGTTGCATATTCAGGACCCGGAGCGATTCAACCGGACCCTCATGAACTTTATCGGGTGACGATGCGAAAAGCAAATATCAGAAATATTGCGATTATCTCCCATGTCGATCACGGCAAGACCACGCTGGTTGACGCCATGCTCAAACAGACCGGCACGTTCCGGGCGCATCAGGTCGTGGAGGAGCGGGTGATGGATTCCCTGGATCTGGAAAAAGAGCGGGGCATCACCATTATGGCGAAGAATACGGCCATCTGGTACCGGGATGTGAAGATCAATATCGTCGATACGCCCGGTCATGCCGATTTCGGCGGCGAAGTGGAACGGAGCCTCAATATGGTGGACGGGGCGATCCTGCTGGTGGATGCCAGCGAGGGCCCGCTCCCCCAGACGCGCTTTGTCCTGAAGAAGGCCCTGGGCATGAGTCTCCCGATTATTCTGGTCATCAACAAGATTGACCGGAGCGATGCCCGCATGGACGAGGTCATCAATGAAGTTTACGATCTGTTTATCGATCTCGACGCCGGCGATGACCAGATCGATTTTCCTGTCCTGTTCACCAACGCCAAAGCAGGCGTGGCCCATGAAAAACCCGGAGACGATTCCCGCGACTTGCTGCCTCTGTTTGAGACGATTCTGGCCAGGATACCCGGGCCGGAGTGCGACGATGGTGCTGTCCCGCAGTTCCTGGTGACCAATCTTGATTATGACCCCTATGTGGGACAACTGGCCGTCGGCCGGCTCATGAACGGCATTTTGGAGCTGAACCGGGGCTACACCCTCTGCGGCGACGGAAACGACATACCGGGAGTCCGCTTTTCCGCTTTGTACACCTTTCACGGGCTTCGACGAACGCCGGTGGAGCGTGCCGAAGCCGGAGACATTGCGGCCTTTGCCGGCGTGGATGCGGTGTTTATCGGCGATACCGTCTCAGCTCTGGAAGGGCCTCTTCCTCTCCCGCGGATTCGGGTGGACGAGCCGACCGTTTCGATGATCTTTTATGTGAACAACGGACCCTTCGCCGGCAAGGAGGGAAAATATCTGACCTCCCGCCACCTGCGGGACCGTCTGGAGAAGGAGACATTGAAGAACGTCGCCATCCGGTTCAGGCCCCTGGAGAGGAAGGATGCATTTGAAATCAGCGGTCGTGGGGAATTGCAGATGGCGGTGCTCATCGAAACCATGCGCCGGGAAGGGTATGAGTGCATGGTCTCCCGCCCCCAGGCGATCACGCAGGAGAAAAACGGCCGGGTGATGGAGCCCATGGAATGCCTTTTTATTGATGTTCCCGAGACGTTTGTCGGTATCCTGACGGAGAAGTTGGCAGCCCGGAAGGGACGCATGACCCATCTTGTCAACCGGGGCAGCGGCCGGGTCAACCTGGAATTTATCATTCCTTCCCGTGGCCTGATCGGTTTCCGCAGTCATTTTATGACGGACACCAAGGGCGCCGGGGTCCTGAATACCCTCTTTACGGGCTATGAGCCTTGGGCGGGCCCCATTGGGCAACGTAGCAGCGGCGCCCTGGTGGCGGACCGTATCGGCCGGGTTACCACTTATGCCAGCCTGGCTATGGTGGATCGCGGGATTTTATTCATCGACGTGGGAACCGAGGTCTATGGCGGAATGATCATCGGAGAGCGGAACCGCACGGGCGACCTCAATGTCAATATCGTCAAGGAAAAGGCGCTGACGAATATCCGGAGCTCGACCGCCGAGGCGACGGTATCCCTGCGGCCGCCGCGGCTGCTGTCTCTGGATCAGTCAATCGAATTTATTGCGGAAGACGAACTGGTGGAGATCACGCCGCAAAGCATCCGCCTGCGCAAGCGCGATCTGGCGGCGCACACGCGCATGGAAAGGCGTTAAGGAAGACAGCTGCGTAAAAAGTCCGGATGCTGCGTTGCGCTTCATTCTACGTCGTTGCGGCGTACGCCAAAGTACGCCTCATGGGGACATGACAGAGTCGTGTCCCCGTCCCTCCGCGCTCTGTGAGCGGGGATGAATGGCGGATGCTGTTCGCGTAGGTTCGTAGTCGCGGACTTCAGTCCGCGCCGGATATGCGCAGGCTAAAGCCTGCGTCTACCCGTTCAGAAGCCCCGCCCTGTGGGCGGAGTTCCCATACTTTTTGCGAAGGCGTTAAAGGAAACAATATGTCGAATCACATCAAATCGTTAGGAATATGCATCGGGGCCTCGACATTGTCCATGGTAACCGTGAAAAGGAATCTTCAGGGCGTCGTATCTGTCGAAAATGCGTCTTTGAAGGTCCATCACGGCAACCCGCAGCAGCTTTTTGAAAGCGCGATTGCAGCCCTGCCTCTGCAGGAATATGCCAAGGTTGCTGTAACCGGCAGAAAGTTCAGGCATCTGGTCAATCTGACCTCCATCCCCGAACCGGAAGCCGTCGAACAGGCTTTTCTGCATGTCAATGGCAAGGGGCCTCAGGTTCAGGCCATCGTCAGCGCCGGCAGCGAGACATTCATGCTCTATCATTTGGGTCGGGATGGCCGGATATCCACGGTCCATGCGGGGAATAAATGCGCCTCCGGCACGGGCGAGTTCTTTCTCCAGCAGATCAAGCGGATCGGAATCGGGCTGGAGGATGCTGTCCGTCTGGCCAGGTCGGAAGAACCCTACGAGGTATCGGGACGTTGCAGCGTCTTCTGCAAGAGCGACTGTACGCATGCCACGAACAAAGGCGTTCCCAGGGAACGTGTGACGGCCGGACTCTGCCTGATGATGGCCGGAAAGATCCTGGAACTCGTCAAGAAGGTCTCAAGCGATCATATTATGGTGGTCGGGGGCTGCGCCCTGAACACCGTGATGATCGATCATCTGAAGAAGGAAATCCCCCGGGTTACGGTTCCGGATGAGGCCCCGTATTTCGAGGCATTGGGATGCGCCCTGTGGGCTTTGGAAAACGATACCGCACTGGTTCCCGATATCCGGTCGCTGTTCAGGACTGAGCGCGATACGTTTTTCCATCTGCCTCCGCTCAGAGATGCGGAGGCCATGGTGGATTTCAAGACCGCCCCCAGGGGAGAAGCGAAGGAAGGGGATCGCTGCATTCTGGGTCTTGATGTCGGTTCGACAACCACCAAGGCCGTTCTGGTCAGGGTTGACGACGATCGGATCATTGCCTCCGATTATCTGCGCACGAACGGCGACCCCGTCCGTGCGTCAAGATCCTGCTACGGCAGTCTCCTGACGCAGTTGGGGGACCTCGCCGACCGGATATCCATCGTCGGACTCGGCGTCACAGGCTCCGGGCGCCAGATTGCCGGCTTCCACGCCATGACGGACGGGATCATCAATGAAATCATCGCCCATGCCACCGGCGCGGTCTATTTCGACAAGGACGTGGACACGATCTTCGAAATCGGCGGGCAGGACGCCAAGTACACGCACATTACGAACGGCGTGCCGTCCGACTATGCCATGAACGAGGCCTGCAGCGCCGGCACGGGCTCCTTCCTCGAGGAAGCGGCCAAGGAAACGCTGAACATCGGCATGGAAGAGATCGCGCCCATAGCCCTGAAGGGAAACAATCCGCCCAATTTCAATGATCAATGCGCCGCCTTTATCAGCAGCGACATCAAGAACGCCTTCCATGAAGGGATCTCCATGGAAGACATCGTGGCGGGGCTCGTCTATTCCATCTGCATGAACTACAACAACCGCGTCAAGGGCAACCGGACGGTTGGACAAAAGGTCTTCATGCAAGGCGGCGTCTGCTACAATCGGGCTGTGCCGCTGGCTATGGCGACGCTGACCGGGAAAAAAATCATCGTCCCTCCCGATCCCGGGCTCATCGGCGCTTTCGGCGTTGCGCTGGAAGTCAAAAACAGGCAGAATTTGGGCTTGATGAAACAGGGGAGTTTTTCCCTGAAGGACTTGATGGAACGGGAAATCGAGTATGGCGCGCCTTTCATCTGCGACGGCGGAAAGGAAAAGTGCGACAGGCGCTGCGAAATTGCACGGCTTAAGATCAGCGGCAAGACCTATCCTTTCGGCGGGGCCTGCAACCGCTGGTACAATCTGCGAGCCCAGATCAAGATCGATGCGGAAGCCTTGAACCATGTCGCCCACTATGAACGGATGATCTTTCCACTGCCTTCCTCCCCAGACAGGCCACAGGCCATCGGGGGCCGGACAATCGGGATCAACAAGTCATTTTTTACCAACAGCTACTTCCCGCTCTACCGGACGTTCTTTGAAAGGCTTGGCTTCCAGGTCGTTCTGCCGGATATTCCGGAACGGGAAGGAATCGATCTGAAGAGCGCCGAGTTTTGCTATCCCGCGGAACTCGCCCACGGCTATTTATCGAATCTGCTCAAGAAGAATCCGGACTACCTCTTCCTTCCCCAGATCAAGGGGGATTATGTAAAACATGGCGATCCCGTGGGTTTGACCTGCCCCCTTTCCCAAGGCGAGCCCTTCTACCTGGCGGCCGCCTACAAGAACAGCGAAGTGTTCAAGCGCCTCAAGGCAGGGGGGCGTATCATGAATCCGGTCATCGATTTCTCCGGCGGTTACGTCGAGGCCGGCGAAAGCTTTGTCGACATGGCGCGCAAGCTCGGCATGAATAAACGCAAAGCCGTTCTGGCATATCAGGAAGCCCTTGACGCGCAGGGAAAGATATTCGAGGAACTGGGTGAGGTTGGAATACAGGCTTTAATAGAGGTCGAATACGATCCGGAGGCCTTTGCCGTCGTGATCTTTGGCCGTTCCTACAATGCCCTTGTCTCCGAGGCCCACAAGGGGATTCCAAACAAGTTAGCGTCCCGGGGCATCCGCGTCCTCCCCCTGAACGTCCTGCCGCAGACGGAAAAAAACGCCAAGGATAATATGTACTGGTCCGCCGGCCAGCGAATCCTGAGCGCTGCGGAACAGGTCAGGAAGCATCCGCAGCTGTTCGGTTGTTATATCACGAATTTTTCCTGCGGGCCCGACTCCTTTCTCATCGGCTATTTCCGGGAAATGATGGGCAAGAAGCCATCTTTGACGCTGGAGCTTGACAACCACGTCGCCGATGCGGGACTGGAGACGCGGATCGAGGCCTTCATCGATATCATCAAGCGTTACCGGGAACTGGAAAAGGAAAAAAAGGTCGGCCATTCCCCGAAACCATTCACACCCGCCCGGATCCGGATCACGAACAATCAAGGCGTCTACATCGATTCGTCAGGCAGCGAGCTGCGCCTGTCCGACCCGAACGTTCACGTTATCATTCCGTCCATGGGCCGGTTCCTGTCGGAGGCTGCGGCGGCTTGCTTTCGCAACCTGGGAATCCGCACATCCGCCCTTCCACCCGCCGAAGACGAGGTTTTGAAGCTGGGGCGGGGTCACTCTTCGTGCAAGGAATGCCTGCCCCTGATCATCACCGCCGGCAGTTTCCTGACATACGTTCAACAGCAGCGCGACCGGAACGAAAAGCTCATTTACTTTATGCCCACCGCTTCCGGCCCCTGTCGCTACGGACAATATTCCATTTATCTGAGCGATCTGATTAATCGGATGCAAATACCGGACGCCGCCCTGCTGTCTCTGACGGCAGAAGACAGCTACAGCGGCTTCGGAGGCCATCGCCTGGCTTTAACTCTGTGGAACGGCGCGATCGTCGCTTCGCTTTTCGAAGAGATCTACTCCACCCTGATCACCAATGCCGTCTCGCCCGACGAGGCCGTAACGGCATTTGGGAAGGAATGGAAGGCGGCCTTAAACATTCTGGAAACAACATCCGGATTGAAGAATATGGTCATGGCGCTCGAAGAAATCGCAAATCGGTTGGGTGCCATCGATGTCAAGCGGCATCTCGCCGATACGCCGGTTGTTCTCCTGGCGGGAGAGATATTCGTGCGTCATGACGGGATCTCAAGGCAATACCTTGTGGAGGAACTCGCCCGGCGCGGTTTTGCCTCCAAGGTCTCCACGGTGCTGGAATGGCTCTACTATACGGACTGGTGCGTCAAGGAAGGTATGGCGAAAGGCGATGTCACGCTCACAGGCCGGTTATCGCTGTTTTTGAGGAACCGGTACATGAAACGGCGCGAAAAGCTCTTTCGCGAGGCCCTGTCGAAGTCGAACCTGTGCAGCGACAGACTGGAGGAAGTCGATCACATCATGAAGCACACGCGCCACCTTATCAATCCGGAGCTGACCGGGGAGGCGATCCTGACCGTCGGGGCCGTTTTGCATGAAATTGTCGATCATTGCTGCGGTGCGATTGCCATTGGCCCCTTCGGTTGCATGCCCAACCGCCTGGCCGAATCCATTCTGGCCCGGGAGATGAATGTGGAAGGCAAGATAAACGCAGGAAATAAGAGCCGAAAACTGTCAAAACTCTCTGAGAAAATACACGATCTTCCTTTTCTGGCCATTGAAAGCGACGGGAACCGCTTCCCCCAGATCATTACCGCCAAGCTGGAAGCCTTTTTACTGCAGGCAGGACGATTGTATGACGAACTCCAGGGCGGGAAAAAGCGGTGAGCAACTTTTTTATGCTTGACGCATGAGCGCGTAAACAGTACGCTATGCGTATAACAATCCGGACGAGGCGAATCCATGCAGGAAAAAAACTGGTTGCAGATGCTGACAAAATCTCAGCATGACAAGTGGATCGGCGGGGTTTGCGGCGGCCTGGGCGAACACAGCCCGATCCCCTCCTGGTGCTGGCGGTTTTTATTTGCCGTTCTGTTTATATTGTACGGCGTCGGGCTCGTTTTGTATGTGCTTTTATGGATTTTCGTTCCCAGGGGCGTTGAAATCAAAGAGGACGCCGGCCGGGATAAGGGATAAGCGTCCGGATTGTTAAGGATCAGGGGGCGTTGATTTTGTCAAAAGTCAGCTTCGGCGCAAAAAGGGGAAAAGTTTCCGCCCCTGTCGGCAAAAGTGGTGGAACAACAGGGAAAACCACCGAAGAGATCGTCAGAGAACTCAAGAAGGCCGCACAAAAACCACCCGGAGAGGATTACCGGGAGAGGTCGTTGGCCATTCACGGCTTCGTGTGTGCACGGTGCAGCAGGGAATTCGAAGCATCGAACCGTCAATTGCTGACGGTTCACCACAAGGACGGCAACCATCAGAACAATCCGCCGGACGGCAGCAACTGGGAAAATCTCTGTGTCTATTGCCATGACGATATCCACAGTCGTGGCGCCTTGGGAGATTATTTAGAAGGGACGACGCCGGCCAGGGAAGTGAGCCTTGTCTTCCGGGACGATTCGGGTCAGAATGGGCCGGGCTCCGGTTTGGGTGTTCTGGGAGAAAAATTAAGACGGGCAATGACGGAAAAGCAAAGCAAGTGAAGGCGTCGTAAAATGCAAATGCGCATAGGTGCATCGCAAAAATGAACGGACTTTGTGCTTTTTTCTCGCCGCGCCTTTACGCCACAAACCATCCATTATTATCGATAATATTTGATCTTCATGTTTCCGGTGCTATCAGGACTGGACTGTCACAGCAACGTCGTGATGACCTTTTCAGGCTTGTCCGGCTACCCGGCGAAGCAGCATAAACAACGGTCTTCAGACCGTGACCGTTAGGATATAAAAATAAGAGAAGGAGGTAGAGTTCAGTGGACGTTTTAGATCAGGGAATTGGCAAGATTTTTTCAGATCCGGATGCGGATAAGGCACGAGCGTATTTCCGGCAGAAAAATCGCAAGCTGGAGAGCAAGGTCATGACCGTCAAGGAAGCGGTCGAAAAATTTGTCAAAGACGGCGACTATTTGACTCTGGGTGGATTCGGCGCCAACAGGATCCCCGCTGCCGTCGCTCATGAAATTGTAAGGCAGGGTAGAAAAAAAATGGGTTTTGCCGGTCACACCTCAACCCATGATTTTCAGATTCTCTGCGCCGGTGAAGTCTTCGATAAGCTGGATGTCGCGTATATCGTCGGTCTGGAAGCGCGCGGCCTTTCGGCCAATGCCAGAAAGTACATGGAAAGCGGGAAGGTCGATGTCAGCGAGTGGACCAATTATTCTCTGTCGGTCCGTTTCAAGGCAGCCGCCGCAGGCGTCTCTTTTTATCCTTCCAGAAACATCATGGGGACGGATACGTTCAGGTTCAGCGGCGCCAAAATCATCCAGTGCCCCTTCACGGGGACCAAATATGCGGCAATGCCGGCAATTTTTCCGGATGTTTCCGCCATTCATGTTCACGAAGCCGACATCTACGGGAACTGCCGTGTCAGAGGCATTACCGTTTCCGATTTCGATGTGGCAAGAGCCTCCAAGCGGCTGATCATCACCTGCGAACGGTTGATCCCCAATGATGAAATCCGGAGAGACCCGAGCTACACCGTGATTCCTTACTGGCTCGTCGATGCGGTCTGTGAAGTGCCCTACGGCAGCTATCCCGGCAACATGCTGGGAGAGTACTTCTCGGACGAGGAGCACCTGCGCGAGTGGATGAAGGTCGAACAGGACCCCGATGAATTCAAGAAATTCCTGGATAAGAATATTTACAGTTGCAAGGATCACTTTGAATACATCGAGAAGAACGGCGGCTTGCACAAGTTGCAGATGTTGAGACAGAAGGAATGGATGTTCATCGGCGCGAGGTCTTAGAAAGGAGGAAATACAAACAATGGCTGATTATAATACCATGGAATTGATGATTTGCACCGCTGCGAGAGAGCTGGAAGACGGCGCCTCCGTGGGGGTTGGGACCGGGGCGCCTTGCGCCGCAGCGATGCTTGCGCAAAAAACGGGTTCGCCCAATCTGGTGATTTTATTCGAAGCCGGCGGCGCTGCGCCGCTTATTCCGGAGATGCCGATTTCCGTCGGGGACTCCCGGACAACGTGGAAAGCCGTTATGGCCAGCGGCATGTGCGAGATTATGGAAACCGCCTGCAGGGGAATGATCGATTATACCTTTCTCGGCGGCGCCCAGATCGATATGTATGGCAATTTGAATTCGACCCGGATCGGTGCGGACCATCAGAAACCTAAGGTCCGTTTCCCCGGAAGCGGCGGCGCCAATGACTTTGCCTCGTTCTGCTGGCGCATGATGGTCATGACGCCTCAGGATCCCAAGCGCTTTGCCGAAAAGATCAACTATATCACGACGCCGGGCTGGCTTGAGGGCGGCGATTCGCGCGCGAAATCCGGGTTGCCGGTCGGGGCAGGTCCTTACAAGATCATCACCAATATGGCGGTGATGGATTTTGAGGACGAGTCCAAGCGCATGCGCATCATCGCGGTCAATCCCGGCTACTCTGAGAAGGATATACAGGACAACTGTGGGTTTGAACTGTTGAAGGCTAAAAAGATCGTTGAGAACAAGCCCCCGACGGCAGAGGAACTCCATATTCTACGGGACGTGATCGATCCGTATCGCTATGTTATCGGCAGGTAATCCAGCTTAAAAGTTGATAAAAAAAGGCCGGGGC
This sequence comes from Pseudomonadota bacterium, assembly GCA_043805145.1. Lineage (GTDB taxonomy): Bacteria > Desulfobacterota > Syntrophia > Syntrophales > Fen-1087 > JAPLJM01. The sequence goes on along the minus strand of JAZDIK010000032.1, from coordinate 98,064 downwards.
GCTTTGCTCCGGCTTTTTTTGTGGTTCTTATGAGAACGGTTAGAGAGCTTTGCAAGATCGGTGAAAAATGGTTCGCAAGCGGCGGGGAAATATGGGGACATGACGCAGTCGTGTCACCATATTTCCAGACGTTTATCGAATGATCAGAGGCTGGTTGTCCCGATTGGACACCATCTTGTCACCCACGGAAGTTCCGCAGAACGCGCAGGTGTAATCGTATTTTTCCCCATTGGTTAAAACGAGCAGAAGCCGCTTGCGCACCGGTACCGCCTGCCGGCAAGTCGGGCAGAAGAGCTGTGTCGCATCGAAATCCTTGTATTGCTGTCGTTTCATGTGTTGATGAACTCCAAAAAAGTTGAAAAATAAGCCGCAAGCGACGGCTGAAAGCTCCGCAGAAATATGGGGACATGACGCGGTCGTGTCCCCATATTTCCTTTATTCTTCATCCGGGATCAGGCGGGCGTTTTCGAGCCAGACGGCGGGCTCGCTGTCGCTGGGCGCCCGATAATCGCCCCGTGGCGAGAGCGACCCCCCGGAGCCCACCTTCGGGCCGTTGGGGATGCAGGATCGTTTGAACTGGCTCATTTTGAAGAAACGCTCAAGATACACATTCAACCAGTGTTTGATTTGGCCGATGGTATATTCGTTTCGCTTGTGTCCCGGTACGTCGGGCCAGAAACCGAGCGTTTTATCCCGCCAGCAGCAGTAGGCCAGAAATGCTACTTTTGTGGGCAGATAACCGTAGCGGGTGACGTAAAAATTATTGAAATCCTGCAGCTCATAGGGGCCGACGATGGATTCGGTTTTCTGCCCCGGCTGTCGGCCTTCCTTGCCCGGTATCAATTCCGGGCTGATTTCCGTGTCCAGAATATCCAGCAGGACCTCCGATATGTCCCTTGAAAAAATGACGGATTGCGCGACCCAGCGGATTACGTGCTGGATCAGGGTCTTGGGGACGCTGGCGTTGACGTTGTAGTGGGACATGTGGTCCCCGACGCCGTAGGTGCACCACCCGAGGGCCAGCTCACTGAGATCGCCGGTGCCGACGACGAGGGCATTTCTCATGTTGGCCAGGCGGAACAGATGCGAAGTCCGCTCGCCCGCCTGGACATTTTCAAACGTAATATCATAAACTTCCTTGCCGCCTGCGTAAGGATGGCCGATGTCTTTGAGCATCTGAATGCAACTCGGTCTGATATCGATCTCGTTGGTCTCCACCCCGAGCGCCCGCATGAGCCGTACGGCGTTCTGATAGGTCTTGTCGGTGGTGGCAAAACCGGGCATGGTATAGCCCAGCACCTGAGACCGTGGCCGGCTCAGCAGATCCATAGTCCGTGCCGCGACCATCAGGGCATGCGTGGAATCGAGCCCTCCCGAAATGCCGATCACCACGTTGTCGGTGCCGGACGCCTGGAGTCGTTTGGCCAGTCCCTGCACCTGGATGTTATAGACCTCGTAACACCGTTGATCCCGTTTGGCCGGGTCCGCGGGGATGTAGGGAAAGCGCGGATATTCACGGTTCAGCAGCAGGCGCTGCTCGATCGGTTCCACCGGAAAAGACACGCAGCGGAAATCCATGAGCCTTGTTTTATGTGTGCGGGCATTTTGGCTGAAACTCGTCATGCGCATGCGATCCTGGGCGAGACGGTCCAGGTCCACATCGGCATAAATCACCTGCGGTGTCGGTGCAAACCGCGCCGATTCGGCGAGCAGATTGCCGTTTTCGCAGATCATGGCGTGGCCGTCCCACGCCAGATCGGTGGTGGATTCGCCGGGGCCTGCCGCGGCGTACAGATAAGCCGCGATGCAGCGGGCGGACTGATTCTCGGCCAGGCTGCGGCGGTAGTCGGATTTGCCGACCGTGACATTGGAGGCCGAGAGGTTGCCGATCACGGTTGCCCCGGCCATGGCGGCAAAGCTCGAAGGCGGAACGGGAACCCAGGCGTCTTCGCAGATTTCAATGAAAAACCGGAAATTCGGAATATTCGACGCATCAAAAAGCAGGTCGCAGCCGATGGGGATATGCTCCTGTCCGCAGAGCGTGATCGTTTCCGCAAGCAGCTCTTCGGCGGGCCGGAACTGGCGGCCTTCATAATATTCCCGGTAATTGGGAAGATAGGATTTGACGGCGATGCCCAGAATCTGGCCCTGATAGATAACAATGCCGCAATTGAAAAGCGAGGCATCAACCTGCAGGGGCGCACCCACGACCAGGATCATATTCAGATCGCGGGTTTCTGCGATAATGCGTTGCAGTGCGTTCCGGATGCTTCTCAGGAGAGCATCCTGGTGAAAGAGGTCCTCATTGGAGTAGGCCGAGACGCCCAATTCCGGGAAGAGAGCGAAGATGGCGTCGCCTGCGGCGGCCTGACGGGCCAGTTTGATCGTCTCTGCGGTGTTGAACGAAACGTCCGCCACGCGCACCTCCGGGATGCAGAGCGCCACGCGGATAAAACCATGATTGTAGAGGTTAAAAAACGGTTTCTGGTTCATTCTTTCTCCACATAGGCGTAAGCGCTGTGATTGTGGATGCTTTCAAAGTTTTCCGCCTCCACGCTGTACCACGTGAAATTGTCGTGGCGATTCAACTGCTGGGCCACATTGCGCACCACATCCTCAACGAACATGGGGTTCTCATATCCCTTTTCGGTGACGTATTTCTCGTCCGGCCGCTTGAGCAGCGAATAAACCTCGCCGCTTGCTGAATTTTCGATGATCCGGATGATGTCTTCAATCCAGAAGAATTTCCGAAAGCGGACCTTTACCGAAACCATGCTGCGCTGATTGTGCGCGCCCATTCTGCTGATTTCCCGTGAACAGGGGCAGACCGTCGTGACGGGAACGACCACGCCGACCAGAAAATCGCTTTTCTTGCCGTTGTTGTGTCCGCAGAAGGAGCAGCGGTATTCCATAAGGCTCTTCGCTTTGGAGACGGGGGCCTCCTTCTCAATGAAATAGGGAAATTCAATTTCCATGTGGGCCGATTCGGCGCGGAGCTTTTCGCGCACTCTTTCGAGGATCGTATGAAAAGTCTTGATATTGATCTGTCCCCTGAATTCGTTGAGAATCTCCACAAACCGGCTCATGTGCGTCCCCTTGAAATGATGGGGCAGGCTCACATACATGTTGATGGCGGCGTTGACTGCCTGGACGCCCGCGGCGCGATCCAGGACGATAATGGGGTATTTGATGCCCTTCACCCCCACTTTCGTGATATTGATTTTCCTGTTATCCTTCTGATTCTGGATGTCATTCATGGTCATAGTAGGCGACGCGGGCGTTGTCCGACTCCCAGACGGTTACGCGCGCAACGTTCAGGCGTGAGGATTTCATCTTATCGGCAAGCCGGTCATGGATGTATCGGGCGATTCGTTCCGATGAAGGGTTCATGCCCTTGAATATGTCTATTTCATTGAGATATCTATGATCAAAGGCCTCCAGGATATCATTGATCCATCTTTTCAGATCCCGGAAGTCGATCAGGAGGTCTTCCTCATTCAAGGATTCCCCCCGGATGGTCGCCTCGACGATAAAATTATGCCCGTGCAGGTCTTCACATTTCCCGCCGATTTCCTTCAGGATATGTGCGGCGGAGAACGTATTTTTGATGGTTACTTCATACATGCGGTATTCCCTTGATTGCTTGATGCTCCTTGTATAATGATAAAAAACGGTCAGTGTCAAGCAAAATGGAGAAAACCGAAGCGTCCTTTCCCCGCAGGAATTGCAGAAAATTGCCGGGCTGGCGGAATTGAGAAACTGGTGAAATTCACGGATTGTTAGGTGAAAAAGCCACAATCGGGGATATCCTTGTTGTCCACAGGAAGGCGCGATAAATAAATTTTATTTTTTAATTGGCCGTAAACAGGAGGTTTTTTCCATAAGGTGCATTCGACTTGCCCTTTTTTTTGTCAAGGCATGTTAATTGCTTAGCAATAGGGCCAAACACAAAATTAATTCAGTAGCAAGGAGCTTTATTCAAGAAAAAAGGAAGAGGGGGTGATCAAGGGGCGATTGCAGTCAGTGGAAGGAAAAAAAGAAATTATTAAATTGAAAAGGAGAAAAATGATGAAAGTATTTCGCAAGAAAAGAGGACAGAAGGGTTTCACCCTGATCGAGCTCATGATCGTTATCGCGATCATCGGCATCCTGGCGGCCATCGCCATCCCGCAGTTTTCGGCGTATCGAGCAAGAGGTTTCATCGCATCCTGCGTATCGGATGGAAAGAATGCTTATACGGCTATTCAGGCGTATCTTGGTGACTTTCCGGGGGCAACTGCACCTGCTGAAACCATTGCCTCAGGAGCTCAGGGAACCATATATAGTTCTGCAAGGGCAAGCGCCGGGAATACAGTCACGATCGCATCCGGTGGAACGTTAACCGTTACTAGCGCCAACTTAACTGGTTCCTATGCAATGGACGCCAATGGTCTTGCAACCAATACCTTGAAGTAACTTGACTGCAAACTAACGTAGATAAAACAGGACAAATTTAATAAGGAGGCTGGGGTTTTAATTTCCCGGCCTCCTTTTTTATTTACAGACAAAGGCTTTCTGACCGCTATCAAGAAGTAAAGCAGAACAGGAGATTATCTTGGGGGAATGATCCTGAAGACGGCGTACCCGCCGGCATTATAAATCATTTCAGTAACGATGCTCATACGCTGGAATAATTGTTTCGTCGTTTCCGGGGGATAATTGTCGTGCAGAAACTGGTTGGACAAATCCATGCGCATCAACAAATGGGTGCAGCCCAGAGAGTCAAGGTATTTTCGAAAAGATTTCTCTTCGCCGGCGTTTGCCGCGAGGCCGCGCATAACATCCATTCCAAAAGAGGCATCATCCTCATAAATCCGGTCCAGATAGTAACCGCGTCCCGCCAGAAACAGAAGCCTGATTCTTGCGTCCCGGGGGGTGTGCTCATTGACGTAGCGAATGGCCTCATAGCTTTTGACGTGGCGCTTCAGGTAGTCCTCCCTCGTTTCCTTGTGGAGAATGTAGCTGACAGGCTGGAGACTCTGAAAATATTTGTTCAGATATACAACATTCCTGATCCCGAACATAACCAGAATCATCAGGACGGCAAACATGAACGGATACCTGAACGGCCCCGTTTTCTCGGATGTCCAGGCAAAGATGTTCATGATGCCGATCACGGCCAGAATCGCGAGGAAAGGGATTGCCGGCAGGATATAGCGGATGCGGAGCTGATCGAGAAAGAAGGCCATGAGAATAAAAAAGACCGAAAAAAGCGTAAAAAAAAGCTTGTCGGCCTGGAATGATCGGTTCATGAATGCAAAAGGAACCATGACGATCAGTACCGGATTCAGGACACCGTCAAAAAAGCGGTCGGAATAATCCTGTCCCTGGAAGAAAAATCGGATCGGAATCAGCAATGTTTCCCAGAAGTTTTCACCGTAGAGCATCTCCCGTCGTTTGAACAGCCCAATGTAGACATCGCCGGAAACCATGGAACGGGCGCCTCCGTCAGGGGCAACGCTGTTGACGCCGGCGTTGAAGAAGCCATCGAAGAGGGGATACAGGGGATTGCCGGTCAGGATCAAATTTTTTATCAGCCAGGGAGAGAACACGCAGAGAGAAACGAGAAAAAAGATGATCCCGTACCGGATGGCCCGCCACTGCTCTTGCGTGTCCCTGGAATATAAAAAAACGACAGCGAACGACAGAAAAAACCAGGCAATCAGGGCATTGTATTTTGTTCCCAGAGCCAGGCCCATGGCGATCGAAGAGATCAAGAGCCATTTGAGATCTTCATACCCCTCATCGCGCCAGCGAACAAAGGCGAGGATGGCGGCGGTCGTAAAAAAAGTCAGACCGAGATCAACATAGGCCACGGTCGACATGCGCAATACGACGGGTGTGCCGACAAAGACAAGCACTCCGAGCAGCCCCGCGACTCGATTGAATTTGCCGTTCAGATAGCGGTAAATAAGCCATGCGGTTGCGATGCCGAACCCCATATGGATAAAATTGGGAAGGATGTCATTGTTGAAATACAGGGAGACGAGGTAAAGCAGGTCGATATTCATGGGATAGTAGGAAAATATGGCCCATTTGATTTCATAGAATCCGCCGTTAACCAGCCAGAGTTTGGGAATGGCCAGATGATGGATCAGGGCGTCACGGGCGATGGGCGGGGTTAAATTCAATATGATTTCTATGAAGAATATCAGAACAATGGTTATGCCGAGAAAAGACTGGAGGAAAATATTAAGTCTGCTGGTCTTATGAATTTCCATGTGTCGGCGCCGGCCTCTCTGACCGGAACAACTTCGGAAGTAAAAATCGCCTGATACGCGATACGTCCTTTTGCAGCAATCGGCACGGCATAAGCCGTCCGTTTTTTAAAGCTTTCTTTTTTGGCAAGGGGGGCAATACAATCATTATTACGATGGTCTGTCAATACATATGCAGATGCTGCGATTAAACCATTTTTTTGCAGTTCATTTATTTAGGTGCACCTTGTGGCGTTTTTCCTGATGAGCCAGGTCATCATAAATCTCGACAAGTTCTTTGGCTTTTACTTCCCAGGAGTAGTTGTCCTCCACTAGACGTCTTCCCTGCTTCCCCATATTCATCCTTAAATCCTTGTCTCTCAGCAGGATAGAGATCTTTTCCGCAAGCTGGAGCGAGTCCTTGGGTTCCACCAGAAATCCGGTCTTTCCATCCAGGACAATTTCCGGGATTCCTCCTGTCCTGGATCCAACGCAAGGTGTTTCGCAGGACATGGCTTCAAGCAACGTCATGCCGAGCCCTTCGGTATTCCCATCTTTATCGATAATCGAGGGTTGTGCATAAATATCTGCTCGCCTGTAGTAGAGCGGGGTCAGGTGGTTTGGTACATGACCGAGAAAGGTCACTCTATCCGACAAACCACTCTGTTCAACCTGGTTCTCCAAGGTTTGTCTTAATCCCCCATCTCCTCCTATCAACAGATGTGTATGGGTGTCTTCGGGTAATTGGCGGAATGCTTCGAGGAGATATTTATGCCCCTTCAATTCAATCAGCCTGCCGATGGTGAGTATGACGAGGTGCTCTGCCGGCAGCTCCTTTGGCAGGTGGCCGTTCGCCATATTTTCAGTCTGTGATTGAAATGTTCGGGTATCGATACCATGAGGGATAACTTTCGTTACCTTCGGTTTGGCTGTTTCCAGGACATGTGAAAGCGTGAACGCGCTGTTGCACAGCACATAATCGACTTGTTCCAGTACAACTTTTTCAATTTTGGTCAGAGTTTGGGTGTTTCCGTGGTGCATGGTCAGTACGATTGGTTTGCCTGATATTTTTGATGCAATCAGACCGGCAAGGCCGGCCAGGGACCAGTGAGCATGGATGATATCGCAATGTCTCGCATGCCTTATTGCCTGAAAAATGAATGTGGCAAGAAGAAATGGAAGCTGGATTTGTGACCAGGAACTCTCTTTTAAGTTATAGGGCATACCGCTTCCGTAGCATAGCTTTTGTAATTTTTCGGGCAGGAAGTACGGGAAGCGATGAACACTCATCCCATCCATGACTTCATGCTTCGGGGCTCCAGGGTGGTGTGGTGCGACGACCACGACCTTTATTCCTTGCTTAACCAGATGTCGCCCCTGTTCAAGGATAAAGATTCCGGAAAGGTCTCCATGACCGAGGGGAAATGAAGTTGTAAGGATGCATACTTTCATAGAATTCTCATTATTATGAGAAGCCGTTGCTTGTTGAAGATGGGATGACCTGTATAAACAGAACAGTTTCTTGTGTCAATGCAATAATGAATGCAAGACATGGTACGGGGTGGGGCGCCGATGACCGTGAAAGGGATGGAATATCCCGGTTGGACGGAGGAGCTTTAAGCCGGCCCCTGAATCGGCTGGAGATGCTGCAAGATACGGTGAAAAATGGCGCGCCATGAAGAGATCATTGACATGGTCGCCGCCAAAACCACACGGTACGATACCCGGGCATGGGGCGTTCAACAGGGCGAACAGCACGAGCGGGATCATGAATATGCCTGCGCGCAGGAAACCGTCCATTTTCTTACCTCTCATTCGTCAGAAAACAGGATGACTGCCAATTACAATCGGTTTTGGAGCCCTCATCAAATCAGCGGCAGTCCCCCTTGCCCTTGGCCATTTCCAACAATTTGCAATTTCCCAATGCACATGCCTTGTGAGCATCAGAACATCCGAGCTTGTTGTTGCCCTGATACAAATAATCAATTCCCCGGTTATTGTAAGCATCGGCATAATCCGGTTTCAGGCGAATGGCTTCACGATAATCTTGGATGGCACGCTGCTCTTGACGAAGGTTATCGTAAGCAACCCCCCTGTTGTAGTAGGCAATGGCATTATCCGGTTTCAGGCGAATGGCCTCATGATAGTCATTGATGGCGAGTTGATGCCGACCGAGCCTATCGTAAGCAACCCCCCTGTTGTAGTGGGCAATGGCATAATCCGGTTTCAGGCGAATGGCCTCATGATAGTCATTGATGGCGAGTTGATGTTGGCCGAGTGCAGCGTAAGCAACCCCTCTGTTGTAGTAGGCATCGGCATAATCCGGTTTCAGGCGAATGGCCTCGTTATAATCATTGATGGCGAGTTGATGTTGGCCGAGTTTATCGTAATTGGCCCCTCTAGCTTTATGCGCTAAAGCGTTATTCTTTGTTATATGCAAAGCATGATTCCAAATCTCGATACCGTTTCTCCAGTAGCCGCATTGTTGCCATGTGAAAACTGCCAGGATGGCCAAGGCGGCTATTCCTGCCGGAAATAAAATCTTCTTGCGCATGTCTTCGCATTTGAACAAAAGCTTGGCGCCCCATGCCAGCATGATGGCAATCCCGATAGAAGGCAGGTAAGTATAGCGGTCGGCCATCGCTTGCATGCCGACCTGCACCAACCCGATCATGGGGACAAGCGTTCCCAAATACCAAAACCAGCCGACGAATAAAAAAGGCAGTTTCCTGATGTAACAAGAAACAGCGGCAGTCATTGCTATAAGGATCATGCAGGAAATTATAGCTTTCCATAAGGGAATAGAGGACGCATAGGGATAAAATACGGATAGATTAACCGGCCAGAAGGTTTTTCCCAAATAGGCAACATATGAAATCATAGCATTGGCAATACGCACGGAGAAGGGTAATACTTCTACAGAAGAAACCGCGCCGGCGTTATTTTGAGCCCAGAAGGTCACAATGCTGGAAGCGATCGTTAAGACAATAAAGGGAATCTTTTCACCTATGAGCCTGCCGGTTGAATTGTTACGGTTTGGGGAGATATCTTTTGTCCAGCGCCCCAGCGGCCAGTAATCAAGAAGAAGCAAAACAAAAGGCAGGGTGACCAACAGGGGTTTGGACATCAGGCTCATGGCAAACAAACCAAAGCACATAAAATATCTGGAGCGTTTGTAATTTTCAGCGTAAAAGGCGTAGGCGTAAATGCTGGCCATACCGAAAAACATACTTAACACATCTTTTCTTTCCGCTACCCAAGCCACGGATTCCACTCTCAGGGGATGAAGGGCGAAAAGTGCCGCGGCAAAAGCAGCAGGCCAGATATTGTTTGTTGTTTTATTGAAAAAGAGGAACAGAAAGATAACGGCGCCGATATGCAGAAGCAGACTGACAAGATGATGGCCGGATGCGTTCTCGCCGAAAAGGCTCCAGTCCAGAATGTGAGATAGCCAGGTGAGGGGATGCCAATTGGAAGAATATGTAGTGGTAAAAGCCCATAGAATACTTTTTGTGTCAACACCTGATTTAATATGATTATTGTCAGTAATGTATGCGTTGTCGTCAAAATCAATAAAATCATTGCCCGCTATCCGGCCGAAGGCGGTGCAGGAAACGACAATTAAAAAAATGATGATGAGATAAATATATTTTTTCTTCATGAACAAAAGACACCCAGGAAATATTCAAACAAAAAGTAACCTATTCCTTACGAAATCCTATATTTCGTCATTGATTATTTTTTTTGTCTTGTAAAATAATCAAACAGACCAATAATGGATTCCTTCATTATTTTCGTATCATAGAATTAGTTAGGTGTAAATTGTGTTTCTCACGGATTGAAATCTTGCATTTTTGTAGAAGTTGCCGATTTGTTGCTAACAATCAACTATCATGACTTCACCTGCGAACAGAAAGTTGTCCGTCTTGCCGGCATAGCATAGGTGACGTGGATCAATTGCCCTGAATGAGACATAATCAGGAAAAGATCGGCTTGAGGATACAATATATGGCACGCACGCCGCCCTTCAAGCCGATTTTTTTCCTTTGGTTGAGAGATTTTTTCAGAGAAATATGCTACGCTTTACGAAAAGGTAATGATATATGAGGCCTGAGGCAAAACATGAAGAACCCGTCTGTTCTGTCTGTATCGCGAACTCTAACGGCAGAAATGTATTGGAAGCGTGCCTGGAATCTGTATTTAACCAGGATTTTCCCTATCCCATAGAAATTATTGTTCATGATGATGCATCCACGGATGGATCTGCGGATATTGTAACTGACAAATTCCCTGTCGTCCGATTGATCAGGAGTGAAACGAATGTTGGGTTCTGTGTCAGCAATAACCGCATAGTCGCCGCTGCGCAAGGCAGGTTTATCCTTTTGTTGAACAATGACGCCACCCTCCATAAAGATGCGCTCTCAACGCTTTACAATTGTGCAACCGGAGAAAATATATACGGAATCATCGGTTTGCCACAGTATGACATGCAGACGGGTGAGCTTATGGATATCGGTAGCCTGTTCGATCCGTTTCTCAACCCGATCCCCAATCAAAACAAAAGCCGTCGCAATGTGGGTATGGTAATGGGGGCCTGTATGTGGCTGCCAAAAGAACTATGGGACGAATTGGGAGGATTTCCCGCATGGTTTGAGAGTATCGCCGAAGATGCGTACCTTTGCTGTCTTGCCCGATTGAGAGGATACCCGGTCATCGCTCTTTCGGAATCCGGAGTCAATCACTGGGTCGGCAAAAGCTTCGGTGGCGGCAAGATTATTCAGAGCACGCTGCAGACCACGTATCGCAGGCGGGCCCTGAGTGAACGGAACAAAAGTTATGTGATGTTGTTGTGTTATCCGGGTCCCCTTGCCTATGTATTGATCCCTCTTCATCTCCTGTTGTTGACAATAGAGGGGGGGCTCCTTTCAGTGGTAAAAGGGGACCGGCATATCTGGTCTGATATTTATAAATTTTGTTTGCATGCTCTTTGGTCCAGTCGGCAGAAAATGGTTCGACTCAGGCTTAAGATACAGGCAAGCAGGCAGGTTTCTTCGAGATCCTTTTATTCAGTGCACTCATTTGTGCCCCATAAATTGATCATGTTGTTGAAATACGGGTTGCCGACAGTCAAATAAGCGACACGAACCTATTAATATAACTTGTATTTATAGATCAATAGATTGCGAAGCGTCTTCCCCTTGGCAATCATCGAATCAATTAAGGTTCCTAAAGGAGCAAAAGCGGATATCTTTAATAAAAAAAGGAAGAGAAGAAAATAAAATCGGTTCAAACACCAAAGGTTGTTTTTTTTATAAAGGGAATTGATTTCTGTTGTCCTTTTAATTGCTTCCGTCTTATCAAAACTGGCAAAAACGGTTTTTGAACTGGTTTGGATACGATTGGAGCCTATGCAATGATCGATTTTTAAAAAGCTATAATTAGATTTGAATGCATTAATCCATAATGCCCAATCCATGATATAATAGTATTCGTCAATGCCAAGAGATTCCCAAATATGCCTTTTGAAAAGGCAAGACGGTTGAATAATGATGTTGGATTTTTGAATAGCAGCAAGTTCTTTTTGGAAGGTTATGTTATCGATCCTGTTAATCATTACCGGTAAATCACGAATCATCTGGTCATTCTCATCAATCATTGAGGCATTTCCAACAACGATATCATAGTCATATTTTGTAAAAGCCTGACAGACGATCAGCAGACTTGCATTGCTACAAAATACATCATCGCTATTCAACCAACCGAATATATCTCCCGTAGCGAGCGCAAAGCCCTTATTCAGGGCATCCGATTGGCCTTTATCCCGTTCACTTAGCCAGGTGAATTTGAAAGTTTTGCAGTTAAGCGGAAATTGTCCGCTTCTGTAAAGATGGTCATATTTTTTGATGATGCCCATACTTTGATCGGTTGAACCGCCATCGATTATAATATGCTCCAGATCAAAATCGCCTTTCTGGTTCCAAACAGACAAAATGGTTCTCTCCAGAAATCCGGCCTGATTGTAGGATGGTGTTACTATAGAAATCTTCATGGTTAAGATGCCTGGACAGGGTCAATTACCTGAACTAAATAGGGTGCTCGTTTTATTGTTCAATCTGGCTGCGAGGTGTTCGGCATAGAGATCAAAATCGAGTTTTTCACTAAAATACTGGCGACAACGGTTATAATTTTTCGTTTGATCCATCAACCCGCTATTTTGAAGCAATGCAGGAATTGCCATTGGCGAATCTACAACATGGCCTAATCCGTACGTTTTGATATCATCTGCCATGATGCCGATCTCGTTGGTTATTACAGGAATGCCATAACGAAAATAGGTTGCAATTTTGCCCGATGATCGTCCCAGGAATTTTAAATTATCCCCCCAGTATCGATGACCGGCAACGGAACGATAAAACGCCAAACCGTAACTAACACCGTTGAGGATATCGCCCAGATCGTCAACATACTCTGCTGCACGGTCACTCAAAAAGAGGCGCGTGCCGATATCGGGCTTCTTCTTAAACAAATCCGCGATCTGCCTCTTTTTAAATCCATAACGGTCGTGAATGATTAGCACCCAGTCCTCAGGCCATGAGGGTAGGCTCGTCAGGACTTCGTCTATCATTGTCCATATTCCAATAGAACCCATGGCGATAATGACATGTTTCTCCTTTGGAATGCCAAGCCTATCTCTTAATCGATCATTATCAAATGTTCCCAAGCCACGAGACGCGACGGGTAAATAAAAGGCTTTTGATCTATCGAGATGATTTTCTTGAGCCAGTTTCTCCGCTCTCAGTTCGTCCTGAACAATCCACGTTTCAACATGCTTGGAAGCTTCGCGTTCCAGTCGCTTGAATCTCAAAAATGTTTCCTTTTCAAACATGATTTCAAATGAAATGAGAAAATACGGTATCTTCATCATCCGTGAAAGGTAATAGGCTTCGATTAAACCTTGGCGATCCACCCCGATAATAAGATTGTATCGACCTCTTGGCCGGCTCCGCCATCGACACCAAACCATCAGTCGGCTGATAATCCTGCTGCATAGTACATTGATTGCAATTGCCTTTAAGCGCCACCAGATATGACCATCCAAGCGCCAACTTACATTGGGGAAATAAGGCTGAGGTATGTCTCTTTCGCGAGATACAACATCACAGTGCCAACCACATTTGCCGAAGTAATCGAACATTGCCTTAAGACAGGGATTATTAGCTGCGTTACCCTCCGAGTGAATGACCAATATTCGCTTGAGATCTCTCATAAAGCTATTATTAAATGGCAACTCCATAACAATTAGTGTCTTCGCATGATGTAATTTATTATTTTCCCAGCTTCTTGTTCAAGTGCATTAATGCTGTAATATTGTTCAATCAGTTGTTTACAGTTTGTTGCTATTTGCTTCGCAAATGGTTTGTCTATAATAAGCTTGATAATGCCCTCTGCGAAACGATCGGGATCATCTGCTATAATAATACTTTGTCCATCTTCTACGGGAATTCCCTCCGCTCCGAGTGTTGTTGAGACAATGGGTATTCCACAGGCAGCAGCCTCTAATATTTTAAAACGCGTTCCTGACTCAAAGAACAACGGTACAATGGATACATCTGCATGGCACAAATAGGGGAGAACCGAAGGGAGTTTACCGGCTATCGTTATATTTGGCCCATTGATATCATTGAAAGTTTCTTTTGAGCCTCTACCGATAACATAGAAATGAATTTTTGGAATTTTTCTTCTTATTATTGGAAGGACGTTGCAAATGACCCATCGCGTCGACTTTTCCATGGGACTCTTTTTCCAAAAGGTGCCGGCAATGTAAAGGCACGGTTTTTGAAACTCTGCCGGCGGTGGAATCTTTTGCGAATATGTATCGAGGTTGATGACATTGGAAAAAATCTTTATTCTCTCAGGCTCTTTAGCACATTCCCGGTAATATTCGGCATCTACTTCAGAAACCGCCGTCGTCACATCACAAAGGTTAACCCACTCCCACTCTTCCCGTTCTTTTTGTCTACCCTTTCGTTCAATCTCTTTTCTTCGCGCAGGATCGCTTTCGTAGGGCAATTCCCGCAGAATGAATCTCGACCAAACGCTATCCGTATCACATACCACTTTCAATGAAGGGCGCTTTTTCTTAATCTCCTTCATTAAAAGATATGAGATATTGCCATAACCAAACCATAACAGATCGATTCTTCTTTCTTCCGTGTAATCAATTATAAAATCGGCATCATCCTCCAGTGTGATTTTCTTTATCATTCGTTGGGCCTTGCGAATGTAACGATTGGTCGATAGATTATTGATCGATGGCAAATAGACAAATTCGCGACAATGTGTTCGAAAAAAGTTATCGGCATGATCGCCACCCAAACTTCTTTTGTCAACACGGGACAAAATATGCAAATCTGACACACGATGAAGCGCTATGATGCTATTCTCGATCCGTAATTGTGGCCCTCCTGCAGGTGGGTGCTCTAACACAGGGGTTGTAAATAGAACTCTCATTCAGACCTCTTCGGGATTTCAATGTCCGAAAGAACCATTTCTTTTACGACACCATCAAATTGCTTCTGATGTATCTTATCAAGAAGGATGTATGCGATGTTTCGCGATCGATATTGCAAGTCTTCCATGGCCTCACGCCGAACGATGCCGTGGACTTCATACTTTATCAAGTTGCAACTCAGATCAATAAGAACCGTCTGTTGATATTGAAAATCCATCACTTCATAATATGAAGCAATTTCCCCAAAGTTCCGAAGTAAAAAATTTTCAGCCTTTTCCCAAAAGGCAACTTTCTACGGTACTTCTTGATAAGTTGTCTGAATCGCTTTTTCCCAGAATCACATTTCATATCCTCAAACGTTTTAGTTCCCTTGATATAACGAAAGTTGCCAAATCCTTTATCAACATAGAAAGGTTTTAAATACATTGCTGCCCTGATAATAAAATCTATATCCAAGGTGTAGTGTTCGTTCGTGTCATACATGCCTATGATGTCATGCAATGATTTATGATAAAAATACGCTGAAGGGTTAACAGGGAAAGGGAACATGGATTCGTCGGCGGCTAAAAGTTGAGTTAATTCAAGATGTGCAGGTTTGTTTGTATACAAGAATTTACCATTATCACCCCACAAATTACAGTTGCCCACCAGCAGAGAAGGTTCCGGGAGGCCTTTGATGAGATCAAGCGCCTCATGTAAAGCTCCTGTCTCGTAGCAGTCGTCAACGTTGAGGAATCCCAGGATATCACCGCCGGCCATCCGGATCCCCTTGTTCATGGCGTCGGACTGTCCTTTGTCCTTCTCTGATATCCACCTGATGTGCCCGTAGCGTTCCGCGTAGCGCTTTATGATTTCGACGGTGCCGTCCGTGGAGCCGCCGTCGATGATGATGTGCTCCATGTCCAAACACTTCTGCTCAATCACGTTCACAATACAGGATTCAATGTGGCGGCATCCATTATAAACAGGCGTAATTACGCTGATCATTTACATGTCCCGCATTTCTCGATTTTTCCTCGGCGCCGCACATCTCTAAAGCCTGTTCATACGAAATTTTCGGGAAAATGTTGAGTTTGCCGTCGACAGTGGCATCATAGACTTGGCGCCCATCCCTTCTAAAATGAAAGTTGGCGAGATGATAGGATAATTCCGAGGCTTCCAGATCCGGTAAATGCCACTCCCTGTTTCCAAAATAATTCGGATCGAAATGATTTTGATCGTCACCGCGTAAAAACTGCTTGTCGTTCGGTGTTCCTGTGGCCTTGAAATTATGGTCAACGCCGACGAGGAAAACCTGACTGAATCCCATATAAAAGGCAATTTGCAATGCTACGTAGGTGACGGTATAACCTTCGCACAATTGTCTCGACAAGTCTGTTTCGAATAAATAATTGCCATTAGTCATAATAAAATAGATGTGATGACGATGGTTTACTATATGGCGTGCAGGGCGATAGGAAAGAAAAGACGGGCAGCGTAGGGATTCCAATTCTTTTGTGCTTTGTTCGATCACAAGGGGATTTACTGCAACGTGATAGCTTAAGTTAAGATCAACTTTATCAAATAACAGATAAATCTTGTTCAGCCCGAAAGTATGATATTTTTTCAAGGCTGAAAGATTCGTTTTATTCAGGGAGGGACCATTCCCGATAATAAAACACCCTTGCCCCTGATGAATATTTTTGAACTTTAATAAACGGCTTCTATGTTTTACATACCAATGAAGATATTCTCTATCGTTGCAATGAAGCAGCAACGCAGCCAAAAAATACCTAAAGGATGAAAATCGTTTTAAAACTCTTATCATTCCGTGCTTAACCTCGCTGTTGCTCCACCGTCTACGATCATGGCCTGTCCGGTCATAAAAGTCGATTGCTTATTATCGGCAAGAAAATAGATGATTCTCGCAATTTCATCGGGCTGGCCCACACGACCCATAACGTGTTTTTTACCAAGTTTCTGAACAAGCTCGTATCCGTTTTCACCAAGCTCATGACCACGACACAAACCGGCATGAAGCATGGCAGTATCTACTGCACCGGGCAGCACAGTATTGACACGGATGTTAGGTCCAAATTCCAGCGCCATCGCCCTCGTTAGAGACAATAACGCTCCTTTGCTGGCAGCATACGCTGCGATACCGGCAGAAGTCGCAATCGCGTGTACCGAACCGACGTTTACAATGGAGCCGCAGCACCGATTTAAAAGGGGATAAGTGTAGCGCGAACCAAGAAAAACCGACCGCACGTTTGTTGCCATAACAGCATCCCATTCATCGATCGATGTTTCTATAAGTGGCTTACAGACCTGAATAGCTGCGTTATTAACTAACGTATCTAAACGGCCGCCATGATCATCAATCTTACCGCAAATTTTCTCCCATGCCGCAGGCTGCGATATATCAGCGTGGATAAACTGCTTTACGCCGGCGTGTTCTAATACCGGTTGTATATCAACTCCAAATACGTGCCAGCCCTTTTTTGTAAACATCTGGGCTGTGGCATGACCGATGCCGCCGGCTACTCCGGTAATCAATGCAACTCGGTTCATTGTCGCTGCCTTCTTAACTCGTTTATCAAATTATTAATTGTGTTGATATGAACATATTCCCAAGCTTCATAACTGCTATTGGCATTATGAGAAGCCAGCAGCACATTGTTCATCTTTCGCAATGGACTGTCAACCGGCAGTGGTTCAATTTCAAACACATCCAATGCAGCACCGGCGATGCGCTTTTCATTGAGCGCCCTGACTAAAGCCAATTCATCAATAATCGGACCGCGTGCGGTGTTTATTATAACGGCCAAAGTCTTCATGATGGATAATTCATGATCGCTTATCAGGTGGTGGCTCGTAGGATTCAGATCACAGTTGAGACTGATAAAATCAGACTGTCTCAGCAAAGTATCTATAGACACCATCCGGATGCCTGTGATGGCCAGGAAATCAGCAGGCATCTCAATAATGTCATTGCCCAATACACGCAGCCCAAAGGCCTGTGCACGGCGGATCACCGCCTTTCCTACGTTACCAACTCCGATTACACCCAGAATACATTCCCTCAGCGCCCGCCCGGGGATTTTTTGCCATGCACCCATTTTCATGCGTCGATCCAGTTCTAAAAGGTTACGGGCGAAGCATAGTATGTAACCTATGACTGAATCCGCCACTGGCTCACTGAAGGCGTTGGGAGTGTTGTGTACTGCTATGCCCAGCCGCCGGCAGGCATCTCGGTCAATAGAGTCAATGCCGGTACCCCACTTGGAGATGACCTTGAGTCTGGGCGAGGCTTGTAGGACGCGATCGGTGAAGCGGTCATCGCCGCAAATAACGCCGTCAATATCGCTCGTCCACTGCAGCAGGTCATTTTCCTCAAAACGTTCATTGACGGGTGGTGCGATAATTTCAATGTTGTTTTCGACAAAGATAGGACGAAAACGATCAATAACCGGGTGCATATACGGTGCTGTGATCAATACTTTTAAACTCATGGCAGTAAAGGTTTAAATCGATTCATGTATAAATATTCAGAAATTTGAAAATCCAGTTCCTCGTCAATATCCCAGGCTTCCGTGGATTCAATTTCAAACATCAACGGCTTTTCGCCCAAGCGGTTTCGACGCTCTTCAAAAATTTTTCTGTTAAAGATGTAAATATTTGAATTCTCTTCAAAAATAGGTCGCAAGTCCTGTGTTCTCAGCAGTATCGCCGGATTGTGATTGACAGGTCTCCCCAGTTGGTCCCATAGCCTGGTCTGATGACGTGTGACGCTGAAGAGAGAATCGTAGGCGGGATAATGGGCAAGGAAACATTCAACGGCTCTGGAAATTGTCTGAGACCGCAGGAGTGGGTTTGTACTGTGGGTTTGAAGATAAAAGTCCGCGTCTGTGAATGAAACATCGTGCAATAGGACCTCGTTCATCGGGATATTGCCGTCTCGCAAATGAATAGGCCGTTCAATCAGTATCACTCTCGGGAAGTGTTTTCTGGCATCGTTCATGATCATGGGGCTGTCCGTATCAATGACCACCTCGGCAATATGATGACAGGACAACAGACTTTCAATAATATGATGATATAAAGGCCGCCCGGCAAAAGAGCGGTAATTCTTACCGGGAACACGCTCGCTTTTATGACGCATGGGAACCAGGGCAACAATACGCATACTATCAATTACCTCCGGATGGGAGAACGCGCAAGATAGCGCGCGCCGGAGCGCCCTCCGCACCTACCAGATATAGCGGTAAGCAGATCAGTTCATAATAGCCTGGTGAAATTCCTGCCAAATTCAATCCTTCCAGTATAATGACACCGGCTTCCAATAATATTTGATGGGTAAGAGGGCCATCATGGCAGCGTTGCACCGATAAAGAGTCGATACCGATTAAACGCACATTATGATCGACTACCCATCGTGCTGCATCCGCGGTGAGTGCAACATAATCCTTTTCAAACGTTGATACGCCTCTCATCCAGAGTTCTGAATTTTGTGTGCGAAGCAAAAGCCGCCGGGTATCTTGAGGCAATGCGAGTCCATCTAATTCTCTGGGCGAAATACGTTTGACGTCGGGCAGATGGCGAACCTGCGCGGGTCCGACCAGGATATCGATCGGTATCTGATCGACCGTCATGCCTTCCTGAAGATAATGTCTTGGTGCATCGATGTGCGTACCCGTGTGCACGTCACACTCCAGGCAGGATACGTTAACATGATCGCCTGCTGCAAAACTCCTTACTGATTGCAACAGGAAACCCCTGCTGCCCGGCCAGGCGGCCATTCCCTCTTGCAGAGGCAATGAAATATCGATCAAGTTATCGGTTTTATCTTCCCTGTACGGACGCAACGAATTCTTCCTACAATGATTTATGAGAATAATCAATCTTACGGTCTGACGCAGAATGGGTCTGTCCTTGTTTTGCCTTTGGCCGCTCATTGGGATAGTAAAACTTTCTTTTCATTTGACTGGTCACGGCGCTGTGTTGTGAAAACCCGCGATAGGTGCCCCAGAATTGCATCAATCTGAAAACCAGGATATCATAAAAAGTACGCATGAATATTCTATCATGCCATGCATGAAAACCGTCACTGACAACGTTGCTGGCATATATCCTGATGAAATCATACAGGCTGAAGTGTTCCTGGGGGAAAATGCGCTTAAATGCAATCGCCTCACGTCGATAGCGGTTGAAGATACGTCCCAGCGTCTCATGGTGAACATGTATGACTTCAGCATCAGCATTATAGGCAATCCTGTATCCCCGTTCCAAGGCACGCTTCGCCCAATCAATATCCTCTATCCCCGTAAGTTCTTCATCGTAAGGTAAGCTTTCCCACACATCTTTTCTGATTGCGGCATTAGCGTTATTACAGAATGGATGTTTCTGATTTGGATTGGATATTTCCGGAAACCATTGCGCAAAGATCCGATGTTCGGCGTATTTCGTCGTTTCATTACCGCACTGTTTTCCATAGACGACGGCAACTTTCCGATCTGCAAAAGGAGCCAATAGCTTTTCCAGCCAGTCTTCATACACAGGATAAACATGCCCGCTGGCTATTACCAGAAAATCACCCGATCCGGCAGCGCATCCAACGTTCAGAGAGTATCCGAAGGAGAAGTCTTCATGTTTGATTGTGACAATCTTCACTGGGTACCGAGAGGCTATAGATAGCGTCGCATCGTTTGAGCCGGAATCTACAACGATGATTTCCACATCCTTAACTGTCTGGGCCAAAATACCAGAAATAAGGCGACCAATATGCTTCTCTTCATTATAGCATCTGATGACCACAGAGCATGCAGGCTTGATTATTATGTCCGTTACCGTATTACCCATATATTATCTGGGATCTTATCATAGAAAAGACCGGGTTGTACATAAAGATCGTTTAGTTGTCACTTTGCGCCTTGGCAAAATGTCAACACGATATGGAGACCGTTAGGATATTCTGATAAAACCACCTCGTTGTTTGTTACTTCCTATAAACACAGTGGAATTGATTACTTCTGTCAATTTTATAGTCCAAGGTGTATCCACATTGAAACATCATGTCTTCGATCTCCTTTTCAGATGAACCAAAATACCTTAGAAAATCTGGATGGACTTCCATGAAGATCGCCCTTGGACTATGATTTGCGATGAGCAACTCCTGCATGCCCCGTAGTGCTAATATTTCAGCTCCTTCAATGTCGAGCTTAATAACAGACGGGATAGGGATGTCTCCTCTGTGAATAGCCTTATCGATGGAGTCTGTTTTGACCATGACGGATCCTCTTTCGCCGATTTTTCTAAGGCTCGGGGAGTTTCCATTCTCACCGTCTGTAAACAAGGTGGCTTGACCTGCATGATCTGATACCGCCCATTCTATCACATTGACATTATCCAGCCCATTAAGCCTCATATTATTAGTGAGCCTGGAACGGTAATAAGGATCCGGCTCAAAAGAATAAACCATAACGTCTTTTTTTGCGGCATGCACACTGACAAGTCCAACGCAAGCTCCGATATCGAAGACGATATCCCCCGCTCTAATTTCTTGAATCAGCATGGTGGTGAATTCTTCTTCGTTACCATAGGACTCTATCCTGAATGACTCCATGTCGGAGGAGATTTCGAACCTGCATCCGCTTGGGATTATTTTGCTGATAGTGACAACTCTGGGGAAAATCCTTACAGATAACCGTTCAGCCATAAATAAGTGCTTAAAACATTTATATATAGGTAATAAAACCAAGACTACGGGCTCAATAACACGTTGGTATTGTTTCATGGACAAGCACTCAAGGTTTTTTCTTCTTCCATATGCCGCAGACAACGCCTTCCAGATGGATCCTGTGTATGGCCTTCGTTAATGCAAGAGGGATATTCCTCCAGGTTGCTTCCCCGGCGAAATCGTCGTTCTGCCAAAGCGGTGATTTAATAAAAAACGGAGCAACTAATTTTTTAAAGATTTTCATCCGGATGCCATAATGTCGCTTGTTCAGTTGAAGGTTTTTGGCTTGGTATTCGTAATATTCGATGTGAAAAAGATCCAAGACCTGCTCGAACCTCCTGATAGAATCAATCGTGTAGTTACGTGCCTGGTTTCCAAGGATGAGACCGTCCTGCACCCCAAAGGGGACTGTCATAATCAGCTCACCACCGGGCTTAAGCACCCGTGTGAGTTCCGTAACTGCCTCAAGATCGCCGTCATCGCTGACTCCAGGAATCGTATCTGCGAAGACTTGCGGGGCTTCCAGCCCGACATGTTCGACTACTGAAACGGCGATAACCTTGTCAAAAAAACCGTCAGGGAGTGGAAGCCGTCTTATATCTGCCTGATGAAATGTTATGTTTTTGAACGGCTTTAAAGGTGCGTCATAGTCAGTGGCATGCACTTTTACAGGCAAGCTTTCCAGCCAGTCTATCCATACAGGATCAGACTTGATTGTGCCGACGTCAAGGATGGTTTTCGCATCGCCAAGCCGCGAGGCAGCAAAAGGATATTCGACACACCGGCTGTGAAGCTTGTCAATGGGACGGTGGAAAAGGGGGTTTGGTCTTAAATGACCATGTACATCAATCTCATACATGGGTACGACGACTGAATTGAATCTGCTGTCGTTGGTTATAGACATCAGCGTGACGCCTCCAACATCTCGGTCTCCCAGAATAGGGGTACGGCTATCACTCCAGGTCTTTTGTCGGCATAGCTGGTCAGGGACGAAGGTTTGGAATAGTGATCGACTTCGAAGATCAACACATCTTCCAGCCTCTGATACGTGCAGGTATTTGTAATGCCTGTATTCACAGTGACGGCGTAGATGCCAGACTTCAGAAGCGGGCATGGCAGCTCAATACGGGATCTGTATAGCCCGGGCGTCCGAATAGCATGTTTGCTGAGGTCCATATCCGTATCGAACGAAAGAAACAATGTGGCACCGTTTCTTTTAATCTCGAAGTTCACAACGGTGTCGGTCAGTTTCCAATAAACCCTGTACTCGAACACAAAAATGATTTTATCGAAGATATCGAAGTTTTCCTGCAATTCGCCCTGTTCGTTCACGATCTTGCCCTTGATAATTTGCAATCCCAGCGCTGAATTCTCTTTTTCCGTAAAATGAAGCGAGCTTTTTTTGCAGATAATGGATTGAAGATAATCTTCGATAACCTTTTCAGTGCGACCATCGGAAAATACACTTCCGTCGTTGAGGAGCATGCCGCGGCTGCAAAGGCCGCGTATCATATCCATCTGATGGCTTACATAAAGGACCGTCCGTCCTTCCTTTGTGACATCCCCCATCTTCCCGAGGCACTTTTTCTGAAATTGCGCGTCTCCCACCGCCAGCACTTCATCCACCAATAATATTTCTGGTTCCAGATGTGCTGCTACCGCGAAAGCCAGCCGCACATACATCCCGCTGGAGTAGCGCTTGACAGGCGTGTCCAGGTATTTTTCCACTTCGGCGAAGGCAACGATCTCATCAAACTTTCTGCTTATCTCATTCCGGGTCATTCCCAAAATGGTTCCATTCAGGTAGATGTTCTCCCTCCCCGTCAATTCCGGGTGGAAACCGGTGCCAACCTCCAGAAGGCTGGCAACGCGACCATCGATGGTCACCCTCCCCGTCGAAGGCTCGGTAATCCGGCTTAAAATTTTTAATAGCGTGCTTTTTCCGGCCCCATTACGACCGATGATGCCGATAGCTTCTCCGCGGCGAATCTCAAAGCTCACATCCTTGAGCGCCCACACCTCTTCCAGTATATCGCCCTGTATGAGAGGTTTTCCCGTTACAAGGTCTATTGTCTTGTTCCAGATGGTTTGTGCGTTCTCCATCAGGACATCGCGCAGAGCCCTATAGCGTTGGTTTTCGGCATGGTGGCCGATGACGTATTTTTTGCCAAGGGTTTCAGCTTTGATGACGATGTCTGACATGATTCCCTTTTCTACATCAAATCTGCAAAGGTTTTTTCCATCTTACGGAAACGGGATACGCCCAGCCAGAGGAAGAATGTGATGATAGCAAGGCCGAGCAGGAATCCGGGCAGGTAAAGGGGACTTTCGCCGCCCAGGATGCACCAGCGGAAGCCGTCGATGATACCCACCGCAGGATTGAGGCTGTAAAGCAGTCGCCATTGTTCCGGGATGACCTTGCTGCTGAATCCAACTGGAGAAACATAAAGACCGAACTGCACCACAAACGGGATAACATAGCGGAAGTCGCGGTATTTCACATTGATCGCGGTAATCCAGAGGCCGGGTCCCAGGCTGGCCAGCAAGGCCAGGATGATGAAGAACGGCAGTAACAGCAGATGCCAGTCGGGTGCGAATTGGTAATAGACCATCATTCCGATCAGGATCATGAAACTGATGAGGAAATCTATGAAAGCGGTTATCAGGGTCGCCGCGGGCAGGATCAGTCTTGGAAAGTATACTTTGCTGATCAGATTGGTGTTGTCGATCAGGCTGCTTGACGATTCCGTCAGCGAGCTTGAGAAAAGGGACCAGGGGAGCATGGCGGCAAAGACCATCAGGGCGTAGGGTGCGCTGCCGTCGCTGGGAAGTTTCGCGATTCTGCTGAAAATAACGGTGAAGACAATCATAGTTAGCAAGGGCCTGAGAATTGCCCAGAGAATCCCGATGATGGTCTGTTTGTAGCGTACGGATAGATCACGCCATGCAAGAATCAGAAAAAGCTCCCGGTAGCGCCAGAGGTCGGCCCAGTAGTTTTTCTCGGTCCGGCCTGCTTCGATAATAATTTTGCTCATGAATTTGCCAATTTATCGCTGGTTATAAGATCCTATAAGGCCTGTAAGCAAAAACACACGCCCCATGTGGCTGTGCCGATCGGTTTCGCTGTATGCCATTCTTCTGCAACTTGAATAGTGAACCTTGAAAGAATCGCCCATGACTCAAACTCCGGCTTGAAGAAGTACCGCATCGCATGCGTTTCCCTAAATTCGGCAACGGACCGGGTGGCAAGGTCGCGTACAAACACATGGTAATGCACATCCACACGGTTTTCATTCGGATGAAGAACCGGCTCGGCCAGACGGGTGATCTCTGTCTTTTCATCCGCTATCCGCTTGATTCTGATATCGGGGCGCTCCGCCAGAACCGCCGGGCCATACCAGACGTCGAAGATGAAGACACCGCCGGGTTTCAGGTGATGCCTAGCCGTTTCGAATGCTGCCGTCACATCTTCGTTGGTCGTCTGGTAGCTGATGACGTGAAATAGGGCGATGACGGCGTCGAAACTTTTGTTTAACCGGACATCACGGATGTCACCGGGTGAAAAAGTCAGTTGACCTTGCCCGGTCTTCATTCTTTCAGTCAGGGCCAAGGATCGGGCAAGCATTTCCTGGCTGCGTTCAATGCCATGAACAGCAAATCCTTTTTCAGCGAGCAGGCTGGCATGAATGCCGGTTCCGGAACCAAGTTCGAGGATGGATCGGGCTGACGGATGAAATCTCCGGATCAGGCCCGCGACATATTCGGCCTCCGTTGCGTAGTCCTTGTCCCGGTAAAGCAAGTCGTAATAACGGGCGTAGTCGGCAAATACTGCCGTGCTGTTTTGGGTCGTGTCTGTTGTTCGGTTGTTTTGGCTGTCAGGCATGGAGATAAGTCCTATCTTTATTGTCCCTCGTCTAAAATAGCTTTTACCGTGCCGCAGACCTGGTCGAGTTGCTTGTCAGTCAGAGTCAGACCTGATGGCAGATAGAGCCCCTGTCGGGCGATACGTTCGGCGACGGGGTATCTTTCATCCTGGAAAAGTCCCATGGATTGGAATACCGGCTGTTCATGCATGCCGAGAAAGAAGGGGCGGGTATCAACGCCTTTTCCCTTGAGCTTTGCGGCGCATGTTTTTGCATCCATGCTGGTGGCTGCATCGAGGACGATGCCATACATCCAGTACACCTGCCTGGCCCAGGGTTCTTCAACGGGAAGTTGCAGATCGGGAATATCTTTCAGGCGCCGGGTATAGGCTTGCCCCATCCACCGCTTTTTAGAGACAATTTCATCGATGCGCTCCATCTGGGCAAGACCGATGGCGGCCTGGAGATTGGTCAGGCGAAAGTTGTGGCCCAGCTCGGTATGGAGGAATCGCTGTTCCGGGCGAAAGCAGAGATTTCTCAGGCTGCGGGCTTTTTCAGCCAGTGTTCGGTCATCAGTGAGGAGCATTCCACCTTCGCCGGTGGTGATGATCTTGTTCGCATAGAAACTGAAGATGCTGACATGACCGAAGCTGCCGCACCGTTTCCATTTTGGATTGGAAGTGTCCCGGCCGGTGAGGTATTCGGCGCCGTGGACTTCTGCTGCGTCTTCTATGATTTTAAGATCGTATTTCTCGACCAATTTCACGAGCGGATCCATATCCACAGGGTGGCCATAAATATGAACGGGCATGATTGCCTTGATGCGGTGGGCGCCACTGCGGGCGTCTTCTTCGACCTTGGCCTCGACTTGTCCCACATCCATGCACCAGGTGCGGGGATCGCAATCCACAAGGAGGGGCGTTCCACCGTTGTAAATGACGGCCAAAGCACAAGAAATGATTGTAAAAGAAGGCATGATGACCTGGAATCCAGGTTTGAAACCGAAACAGCCGACGGCGGCCTGCAGGGCGGTTGTGCCGTTGCTCATAGCGATGCCGTATTTCATACCACAGTATTCGGCCCATTTTTGCTCAAATCCATCGATGAAGCGGCCAGCGGAGGAGACCCAACCAGTGCGGAGGCACTCGTCGACGTATTCAATTTCTTTTTCGCCGATCAGGGGCTCGTTGACGGGGATCATGCACAATTCTCTTCTGGAAACGGTTTCTTGTCATTTTCCCCTGCATAGGGTCCCTGCTTGACCTCGATCATGGATGTTTCCTCCAGCATCTCCAGCGAATGCCCGCCACCGCAAAGAAGAATGACATCGCCGGTTTCAAGAATCTTTGCATCAATGAATTCTTGGTTTGAGGAATAGAGGTTCACCTTGACCTTCCCTTGCTTGATGATAAGGACTTCCTGCGTATAGAGCACTTGTCGCACGAGAAGGTTATGAACGTGAGCGGCAATCTTGTGACCTTTAGGATGGGTCATGGCTGCCAACTGCTGGGAGAAGTTGGCGGGTGTGAAGAAACGAATTCCCGGCTCGTCGTATTTGTCGCGGATAATCAGGGCGATGGGCTCTATCCCGTGGGTGATGGTTTCAATATGTTTGTCTCTCATAACGATCACGATTCCCCCTGATTTATGCGATTATTATAATCTCGGATTATCACAGAGACGCGACTCTTCACGATCCTGCTGATTTCTTGCGTCATGTTACGTCCCTTCCTGCCTTTCCCAGACCAGGAAGTTTGGCCGGTCTTGCAGTGTAGGCATAAAGGCCTTGAATTCCTCCCTGGTTAGGACGAGGGAGCGGATCTTGCGATTGATATAACGTTCAGTTTTTCTACTCAAATCGTTCAGGTGATACTGGTCGATATTTCCAACCAGCAGCAGGTCTATGATTCCGGTATCCTTGCCCTCGGCATAATCATCGATGAGATAGGCTTTTTCCAGGTCTCCTACTCTCGTGAGGATGCTTTCGATGACCTGGTCCAGCCCCATGACCTTGCTGACTATGGATTTGAGTTCAGGAAAAAGAGGATGGCCGGGATTGGCCATATAATGGACCTTACGCCCCTTTTTTTCTACTTTTAAAAGGTTCGTTTTGGTCAAGCCATTGAGTTCTTCCCGAACCGAATTTGTAGAGACATTAAATTCCTTAGCTAATTCCCTAAGATAAGAGGTAGCCTCCGGATTAAAGAAAAAGCGTAGCAGAAGCTTGATCCGGATCTTTGAAGCGATTAACCCTGCAAATAAATCGGCCATTAGTTTCCTTTGTGAGTAGCTATTCTACTCATAAAGGAATATGAAAAAAATGTCAAGAGTTTCTTTCACGACTTAAATAACCTTTCATTATCCTGTATATCCATCCACATGGCGAACAGGAGGGACTGAAAGGTGCTGATGAAAAGAAATCCGAATGCCAGCATGGTCAGGGTAGGCACATTTTCATTCGTAAGAATGATGATACGTAAAATTTTAAACATATAGGGTAGCGTCATGATGCCCAGCAGGAAAGAAAAATGATAGAGCAAGAAAAGTGGGTGAAAATCCTTGATGAGATATTTGACCCACAATCTTATGAAAAAAGATTTCAGCAGCAGCCAGGAAATCCGGGGGATCACTTTCCAAAGCTTCATTTTCGATTTTTCGCCGATATTGTAGATCGGCTTTATTCCAACTTCCTTAACGGTGCAGAAGGCGATATTCAGCTTGACAAGCAGGTCATTGGGCATCCCGTAGGTCTTATAAATATCGTAAATTCTTATAGACTGAAGAGCCTGCAATGAAATGGCGGTATATCCCGATTGGGTATCCGATACATGCCAGTATCCGGAGGCGATTTTTGTCAGGATCGATAATATGGAGTTGCCGAGATATCTTGTCTTTGGAATCACCTGTCTGGCGCTGCGGTGAATCAGGCGGTTTCCTTTCACATAATCAATGCCTTCGTTAATAACGGGCCGACAGATTGATTCCAACTCGGCAGGATCCATCTGGTCGTCGCCAGCCATGACAGCCGTGCAGTCTATTTGACGATCCAAGCACCACTTGTAACCGCTGGCGATGGCCGCACCGACACCGCCGTTCTTCAGGTGTTTGATGAATATCACGCGGTCCTTGTCGGGCTGACTGTTCACGATCCTTGCCGGCGTAAAATATTCAGACTCTTTCAGCGACATATTACTGACGACCATATCGGCCCGGTTGTATCTTGTCGGCTCGATGTTCTTTTCGGCGATTGAAAGACCCGGCTTGTCTTGATTTGCCCCCGCAATGAAACTCGACACCACTTCTGCCGTTTTATCCGTAGAGCAGTCGTCCACTACGATGACGCGATCCACAAATGCCGGGATGCCTTCCAGCACCTGAAGAATCTGGTCTTCTTCGTTGTAGGCGGGAATGACAACGGCGACGGTTTTGTTGTTGAACATAGGACAACCAAATATAAAAAGTGCTCCTCCGGCGTTATGCCGAAGAAAAGCGTTTTTGCATGTGAGACAGCAGGCCAAAGACGCTCGAGCATGGTACCCGTCTGCAGGGGAACAATTTCAGAAGGGTCGTTTATATATACAAAATCTCTTCAGTTGTCAAAAATATCGTCTATATCTATTGCGACAGGGGAAACGAAGTGCAACTTCAGCAGATATCCGCCCTTTACGGAGCGATCTGTCATAATATCGTCAGATACCGCTGCGGATATTGACTGAATATAGGTAGTAAAGTTATTAATGAAATGTTATGAATCAAATCATGTTGAAAGACAAAAAAATCATCGTCGTCATGCCTGCCTACAACGCGGCGAAAACCCTGCAGCAGACCTATGCAGAGGTTATGTCACAGGGGATCGTCGATCTGGTCATTCTCGTGGATGATGCCAGTTGCGATGGAACCGCCAGGATTGCCGCAAGCCTTCCGAATACCAGGGTCCACATCCATGAAAAGAACCGGGGCTACGGAGGCAATCAGAAGACCTGTTATCGGCTTGCCCTTGAAGCAGGCGGCGACATCATCATCATGGTGCATCCGGATTATCAATATACGCCCAAGCTGATCCCCGCTATGGCATCGATGATCGACAACGGACTGTATCACTGCGTTCTCGGTTCACGCATTCTGGGAGGTTATGCCATGAAAGGAGGCATGCCTTTCTGGAAGTATGCTGCAAACAGGTTCCTGACGTTTGCGGAGAATATTCTCCTGGGGGCGAAGCTGTCAGAATATCACACCGGCTACCGGGCCTTCTCGCGGTCTTTACTGGAAGAATTACCCCTGGAAAAGAATTCCGATGATTTTATCTTCGACAATCAGATGCTGGCGCAGATCATCTGGTACGGCTACAGCGTCGCGGAAGTGAGCTGCCCCACAAAATATTTTACCGATGCCTCATCGATCAACTTCCGTCGCAGCATGTCCTACGGCTGGGGCTGCCTTCAGACGGCCGTCCTGTTTCGTTTGTCGCGCATGAAACTGATTCGATCTCCCTTATTCACCGAAATCTCATGATGCCCTCTTATACAAACCGTTTTCAGGAATTATTTGATAATCAAAAATATATTACCTTTAAAAATTATTTATATAACTACCGTCTGAGAAAAAGGGCGATCGAAAAAATGTTATGCCGCGAAGACATGGGCCTGACACTGGAAGTGGGGAGCGGCTTGTCGCCGGTGGCGACCATTACAGATCGCATCGTCTATACGGATCTATCCTTTTCGGCGGTTCGTAGGCTGAGACAAAATGAGCGGAAAGGCTGGTATATCGTTGCCGATGCGACGCATCTTCCCTTCAAGAAGACCTCCTTTTCTCATGTCATTGCCTCCGAGGTATTGGAGCACCTGCCGGACGATAGCATGGCCTTGCGGGAAATGGCAGCTGTTATGAAACGGTCGGGCCGTTTAATCATCACTTTTCCCCATCGCCGAGTCTATTTCGCTCTGGACGACCGTTTCGTCCACCATTTCCGGCGATATGACCTGCATGAAATGTCAGAGAAGCTGGCAGCAGCGGGATTATATCCCGTTGTCGTTAAAAAGGTTCTGGGGCCGCTGGAAAAAGTGACCATGATGGCGATGGTGGGAGCGGTTCACCTGGTCCGGAAATTGGGATTACAGACTACCGTTGCCGGCAAAGAACCCCGCGGACTGGTTATCATGGCGCTTTTTTTTAAATGGGCCAACCGCTTCTACGCAGGACTTGTCTGGCTCGAAGCCCTCATCATGCCCCGGAATCTTTCATCCGTTCTGCTGATCATGGCTGAAAAAGGCAATGACAGGGATTGAAAACTTCAACCTTCCTATTCTGGCATCAATAGGCATGCAATTATTCCTGAATATAAAATTAGTGATTGATTTATTTAAATGTTTGTACGATTAAAAATTATACTCGATGATCTGGCACGTGGAACCCTGTTCCCGATTATACTTCCTCCGCACGGAAGAAATATCTTATCAAACCTTACCATTGTATTACAAGACAGAATATGATTTAAATCAATGATAACGGAAAGATATCGCACATTACTCGTCTCTCTTATTTTGATTATCGCTGTGCTTGCCGTATACTTCAATGTGCAGGATTATGAATTTGTTAATTATGACGATCCTCCATATGTCACAGAGAATCAGATTGTAAAAAGTGGTTTAAATTGGAAGGGTATTTTTTGGGCATTTACAACTACCCATTATGCCAATTGGCACCCTTTAACATGGATTTCTTTCATGTTTGACTATGAAATATTCAGGTTAAGAGCGGGTGCATATCATTGGAATAATTTATTGTTACATCTCTTCAACAGTGTTCTGCTGTTTTTGGTTTTAAAACACATTACAAATGCATTCTGGCGGAGCTTTACCGTTGCTGCACTTTTTGCTCTCCACCCTCTCCATGTAGAATCGGTGGCATGGATATCAAGCCGCAAAGATGTTCTTAGTGCTCTTTTCTGGTTATTAACAATATATACTTATGCCCTATACATCGAAAAACCTTCATTCTATAGATATATATTGGTTTTTCTAATCTTCTCTTTGGGATTAATGACGAAACCTATGCTGGTTACACTACCGTTTGTGCTTTTATTGTTGGATTACTGGCCGCTGAGGCGTTTTCAAATTGGTCAGACAAACACAAGGAGTCTGAGTCTTTTTTTTGAAAAAATCCCCATTTTCATTCTATCCATAGCTTCATGTATCATAACGATCTACGCACAAGAAAGCAGCCAGGCCGTTGCAACATGGGAGTCATTATCTTTACAGACGCGAATCTCAAATGCCTTTGCTTCCTATGTAAAATATCTCCTAAAAACATTTTGGCCAGTTGACTTGGCTGTTTTTTATCCTCATCCCGGGGTGTTTCCCTTAGAACAATTATTAATTCATATTGTTCTACTTGTCCTCATTACGGTTTTGGTTTTGTATTTTATTCGAGATTACCCTTATCTCCTTATCGGTTGGCTTTGGTATCTGGGTACATTGATCCCGGTTATTGGAATAGTCCAAGTTGGATCTCAGGCTATGGCGGATCGGTATACATATATTCCCCTCATTGGCCCATTTATAATGGTCGCTTGGGG
This sequence comes from Pseudomonadota bacterium, assembly GCA_043805145.1. Classification (GTDB taxonomy): domain Bacteria; phylum Desulfobacterota; class Syntrophia; order Syntrophales; family Fen-1087; genus JAPLJM01. The sequence continues at coordinate 66,161 of JAZDIK010000032.1, read as the reverse complement.
TATCCCGGATATCCTTAAATCATGGCATTATAAAAAATTATTTATGGTTGTATCAACCATCATGGTTTTAGCTATCTTAATGATCATTTCGTGGTCACAGGTGCAAGTATGGGAGAATAGCAGCACACTTTTTCAGCATGCTATCAAGGTCACGCCTAAGAATTTTATCGCGCACTATAATTTAGCAATTGAATTTTCTCGACAAGGAAACCGTGCAAAAGCGTTCTTGCATTATTCTGAAGCAGTAAAATATTCACCTAATTTTTCTGATGCCCATAATAATTTAGGTGATCTCCTGGCAAGGAATGGAAAAATAGAAGACGCAATTAAAGAATTTCAATCAGCATTAAAAGCAGACCCCAATCATGAATTGGCAAAATATAATTTAAAAAAACTCTTGAAATGCAAGTAAAAAAGGGGCCGTGCTTTAACAAACCGCGGCTCCCAAATTGATAAACTCGTTTTACAGGCGGGGACGACCGCTACATTTTTTATTTCAGCATGGAATGATCAAAATATTCTGCATTTATGGAAGATCCTTGCGGATGGTCCGGTTACATGCTGCGCAATGGAATTTTTTATCCAGCTTGTTTCCGCAACTGCACAGCCATCCCGTTTGTCGCGCCGGATTCCCCGTCATCAGGGCATGATCCGGAATGTCATGGGTGACCACGGCTCCCGCACCGACGAAGGCATGGCTGCCGATGGTGTTTCCACAGATAATCGTGCAGTTCGCCCCCAGCGTTGCGCCCTTTTTAACGTGGGTCGGTCTGGTCTCGGACATGCGCCTGATGTGCGCCCGAGGGTTGATAATATTCGTGAAAACCATGCTCGGACCGCAGAATACGTCGTCTTCCAGCGTAACGCCCGGATAGATGGAAACGTTATTTTGAATCTTGCAACCTTTGCCGACTTTAACGTCCGGTCCGATGACCACATTTTGACCGATGTTGCAGTTTTCTCCAATCGTGCAACCTTTGAGGATATGAGAGAAATGCCAGATCCGGGTGCCCTTTCCTATCGTAACGCCATCATCGATCCATGCCGTTTCGTGGATAAAGCAGGGATGCTGATTTGTGATATCCGGCGATGCGGCGGCTGGCCGTTTCATGGAAACGGCCTTGCTGTTATTTTCCAGGGACTGCTGCGCCGCATGAAGGACCTGCTGAACCCGCAATCCCTCCTGTCCGTCCGTCACCGGGTTATGTCCCGTCCGGATGCAATGCAGAAAATGCCTGCATTCGGCATTTAACGGTTCATCCTGCGGTGTCTCGATGCGCTCCGGTTCTCTTCTGGCAGGTGTGGGGATGTTGTTTTCCCAGTGGATTACATGGGGGTAGAGCAGCAACTTGTCCGACCAAGCCTGCGAGTCGTCAAATACAGCCATTTTCCGGTCGCCGACAACGACAAGCTTCTGTTCCTTGAAGGGATGGAGCCATGAAACAAAAATGTGGGCTTTCAGGCCGGAGGCAAATTCCATATGGGTGGTCGTGACATCGGCAATTTTTTTATGGAGATAATTGCCGCCTGTGGCCATGACGGTTTCCGGCGAATCCCCGGCCAAGGCCAGAATCATTGAAATGTCGTGTGGCGCGAACGACCAGAGAATATTTTCTTCCCGACGGATTTTCCCGAGATTGAGCCGATGAGAATAAATGTAGTTTATGCGGCCCAGTTCGCCCGTTGCCACGAGTTGTCTAAGTTTTTCGAAGGACGGATGATACTGAATCAGATGGCCTACCATGAGAATCATGTGCTGATCCGCCGCTAAATGAATCAGCTCTATCGCGTCTTTTTCATTCAGGACGAGAGGTTTTTCCACAAATATATGCTTCCCGGACAGTATGGCTTCCCGGGCGATCCGAAAGTGCGTTTCCGCGGGCGTTGCAATGACGATACCCTGAATATCCGTGCGGGTAAGGACATCGCTCAATGTCAGGCAGGTATCCACGTGGGGATATTGCTTGCTGAACTGTCCGAGGATGGCTGCATTCTTGTCACAGATTAGCTTCAGAGCATTTAAGCTTGCGTAATTCCTGACAAGATTTTTGCCCCAGTTGCCTGCGCCAATAACGGCGATATTGGGAGTTTTCAGTCGAGGAATCTCTATCATGGGTTGTAAAAGCGCATAAACATGCGTAGGCCTCAGTGTCCGTCGCGTCGGTGGAGCCTTTTCCAATAGCCAGCCGGATATCCGGGTCCATACATATGGATATATGCTAGGTGGATTTCCTTATTATGTCAATAACAATGTAAGTATCGGGAGCATGTCTGTGGCGAATTTTGACAGTCGTTGGACTTTTTACGGGTCCATCGGGGTTGCAATTTGGCAATATTTTGGTGCATATCTCCATGGTACATGATATGCGGAGACGCAAACGGAGCCATTCCCGTAACTACGGCGAATGGGAAAAAACAGGAATACCTTGGAAGGAAAGAAAAGCCGAGAAGGAGTCGCCAGGGCGGCTGTTCCGGCCCCCATGAGGAATTTCATGAAAAAAGTCCACTATCTTTATGCGCTCAGTTTTGTATCCGCTTTTCTACTCTTCCAGATTGAGTTGATCATTGCCAAAATATTCCTGCCCAGGTTTGGCGGCAGCTATCTTGTCTGGGGCGCCTGCATCGTTTTTTTTCAGTTTGCCCTGCTTCTGGGATATTTGCACTCCCATGTTGTCATCAGGAAATTTGGGATGTACCGTTACAGATACCTGCATTTGATTCTGATTTTGTTGCCGTTGCTTTTCTTTCCCGGCCGGTCGCTGCCGGAAATCGTTGCGCATGCCGGCATTCCCCTGGTGATTGATATATTTATGCAGCTGTCATTAACGATCGGGCTGGCCTTTTTTGTCCTCTCCACGATCAGCATTGTCACTCAAAGCTGGCTGGCGCACAGCGAGTTGCCGGAGAGCCGTAATCCCTACATGTTGTATGCCGTGTCGAATGTCGGATCGTTCATGGGACTCTTGAGCTATCCTTTCCTGTTCGAAGCATATTTTGATCTGGACACCCAGGTTACGATCTGGAGAATACTCTACTTCTTGTTTCTGCTGCTGTATTTCGTTTCACTTCTGACGATTGACTTTTCGGACAGGGAAGTTCCCAATCTGAAAATTTTTGACAAGTCTGTCTTTGTCAGAAGACACAGGTTAACCGATGAGGCGGTAAAGCAGAAGCTCTACTGGTTTCTCCTGTCAGCGGCAGGTTGCATCCTCTTTCTCTCCGTTACGAATGTCATTACTTATGAACTTGCGCCCTGTCCGCTTCTCTGGATCATCCCGTTATGTATCTATCTGCTTTCTTTTGTGCTCACTTTTCGCGATAAGCCGCTTTACCCGGAATGGATAACAGAGAAATTTCATCTGGTGATGGGATTCAGTCTCCTGCTTTTCTTTTTTGCACAGGGGAGAATCCTTCCTGTGTCGCCTCAGGTTATTGCATTTATCCTGTCCCTTTTTGCCCTCTGCATGTTTTGTCAGCATGAGCTCTACCAGAGCAGGCCGAAGGAAAAGAATGATCTGACGGGTTTTTATCTGATCGTTTCCCTTGGCGGCTTCGCGGGCAGCGTGTTTGTAACCTGGCTCGCGCCGGGACTGTTCACGATGCCTCTCGAATTTCTCCTCGGCCTTTTTCTCGTCGGATTGTCGTTGAGCCTGAAGCAGGGGCGTTCAAGTGTCGATCTTTACAATTTACGTTTGATTGCGTATGCCGTTGTCTTCGTGATCGCCTGGCCGCTTGTATTCAAGAAGTACAACGTCCTCGGCGTGGCTATGATTTTATTGGCGTTCAGCTTTATTTTCAAGGAATTGAACAAAAAAAAGACGGCGCTCTGCATATGCCTGCTGATCGTCCTGATTCTGGCGCCGTTTGTTCAAGACTCCTGGAGCGTGGACGGCAAGGCCGTCCGTGCCTTCAGGAATTACTATGGCATTTACAAAATAAGCGCCAGCCGGACCGTTCTCAGGCTGATGAACGGGACCACGCTCCATGGCGTCCAATACCGTACGGAAGATCATGCAAAAAGAGAGGAGCCACTGGCCTACTATCATCGAAAGACGCCGGTGGGGAAAGTGCTGGCCAGCAGCCATTTCGCGACCAACCGGATCGGGGTTGTCGGTTTGGGCGTGGGCACGCTGAGTGCTTACGGAAAAAAGGGCGAAGAAATGGACTTCTTTGAACTGGATCCGGACATTGTTGTCTTCGTAAACATTTTTGATTATCTGCAGAATTCCCGCGCAAAACTGAACTTCTTTTTTGACGATGCGCGGATTGCCTTAAGGAAGACTCCCCGGAAGCATTACGACATATTGATCATCGATGCCTTCAGTGGAGATTCTGTCCCCGTGCATCTTCTGACGACGGATGCGATCCGGGAATATAAGGCGCACATGAAAGACGAGGGACTGATTCTGTTCCATATCAGCAACAGGTACCTTGACCTTGCGCCTGTTTTGTTCAGCAACGCCAAGGCTGTCGATGCCTTCGCGCTGTATGATTCGAACGAGGAGCAAGGGCCTGAGCTTTTGGCGTCAAAATGGATGGCTTTGACATGGGATCGGCAAGTCAATCATACGCTTGCTTCTCAACTGCAGTGGAAAGAAAGTGCTTCGAGTCTGAAAATGGAAATGTTGAGGCCATGGAGCGACAAGTATTCCAATATACCATCAGTCATCAGGCCGAACGCGTTTATTAATTCGATAAAAGAATTTACACCCTTTTCATGGTAGAGACACTCCCTGTCGATAGGGAGGGAACATGATCCATTCACAAATGTTTCAATTGATCGAATGACGGGGTTCTTTGAGGCATTTCTCAACCTGCCGGTAAACCATCTCCACCGGGATGGACTGCATGCAGATATTGTTCCGGCAGGGGGAAAAGCGGTGGTTGAAGGCATTGACGCAGGGGCTGCAGGCCAGACCGGCATGGATAATATGGGCGCGGCCGCCGATGGCGCCGAAGAGCATCGGAGTTTCCGGGCCATACAGGACGATGCTGTGGATGTCCGTCATGGAGGCAAAATGACCCGGTCCGCTGTCATTGGTGACCAGGATATCAGCCAGCGAATAAAGCACCAGCAGTTCTCTCAGTGTCGTTTTACCGGCCAGACAGACGGCCCGGTCCGAACCGATTTCCCGGCAGACCCTTTCCGCGGATTCCCGTTCGGACGGGGCACCGGTGATGATTACGACGGATTTTGGAATTTCTTGCAGGATGACCTGACCCAGGCGGATAAAATTCTGTGTGTCCCATTTCCGCAAGGGCAGCATATCGCTGGCATTGGGATTCAGCAGGATAATCGGTCCCTCGACTGTTCCGGGAAACGCCTGGGTTAGAATCTCCCTGACTCTGACGGTTTCTTCGTCGCCTGGCGCGAATGTCGGCGCCGTTTCTTCAAACCCGTCCACCGGCAGCTTCACGAGCGGCAGGTCTTCCGGCGATACATGAAGGGCCTCGACCAGCAGGTTATAGGTCTTTGCTGTGTGCAAATAGGGATTATAATTGACGCGGTGCGTCATGAGATCGCCGCGATAGGGCGCCTCGCTTGTGAAGCGGTGCAGCCCGACGCGCCGGGCGGCGCCGGTCAGATAGGACAGGATGGCCGAGGCCCGGGCGAAAAATTCCATATCTACAGTGACATCGATGCCGATTTTCCGGATCCGGTAAAGGCTCCGCAGAATATCCAGGAGAAAAATGGAAAACTGCCGGTTGCGGATGACGAACACGTTTTCCCGGGGAAGAATATCGATGATGTCCAGAATTTCCCGGTTTTCTGCAAAGACGCAAAAGTAAACGTTCTGCCGTCCCACCCTGTCGATCGCCCGCAGAATGGCGCTGTAGGCCAGAACGGTGGCGCCCTGCTCGATCAGTTTGATAAAAAGAATTTTTCTGATGGGTGCTTGGGGCAGGCCTGGTGGACTGATTTTGTCCACGATCAGGCGTAAGCAGGTCAGTATGAAGCAGGCGATCTTGCCGATGCCGATATCGATCTTGCGGATGGTTTCAGGTTTCACGCACCATAACCTTTTAGCGTTGAATAACGCTTCATGATCTTTTCCAGCGCCGCTTCGACCATCTGCCGGATGGTCTGAAGGCGTTCTTCTGTCGTTGCCTCGAAACGCAGCACGAGCACGGGCTGCGTGTTGGATGAACGGATCAGGCCCCATCCATCCGCGAACGGAATCCGTACCCCGTCAATGTCAATGATGTTGAAATCCTTCCGGAAGTGTGTTTTGGCATCTTCCACCACCTGAAACTTGACATGATCGGGACAGGCCACGCGGATTTCCGGCGTGCTGAAGGTAATGGGGACGTCCGCAAGGATATTGCTGAGCTTTTGACCCGATGATGACAGAACTTCCAGCAGTCGAATGGAGGCATAGATGGCGTCGTCATAGCCGAAATAGCGATCGGCAAAGAACAGATGGCCGCTCATTTCACCTGCCAGGAGGGCCTTTTCCTCCTTCATCTTTCCCTTGATCAGAGAGTGGCCTGCCTTCCACATAATCGGCCGGCCGCCATGGGCGGCAATGTCGTCATAGAGTTTCTGCGAACATTTGACCTCGCCGATAATCGCGGCACCCGGGTTTTCCGAAAGAATAAAACGGGAAAACAGCAGCAGGAGTTCGTCTCCCCAGAGGATTTTTCCCTCATCCGTGACCGCCCCCAGGCGGTCCGCATCGCCGTCATAGGCAATACCGACATCCGCTTTCTTTTCCTTGACCAGAGTGATGAGGTCCTTGAGGTTGTCCGGGATGGTGGGATCCGGAAAATGATGGGGGAAGCGGCCGTCCGGTTCACAGTAAATATCCGTGATTTCGCAGCCCAGGCGTTTGAAAATGGGCAGGGCAAACAGGCCGCCCACGCCGTTGCCGGCATCAACCACAATCTTTAAGCCCGGCCGGACCTTCACATTGTTGACCAGGTAATCCTGGTAAGACCGGGTGATTTCCCGGCGGTTGATGGCTCCATTTCCCGTTGGATACTGCGCATGCTCCATGATTTTGCGCAGTTCCTGGATTTGTTCGCCGTAAATCGTGTCGGGTCCGATGCAGACCTTGAAACCGTTGAATTCCGGTGGATTATGGCTTCCGGTGACCATGACGCCCCCGTCGGTTTTCAGGTGACGGATGGAATAGTAAAGCATGGCTGTTGCGCAAAGCCCAATGTCAATGACGTCGATGCCGGTTGCCCGAATCCCTTCTGCAACGGCGTTGAGATAGAGTTCCGAACTCAGGCGGCAGTCCCTGCCGACGGTCATTATCCTGACCTGATGTCGCAGGGCGTAGGCGCCGATCGCCTGGCCCAGTTTCCGGACAAAGTCGGGATTCAGATCCCGATCCACCACGCCTCTGACGTCATATTCGCGAAATACTTCCGGATTCATCATCATTCTCCTCGTTTTTTTCACGCTAAACAATAATTTCTCGTTCTGTCAAGACAAAGAAGACGACTTCGCAAAATAGTCCGGATGCTTCGTTGCGCTTCATCATTCGTCATTGCGGCGTATGTCTGTATACGCCTCATTCCTCATGATTTGCGCGCCTTGCCTGCGGACCTTTTTACGAAGCCGTTCATAATTTGACTTTTCACGAGTTCATTAAAAAAAACCATTTTGGCACCCTGTCGCGTGTTCGGCAGGCTTCAGCGATGGCTTGTCGCATCTCATATGACATGACTATCGGAAACGACCAAGATTCTTTTCATAGAGAAAAATCCAGAACCTCTCTTCAGGCCAGAATGGCGAGGATATCCGTTGCCGCACCCAAGACCAGATCGGCGCCCGCCTGCTCCAGGTCCTCGCGCCGGGAAAAACCAGTCAGGACGCCGATCGTGCAAACGCCGGCGTTTTTGCCGGTTCTGATATCCATGGGGTGATCGCCGACCATGGCGGCCCGCCCGGCGGCCACATCCAACTTCTTCAGCATCATCAGCAGGTGAGCGGGATGGGGCTTGACGTAAGAAGTCTGTTCCCGGGTGATGACGGTATGGGTATATTGATGAATATCCGGAAACAGCGTCTGCACGGCAGAAAGGCAGTTTCTCGTGACTACGCCGGTTTTGATGGTTTTGTGTTGCAGCGTCTGTAGCAGGTCCCTAGTCCCTTCGAACAGAGAGCCTCCCTGCGCTGCCTTCATTTCAATATCGGAAATAAGCGCATGGGCCCGTTCGATGAATTCGGCCTCCTTGCCTGGCTGATATTGCGACACCAGGCCTGCGCCTGCGGTGATCATTTCAAGCACGAGAAGATCCTTTAATCCGTTCCGGGGGAGGGGAACCCGGTAACCGGAAACCAGAGCCAGCACCTCCTGCCGCATGCGCGAAAAATCAATATTCAGTTTTGCCAGTGTTCCGTCAAAGTCAAAGACGATGCCGCGCAGGGGAAGCTTTTTCGTTGTCAAGAAAACCCTTTCTTCCGGTGTCAGGATGGCCGTAACTATGCAATGGACGGGCGCTTGTCAAGTGAAAACAGGACTGGCTGTGGAAAGCCAATCCAGGTCGTCTATCTGGCTCCGGTAATATAGGTTTGCCCCAGAGTCCTCGTGATTACCGGATGCAAGCTGATATCTGGCAGCTTAAAATCGAAAAGAATTTCCAGAAAGCGGACGATGATATGAAAAGTGGCGCCCCAGAGGACGTCCTGCCCGTTTTCTCCCTCCCTCTGGATAAAACAGGGAAGCTCCCATGATGTCTGATCACCGCGTTTGATGGAATCCACGGCATGAATCTGAAGCCGGGCGAAATTTTCTTTCTTAAAAAAAGCTTCCAGCGGGATTTCCACGATCCGTTCAACCTCATGATTGGGCCGATAGCTGGGCATGTTTTTAACGAGGCCGACCAGCGGAAAAATCGTTCTGCGGAAAAGAACCAACGAATGGCAGGGCAGGGGGCCAAGAAATTGTACATTGAAGGGACTCAATCGGATTTCTTCCCATGCTTCCCGGACGGCTCCGGTCAGAAAAAGCATCAATGCGTCAAATTCAGCGGATGGCCTCAGCCGGGCATATTGCTTTGCGACCCCTCCCAGAACGGGAATGATTCCATATACCATCAACGGCGTCAGTAAGACGTCCAGTCGTGGCGCCAGCATGCCTCCGGGGCAGCTCAGATCACCGGGCTGGGATACGCGAGCGGAACGTTTGATCAGTTGAATACAATATTTCCCTTGCCCGATCATGGCCGGAGCGGCGTCCTGACGGAAATAAAGGAGCAACAGCACCCCTGCCGCCGAATAGCTTTCCAATGAATTCCGGGTGGAATGAATGAAAGCCAGTTGTTCGGCAAAGTCGATGGGAAGGCGCCCCAGTTTTTCGATAACCGCCTGCAGAAAGTATTCTTTTTGTTCCAGGATTGCCGGGTCCATAAACTCATCATAAAAAAAGCCTGACATGAGGCCAGGCTTCATCATTTTTGGTGGCGGTGCAGGGAATTGAACCCCGGACACTACGGATATGAGCCGTATGCTCTAACCGGCTGAGCTACACCGCCGCATCAGTCGCGCGTTCATATGACAGGATGATTGTTTTGTCAACCATTGTTTCATCGTTGTTCTACGGGTTCGTTTGTCTGTTGAGGCCGCATTTTATAGGCCACCACCACGCTTCTGCCCGTCAGCGACGGGCCCGTGGAGAGGACCAAGGCCAGCACAACTTCATTTTCGCCGTCGTTATCGATGTCTTTGAATTGGTAATCGGCGACATATCCGCTGATCTTCCGGGTCCGCCAGTTTTCCAGGAGGCCAAGGCCGTCCCAGCTGAGGTTATAAACCTCGGCGGCTGTGAAGAGTCTGATATTCTTGAAAAGTCTCGCCGCAGAAGAGATATTCTTCACGATGACGATCTCTCTTGTCCCATCGTTATTCGTATCATAGGTCAAAATTCTCAAGTTGATGAACGTTTTTTTCTCGTAATCCTCAATTATCGGCTCATTTAAATTTTCCACATAGAGGTTGCTTCCACCGAAATTCTCAACACTTTTCCAGAGCAGCTTGTCGTTTCCCCCTAAGGTCTGGAGTTGCCATAATGGCTTATCCGTCGGCTCGTAAATACAGAGATAATCGTCCTGATTGAGGGCAATGACCCTGTCCTTGCCCATCCCAGACAGGGTGTCAAGGGTCAGGCCATAGACAGAAAGCCCCCGTGGAATCATCTGTTTTTTGCCTTGCCTGTAATGGCCGCCGGACCAGAGGATTTCATAGATCTCTGAATCAAAGGGCTTTTCAATTCCCTTCGCTTGTCCCAACAACATAGGGGGTCCCGCGGATGTGTTGATGACCCTTAAAAACCAGTGAATCCCGGAAGCGATCTTGACATATTTGTCACCCCGGTATTCAAGGACAAAACTGTCGACCGTATCTGTGCGGTGATTTGTCACAAAAATTTGCTTAATCCCACTCTGATTAATATCCGCGACATCCAGGGCAATGTAATTATCGGAAGGATTTCCCTTGATGGTCTGAAGGAGCGTAAAAGCGTCCCCCTTTTTCTGGTAAATATAAATCGTATTGGCGTCAATCAGGACTGTTTCGTTCAGGCCGTCTCCGTTCACGTCCCCGATATCCATGCCCCTGAATTCAGTGGGCCGCCTGTCGCTCATCCAGAAATTCTTTTTATCCAGGGGACCCGTGCCCGTGATGAAATCAGGATTAATCAGGGCGGTATAGGTTCCCTTGCGGCCGGCCTTCATCCCAGAAATGATTTGTGATTCCCGCGAGGATTGCACGGTGGCGGGAGGAGGGGCCGGCACGGCTGGCGTCACCGGCGCTGCCGCCTGGTTGAACTCGGACGGAACGGTTCCCAAGATATGAGCGTTAATCCGTTTTGCAAAATCGGTGATCTTCGGGATGAGGTCGTCCATGCCTTGGGATTGTGTAAAAACCCCGACGGAAGACTTGGATGCCGCGATGTCAATCAGCTTCCCATCAACACTGAAGCTGTTGCCGATTTTTGTGATACTGCCCCAGACAATATAATCCATATTCAGGATCTTGCCCAGCCCGTAAACATCGGCCAGATCCGGTTCTTGTCCCCCCCGTTTTCTCAGGGCTTCCATAACAGCGTCCTTGCTTGCTACGTCAATTTTGTCACTGACGGAAATCCGTGAGGCAAGCATGTCCCAGATCCCCTGCCGGACATAATCGATATTTTCCGCGCTGTTTACCGTAAAGGGAAGAACGGCAACGAGCTTCTTTTCCCCGGCCATCGCTCCTGACGACGTCAGCAGTATCAAGAAAGACAGACAAAAGAATATTCCCCAAATCTTTTTCATTTGTTCCTCCTGTGACGCGAGAGCTTCCGTATTTCATGGATATCCATGTCGACATCTAACATTTCAAAATATGGAATTCAAGCTTTATATCCGGCCCCTCAATTTGGACCAGGCAATGCCTAAATATTCATGGACGGCCATTTGCGCTTTGTGCAGGTCCCAGGTGGAGGGAAAGAACTCTCCGGGGGCGCGATAGGATCGCTCTTTCACGAAGTGCGCCACCGGCGCCGGGATCGGATCCATCCCCTGTTCTTTGAACAATGCCATCGCTCTGGGCATGTGGAACGCTGAAGTTACCAGTATTAAAGGATCCTTGCCGACCATCTTCTCAATAAAGCGCGCCTCCTCTTCCGTGTCCCTGGCCTGTTCAGACAGCACGAGATCTTGTGCAGGGACGCCCATGATTCGGGCCGTTTTGAAATAAATCCGGGCGTTGGAGACGGGATCGAAGACGGCACCGCCCGACAGGATGAATTTCGTCCCCGGCAAACGACGATAGAGGCGCACGGCTTCTGTCATCCGGGCAAGAGACTCGAATGAAATCTGGCTGGTTACGGGGAGTCCGGGATCAGAGGTATGCCCGCCGCCGAGCACAACGATCCATTTCACTTTCTGTTTAAAGGGAACAGGCTCGGGGAGCGTTTCCATCAGAAGCGGCGGAAAGGTTCTTTCCAGAGACTTCAGCAGAAAGTCGGAAATCATTCCATAACTGAGCGCAACCATAAAAACGACACCCATGGATACCAGAATCTTACCGCTTTTTTGCCGTTTCGTAAGCCAAAGGAGAAATAATCCGCAGATCATGAGGATCAGGCACAGGGTTAAGGGGTAGAATAACGGAGAAATGATCTTTTTTATTAGGAACATATCATGCGACCTTATTCTTTTTTGTAAGCATAATGCCATTTCAAAATAAATGTCAATCATTTAAGATGGTAACAGAAAAAACCAAAATTCCGGAGAAATCATCTGCAAGAAAATGTCATTCATGTTGTATTAGGGTTAAAAAATGTGTTAGGAATACAAGAAGTAAAAATATCAGGGGAGGAGAAAGGACGATGAAAAGGCATAGCGGGCAGATCGTTGTTTTATTTTTTATGTTCACTTTACTCGGTATGGCAGCCTGCAACAAGCCGGTTCAGCCGACTATCACTACCGGCATGAAATCGGAAATCAGCATCGAGGCAAAAAATCACAACGCCAACGGACTCGCTTTCGCCCAGCAAGGCCAGTATCAGAAAGCCATCGAGGAGTATAAGAAGGCCATCATGATGGAGCCTGTCTATACGGATGCTTATGTCAATTGCAGCAAAGCCTATTACTCCATCGGCAATTATGATATGGCTCAATATTACAACCTGAAGAGTAAGGAAGTTCTCGATTCCAAGGCAACGGTGATTCGCGAAAGTGAACCGGAACAAGACGAAAAGAAATAAGCCCGGGGAAGAGAGCGTCATGAAGGCAAAAATATTATTTATTTTGATGCCGATGTTTTTGCTGGCAGGTCCAGGCGCAACTGCGGCGCAGGATCTGAAGCCCATTCCGCTGATGCAGTTTCAGATGGATACGGGTCGGCCTTTGGTGCATGTCCTGAAAGAAAGGAAATCATCCCGCGCCTTCAGTCCTAGAAAGTTGCCAAAGAGGGTCCTTTCGAATCTTCTCTGGGCGGCCAACGGCATCAACCGGTCGGCATCCGGAGGACGTACGGCGCCTTCCGCCATGAACCAGCATGAAATTGATATTTACGTGGCCACCGCGGAAGGATTGTATCTGTTCGATGCCGAAGGGCGTCAGTTGCGGCCCGTTCTGAAGCAGGATATCCGGGCCCTGACAGGCGGCCAGGCTTATGTTCAAGACGCGCCGATCAATCTCATCTTTGTTGCCGATTTCACGAGAATGTTTCTGACACCGGCTCAGGACCGGGACTTTTACGCAGCCGCCGATACGGGTTTCATCAGCCAGAATGTTTATCTTTACTGCGCATCGGAGGGATTGGCGACGGTTGTCCGTGGAGGCATCGACCGGGTTGTGCTGACTGATGCCATGAAGCTCGGACCGGAACAGAAGATCATCCTCGCGCAATCGGTGGGTTATCCGAAAAAATAACCGGGGGGCGCCCGGATCGAATATTTCGCAGCAAGAGAGCCTTGCATAACCGCTGAAACATGGTTCTTGAAACGGCGAATCAAATATTTTGCGCCTTTTCAGAGATTACACGTTAATGATTTGTCATGAATCATGATTATATCTGCGTTGATGGGACATGACGAAGTCGTGTCCCATCAACGCAGGCGTTGTCCATTTTTTAAATGCCAAAGTAAACGATATTCTTTCAGGAGTAAACAGTGATTCCAAGATATTCACGAGAATGCATGAGCGCTGTCTGGAGTCCGGAAAACCGCTACCAAAGATGGCTGGATATCGAGATTCTCGCCTGCGAAGCCATGGCCCGACAGGGGACCATTCCAAGAAAATCATTCCTGAATATCAAGAGAAAAGCCGCTTTCGACATCGACCGGATCGATGAGATTGAGAAGACGACCAAGCATGATGTGATCGCATTTCTGACTTCCGTGACGGAAAAAGTCGGTCAGGACGGGCGTTTTATCCACATGGGATTGACCTCGTCCGACATTCTCGACACGTCCCTTGCCGTTCTCTTGATAGAAGCCACGGACATCCTAATAGAAGATATGGACAAGCTTCTGGAGACGCTGAAGGCAAAAGCCATGACTTACAAAAATACCGTGATGATCGGCCGGTCGCACGGTATTCACGCCGAACCCATTACCTTCGGGCTGAAAATGGCTTTATGGTATCAGGAAATGGTGCGGAATCGCCAGCGCCTCGTCCGGGCGCGCGAAACCATCGCGTATGGAAAAATTTCAGGCACGGTCGGAACGTTCTCTTTCGTCGATCCGGTGGTGGAGGCATATGTCTGCCGGAAGCTGGGGTTGAAACCGGCACCCGTTTCATCCCAGATCGTCCAGCGGGACCGCCATGCCGAATATTTTTCCACCCTGGCTATTATTGCCTCATCGCTGGACAAATTTGCCCAGGAAATCAGATTGCTCCAACGGACGGAAGTCCGCGAGGCGGAAGAATATTTTTCGTCCGGTCAGAAGGGCTCCTCAGCCATGCCGCATAAGCGCAATCCTGTCCTTTCAGAAAACATTTCCGGTCTGGCGCGTCTGATGCGCTCCTATGCCATAGCGGCGCTGGAAGATGTGGCTCTCTGGCATGAGCGCGATATCAGCCATTCTTCCGTGGAGCGGGTTATCGGTCCGGATGCGACGATCCTGCTGGATTTTATGTTGAGTCGTTTTACCGGATTGGTTGCGAAACTGGTCGTGTATCCCGACAGGATGCTGTTCAACCTAAACCTGACCCGCGGCATTGTTTTTTCACAAATGGTTCTGCTGAAACTGATTGAAAAAGGAATGTCCCGGGAAGCCGCCTATGCCGTTGTCCAGAGGCATGCAATGCGATCCTGGGAGACGGGGAAGGAATTCAAACGACTGCTTATGAAAGACCGGGACGTGATGACGTGCATGAGTCAAAGGGAGCTTGACGCCGTTTTCAGAGTGGAAAATTTTCTCGGACATATCGATTTCATTTTCAAAAGGGTATTCGGTGATTTCGAATGAACAGCTTTGCGCGCGTTGTCTTATTGATATTGTGGTTGGGCTTTACCGGCTGCGCCGATCTTCGGGGATACGTCGATATGGCAAAAGACAGGGGGGTGTCGGGCGAATACCGGGTAGCGCTCAAGACATGGACCCGGACGCAGACGATTCACTCCCAGTTCGAAACAAGGGTTTCGATCACCTCGACCCTGAAAAGCCAGGCATTCAGCAGGGCTTACCTGAAGGAATATGGACGGATCTATGAGTTGGCGCCGGATGAAAAAAAGAAATGGGAACAGACGCAGACGGGCCTGACATCGGATTTCACGGAATTTCTTTTCTATGCCTATACCCCGGAAAAAGAAACGAATGATTTCGACAAACTAAATTCCGTCTGGAGCGTTTTTATCGTAGACAGTCAGGGTAATCGGCTGGAACCAGTCGAGATTCGGCGGATTGACAGAATCACGGCCGTCATGGAGTCCTTTTTCCCTTATATCAATAAATATTATGGACGTTTCTACAGTCTGAAGTTCAAGCCTTTGCCGGGTCTTGACGCCGACCCGGGCGATTCTTCGGGAAAACCCTTTAAACTTGTTATGACCAGTGTCCTGGCCAGTGTGGAGCTGGAATGGTAGCTATTTTCGCGCATGGCCTGAATCACAAAGTATCGCTTATCGGAAATCATCTGTTACAAGCTGACGGACGACGACAGCCAGTGCGGCGTCGCCTTGTCTTTTAATATTAAGGTATCTCTGAGCCACTCCGCGTCGTTTTTCTCGGGGTAATCAAGATTGTAATGAAGTCCCCGGCTTTCCTTCCGCATCCGGGCGCAGTGGATGATCAGCGCCGCCACCGTCGCAATATTACGCAGCTCCAGAAGGTCCCGCGTGACGATAAAATTCCGGTAATATTCGTCAATTTCACGATGAATCATGTCGATGCGCCGGGCCGCTCGTTCCAGCCTCTTGTCGGACCGGACAATGCCCACGTAATTCCACATACACATGCGGATTTCATCCCAGTTATGGGAGACCACAATCGACTCGTCGCTTTCCGTCGCGCCGCGCGGATCCCATGGAGGGACAGGCGTTGCGTCCTTACTGATCTGGGGGAACGCTTCTGCAATCCTGACGAGGGATCGGTTGGCAAAGACCACCGCCTCCAGCAGTGAATTGCTGGCCAACCGGTTGGCGCCGTGCAGACCTGTGCAGGAGACCTCGCCGCAGGCAAAGAGCCGTTCAATATTGGTTTCCCCATAGGCGTTCACCGAGACGCCGCCGCAGAGGTAATGTGCGGCAGGAACAACAGGGATGGGGGTTCCGGTCATATCGATCCCGTACTGGAGGCATTGTTCGTAGATATGAGGGAAGCGATTCCTGATGAAGTCCTTCTTCTTGTGGGTGATATCGAGCAGGACATAATCATCCCCGGACATTTTCAGCTCCCGGTCGATGGCCTTGGCCACGATATCCCGCGGGGCGAGGCTTTTCATGGGGTGATATTTTTCCATGAAGGGCATGCCATTTTTCAGCCTCAGGATGCCGCCCTCTCCCCGGACCGCCTCGCTGATCAGGAATGATTTGGCGTCCGGGTGGTAAAGGCAGGTGGGATGAAACTGCATGAACTCCATGTTGGCGATTTTAGCCCCGGCCCGGTAGGCCATGGCAATGCCGTCGCCGGTGGCGATATCGGGGTTCGTCGTAATCAAATAAACTTTCCCGGCACCTCCCGTGGACAGGATCACAAACTTCGCGCGGAAGGTGTGGACTTCTTTTCGCTGGATGTCAAAGACGTATGCGCCCAGGCATTGATCCCGGGTCATCCCTGCGCGTCCCGTCAGCGTTGACTTCATGATCAGGTCGATGGCGATATGGTTTTCGTAAATCCTGATGTTTTTGCGGTCGGCGGTTTTGTCAATTAGGGCCCGTTCGATTTCGCGGCCTGTCAGGTCCCTGGCATGGAGAACCCGCCGCTTGGAATGTCCTCCTTCCTGTCCGAGATCGTAGACCGACGTGTCGCCGCCAAGGGCGCGGGTGAATTTTACTCCCCACTGGACAAGCTCTGCAATCCGGTCGGGCCCTTCCGCAACGACGAAGCGGACCACATCGTCATGGCAAAGGCCGTCGCCGCATGCCAACGTGTCTTTGATATGCGATTCAAAGGAATCCGTTCGGTCGTGGACCGCTGCGATCCCCCCCTGGGCGTAGTTGGTATTGGACTCAAATTTCTCCTTTTTCGTTACAATAGCCACCTCGCCCAGTGCCGCCGCCTTAATGGCAAAACTCAAGCCTGCGATGCCGCTGCCTAAAATGAGAAAATCAGTTTCTATTTCCATTAGGAGATATCCTTCACCGCCTAAAAAAATGCCATAAAAATGGGTGTCTCCACCCGGTCGCCCTTAAAAGGAAGTTTACAATTACCGGCTGCTTCTATATATAGAAACTGTTATTTTGTAAAAGAAAATCACAAGCGAGGGTTTTTATGCTGATTTTGGGCATTGAATCGTCCTGCGATGAAACGGCGGCGGCGGTTGTGAGAAATGGAGAGCAACTCCTGTCCAATGTCATTGCATCCCAAATTGGCGTGCACAGCAAATATGGCGGTGTTGTCCCGGAGATCGCCTCCCGGAAGCATATGGAAGCCATCGTTCCGGTTGTTCTCCAGGCTTTGACGGATGCCGGGGCAACACTGAACGATATCGACGGAATTGCCGTAACCCAAGGGCCCGGGCTGGTCGGGTCTCTGCTCGTTGGGTTGTCCCTGGCCAAGGCCCTTGCCTTTGCGCGGGGCATTCCCTTTGTCGGCGTGAATCACCTGAAAGGCCATGTGGCCGCCGTCTTTCTTACGGAGCGGCCGCCGGCCTTTCCCTTTATCGCCCTGGTGGTTTCCGGAGGGCATACCAATGTTTATCTAGTCAGAAATTTACAGGATTTTGCCATTTTAGGACAGACACGGGATGATGCAGCCGGCGAAGCCTTTGATAAGGCGGCGAAGCTCCTGAATATCGGTTATCCCGGTGGGGTGGCGATCGACCGGATGGCGAAAGGTGGGGATCCGAACCGCATGAACTTTCCCAGGGCCATGAAGGACAGCCCGGACTTCAGTTTCAGCGGTGTTAAAACATCGCTGCTGACGGTCCTTAAAAAGCAGGGCCGGCCGTTTTCAGACGCGGAATTGCCGCATGTTGCGGCCGGGTATCAGGAGGCCATTGTGGAGGTCCTTGTGGAAAAGACCCTCGCTGCCGCACGGAAAGCGGATGTATCGCGCGTGGTGGTTTGCGGGGGAGTGGCGGCCAACAGCCGGCTGCGGGAAAAATTTTCTGAAGAAGGCGGCAGGCGAGGGCTGGACATTTTTATCCCCCCCATGGTGTTATGTACCGATAATGCCGCCATGATTGCCGTGGCCGGAACGCATCTTCTGAAGCGGGGGCAGAGGGGCGCTCTGGATATGAATGCCGTTTCCCGGTGGCCTTTAGACGCCGAGACGAGCTGAGATGATCATTAAAAAACGACTTCACGACTTTTATGACCGTTTTCTCAGCCTCAAGGGAGAACCCCGTGCAATCGCCGTGGGCCTGGCAATCGGCGTTTTCATTGGGGTCACCCCCACGATTCCGTTTCATACGGCCCTGATCCTTCTGTCCGGGTTGCTCTTCAAGCATAATCTGACGGCAGCCTATCTGGGGGCCTGGCTGATTTCCAACCCCCTGACCATCCCCATTCTTTATTTCAGTCAGTATGAGCTGGGCCGGTATCTGCTGGGGATGACGCACGCTCAACTTTTGCTGACGGACTATTCCATGCAGGCTGTCCTTTCGACTGGGTGGCATATCCTGCTGCCGCTTTTGACGGGAGGCATTGTCACGGCGCCTTTTTTTGCCATATCGGCTTATTTTGTAACCTACAGTATGGTTCTGGCCATGCGTAATAAGCATCAATCATGACCACGCCAATTAGAATATTGAGAAACCGCGGCATCCGGCCGCGCAAACATCTGGGGCAGTCTTTCCTTCAGGATCTCAATGTTGCACACAAGATCATTGACTTTGCCGATATCCGGACGGATGAGACCGTTGTCGAAATCGGCGCCGGACTCGGAATCATGACGGGCCTGATGGCCGTGAAAGCGCGCCGGGTTGTTGCTTTGGACATTGATCCGATTATGATCGAAATCCTCAAGGAACGCCTTGCGTGTTTTGACAATGTGGAAGTGGTTGAAACGGATGTCCTGAGGTATGATTTTTCCTCGGCATTGCCGCCGCATTCGTCGGAGAAACTCAAAATTTTAGGCAATCTCCCCTACCATATTTCTTCGCCGATTCTGTTTCGCCTGATGGATTTCCGCAGATGCATTTCCCGGATGGTTCTGATGCTGCAAAAGGAGGTCGTGGACAGGATCGTTGCACGACCGGGGACGAAGGATTACGGGATCCCTTCCGTTATCACGGCCATGTTCTGCAGGACGGAACGCCTGTTGAATGTTCCCGCCGGTTGTTTCTATCCTGAACCGAAAGTGGTTTCATCCGTTCTGAAACTGGCCGTGCGGCAAAGGCCCCTGATGGACCTGAAGGATGAGGCTTTATTCTGCAAAATCGTGCGGCTGGCTTTTGCAAAACGGCGCAAGACGCTGGTGAACAATCTTCGCCATGCCCACATGCCGGGTTATTCCACCGAAGCGATGTTATTGGCCCAGCAGGATTCCGGAACGGATGGAACACGCAGGGCGGAAACATTGACTGCGGAGGAATTCGGGTTATTGACCAACTGTTTTGTGGCGAAAGAAAAGGCTTGACAGGCCTGTTTCCTTCTGGTACGGGGAAACGACCGCTTGGATCCGGTTTCGGACTGAGACGGAAGGTGAAATGAAGGATTCTTAAAAGATACAAAGCCTCCCGTCTCCGGACGAGGAGGCTTTTTTTATTTCGGATATGACGGGGCGACGGCCGGTGCAGATTATCGAAACCGCAAAACAGATGCAGGTTATTTCAGAATCCCTAAGAAATCAGGGGAAAATCGTAACTTTTGTGCCCACAATGGGATACTTTCATGAGGGGCACCTCAATCTCATGAGGGAAGGCCGAAGGCGCGGCGACTGCATCGTTATCAGCATCTATGTCAATCCCACCCAGTTCGGTCCCAATGAGGACTTCGAGCAGTATCCCCGGGACTTTGAACGGGACCGGGCCATGGCCGAGAGCGTCGGCGTCGATGTAATCTATTATCCGTCCAACCAGGAAATGTACCCGCCACACTATCAGACCTATGTCAGTGTCGAGGGCGTAACCGATCACCTCTGCGGACTGTTGCGGCCGGGCCATTTCCGGGGCGTGGCGACCGTTTGCGCCAAGCTTTTCAATGCCGTTAAGCCCCATATTGCCATCTTCGGGAAAAAGGATTTCCAGCAACTGGTAACGATCAAACGCATGGTGCAGGACCTGAATCTGGATCTTGAGGTTATCGGCATGGCCACTACAAGGGAGCCGGACGGCCTGGCCATGAGTTCACGCAACATTTATCTGCATGCACAAGAGAGGCAATCGGCCCTGAGTCTGAGCCGCTCCCTGAAAATGGCTAAAGAGCGCTATGAGCGGGGAGAGAGGGATGCGGCAAAAGTCATCGGCGAAGTCAAACAAAAGATCCAGTCGCATCCCTTCACGAAAATCGATTACGTCCAGATCTGTGATACCACGACCATGAAAGATGTTGCACGCCTGGACGGGGAGTGTGTCATCGCACTGGCGGTGCGGGTCGGCAAGACCCGGCTCATCGACAATTATGTCTTTGGCGACGCGCTGGAGATTTGAATAGGGCAGAGATGCCGAGGGACAAAGAGGCGAACGACGCAAGAAAAAGTATTCAGGGGCGCGTCACACAGAATGAGTGACAGCAAGAGGGAACATTGCCATGCAAAGATTCATGCTGAAGTCAAAACTTCACCGGGCAACGGTAACGGATGCCGATCTTCATTATGAGGGGAGCATCACCATTGATGAATATCTCATGAAGGCCGCAGATATCATCCCTTATGAAAAAGTGGCGATTTATAATGTCAGCAACGGCGAAAGATTCACCACCTATGCCATCAAGGGGAAGCGCAACTCCGGTGTGATCTGCCTGAACGGTGCGGCGGCGAGAAAGGCGTCGAGAGGTGACATTATCATCATTGCCACATATATCATGGCGGACGATGCCGAGGCGAGAAACTGGCTCCCGAAGTGCGTCCTGGTGGATGAGAAAAACAAGATCAAAAAGGTCAGTGTGTAGGTCAGGGTATCCATTTTTCAAACCGGGCTCGTATGTATCAATCGCGGGGGGAAGCGCAGGAGCGCCATACCCCCTTTTTTAAATCCGTTGAATTATAGCAGGCCTTCTGTTATCCATAGCCTGCTATTATTATGGAAAGGATAAGGATATCCAGTTTTGCAGTTCAATCTGAAAAATATCTTTCTGACCGGCCTTGCCGTGATTGTGCCTGTTGGCCTGACCATCTATATCCTCGTTTTTCTCATCGGCATGATGGACGGGTTGCTCGCGTTCATTCCCCTGAAGTACCATTCGACCGCGTTGATCGGCGTTTACATTCCGGGATTGGGCATTATTATCACAATCCTGCTGATTTTTATCTGCGGCCTCATGACCAAAAGCATGATCGGCAACAGGATCGTCCTCTATGGTGAAAGATTGCTGGACGGAATTCCCATTGTACGCAGTATCCATATGGCCATCAAGAAAATTGTGGACAGTATGGTCCTGTACCGAAACCGAGGCTTCAAAAAAGTCGTGCTGGTTGAATTTCCGCGCAAAGGCGCCTATACGGTGGCTTTTGTGACCGGCGCGCCGGGCAGTGAAATTAATTCGAAGACCGGCCGGCGCTGCATCAGCGTCTATGTTCCCACGACCCCCAATCCCACGTCCGGTTACTTCATCATCTTTCCGGAAGACGAAGTGGTCCAACTGGAGATGTCTGTGGAGGATGCCTTTACATTGATTATTTCCGGCGGGATCGTTAATCCGCCCGATCGATTACAGAAGGGACAAATCTTAACATAGTGGAGGAGTAAATCATGTCATGCCTCGAGGTTGACAAAACACTGAAATTCAAGGTTGCCGATCTTTCCCTGGCCGACTGGGGACGCAAGGAGGTGCGCCTTTCGGAAAACGAGATGCCCGGCTTGATGGCCGTCCGGAAAAAATATGGCCGGAAAAAGCCCCTCAAAGGGATGAAAATCATGGGCAGCCTGCACATGACGATCCAGACAGCCATGCTCATCGAGACACTCAGGGAATTGGGAGCGGATGTACGCTGGGCGTCCTGCAATATCTTTTCAACGCAGGATCATGCCGCCGCCGCCATTGCCAAAGCGGGTTCGGCGGCGGTCTTTGCCTGGAAAGGGGAGACCCTCGAGGAATACTGGTGGTGCACCGAGCAGGCCCTCACCTGGCCGGACGGTTCCGGGCCGCATCTGATTGTCGATGACGGCGGGGATGCCACGCTGTTCGTCCACCAGGGCGTCAAAGTGGAAAAGAATCCCGCGTTGTTGGAAAAGGCGCCTGACAACAAGGAGATGGCCATTATTATGGAACGGCTTAAATACAGTCGGGGAAAAGACCCGAAACGCTGGCAGCGTGTGGCGGCGCAAATTCGCGGCGTTTCGGAGGAAACGACGACGGGCGTGCATCGGCTCTACCAGATGGCGCAGACCGGCGAACTGCTTTTTCCGGCCATCAACGTCAACGATTCCGTGACCAAGTCCAAGTTTGACAATCTCTACGGTTGCCGGGAATCTCTTGCGGACGGCATCAAGCGGGGCACCGATACCATGATTGCCGGGAAAACGGTCGTTGTCTGCGGATTCGGCGACGTGGGCAAGGGGAGCGCCCAGTCCATGCGCGGCTTCGGCGCGCGCGTCGTCGTCACCGAGATCGATCCCATCTGCGCCCTGCAGGCCGCGATGGAAGGCTATGAGGTCAGGACCCTGGACGAGGTGATTTCGGAGGCGGATATTTTCATCACTGCCACGGGCTGCTGTGATGTCATCACAGGCCGCCACATGGAAAAAATGAAGAATGAGGCTATCGTCTGCAACATCGGTCATTTCGACAGTGAGATCGACATGCACTATCTCGAAACAACGAAAGGTTGCCGTAAGCAGAACATCAAACCGCAGGTGGATCAATGGTTGCTGAAATCGGGTCGTTCCATTATCGTTCTGGCCGAAGGCCGGCTCGTGAATTTGGGCTGTGCCACGGGCCATCCCAGCTTTGTCATGAGCAACAGTTTTACCAATCAGTGCCTCGCACAGATCGAACTGGCTGCCGGCAAACTAAAGCCGGGCGTCTACACCCTGCCGAAAAAGTTGGATGAGGAGGTGGCCCGGCTGCACCTGGACCGCCTGGGAGCAAGTTTAACGAAATTGAACAAGAAGCAAGCCGGTTATCTGTGTGTTTCCGTGGATGGTCCTTTTAAGCCGGACCATTACCGGTACTGAAAAACTATGAGGAGCCTCTGAAAAATGGTTGGCAAGCGGCGGGAGAATTAAATATTTTCCGCCTTTCCAGAAATGACGTCAGAGGAAAAGATTTTTGAGCCGCGATGAAGCCATTTTTCAAAGGTTGCGCATAGCCCTTGTCATTCCGATTGCCGGATCGATAAATCTTTTCGGTCAGGTTCTTACCCGCAGGAACATGAAGACGGAAACGGCACCGAAGAGGAGGTTGGCCAGCCATGCAGCCAGGAAGGGAGACAACGTTCCCGAACGGCCCAGCGATATGGTGAGGGCGAAGACGAGCCAGTAGGAGAAGCCGATCACAATGCCTGCCCCGATGCTCTGTGTCACGCCGCCGCTTCTTTCCGACCGCAGGGAAAAAGAGACCCCGATAATCACGAGGATGATACTGACCAGGGAAAAAGCGACCTTGCCGTGCATATCCGTGCGATAGCGCGTCGTGTCGTATCCGTCGGATTGCAGCTTCTTGATATACTTGCTTAATTCCAAATAACCCATTTTATCGGCTTCTTTTTGCGCGATCATGAAATCGGTCGGTTTTTCCGGCAGATCGATCAGGGCCGTGGGAAGTCGCTCGACGAGCGGAAAATCACCCTCCTGAAAGCGTGTGATCATGACATCGCTGAAAATCCAGCGTCCGTCTTTCCACTCGGCGCTTCGTGCGTCCACACGCAGGGTCATTTCAAACTGCTGGTTCAGGTAATTGATCGTGACCCCCTGAAGCAGCTTTCTTTCCGGATGAAAAATCTTGAAATTATAAATGCCAAGCTTGCCACGGTACCAGACTTGATTCTGCTTGAAACCGCCCCGTTCACGCTGCTTCTGCACGTCCACTTTCAGGATATGGTCCGCCTTCTGATTGGTAAAGGGCGTAATGAACTCACTGAACAGAAAAGCGATGACGCAGATGACGCCGGTCAGGATGATCAGCGGCAACGATGTCCGGTAAAGGCTGATTCCGTTGGCTTTCATGGCCACAATCTCGGCGTTCTTGGAAAGGTTGCCGAACGTGACAAGTGCGGAAAGCAGCACGGCGGCAGGCAGGGTTAGTGAAATAATCATGGGAATGTTGAACAAAAAAAAGGAGATCATCTGGGAGGGGGTGGCGCTGTTGCTCAGAAACATTTTAATTTTTTCAAAGAAATCAATGATCAGGTACAGGCCCACAAAGCACAATGCCAGAAAGACGAACAATCTCAGGAATTCTCTTGCAATATAACGATCCAGAATCATCATGGCGTCGTTGCCCCGTTCTTTTCTTGCCGTAGGCGGAAAAGCCCATGAAAGGAAGGAAACGGCCAACGGACCTCTTTCGCAGTTTTCACAAAGAGAACGACGCCGAGAAGGCTGAATGCCAGATTGGGCATCCAGGCGCCGACAGCCGGACCGGCCTTGCCGGTTTGCACGAGGGCTTCTCCGCCCAATTGCAGCATATAATAAACGGCCACAATGATTGCGCCGATCGAAATGCCCCGCGACTTGACGGACCGGTGGGCCCGGATGCCAAGGGGTACGCCGAGGATGCCGAAAATCAGGCAGGACATGGGGATGGACAGTTTTTTATTCAGCTCGATCGCCGCTTCCCGTAGTTGTTGTTTATCGACTCCCGCTCTCCGAAGCTTTTCCTGAAGTTCCAGAACCGTCATTTCGCCGCTGGATTTTTCTTTGAGATTTTTTTCATCGAAGAGGGCCGACCCGATATCCAGGTTGACGTCATAGGAACTGAAATCCATTTTTCGATAGTTTTTCAGGTCGGCATCGACGGTATGGGTGCTGCCGTTTTCCAGTCGCATCGTGACCGTGAGTGCCTTCGGGTCTGAGATCAGATAGGCTTTTTTCGCAATGATCGTGCTGGGCTCCTGCGTCAGGCGGGTATCGGAGATCAGGACGCCTTCCATGAAGGCGCCGTCCATCGGGATGGTCTCTGCATAAATCAATAACCCTTTGAAATCGTCGATGAAGACCTTCTCCCGGATGCCGATGCTGGCCCGTTTTTTCGATACATCGTATAGATGGTGCTTGGTGGCGTAATTGCCCTGGGGAACTAAAAAAAGCGTGGTAGCGGCAGTCATGATGAAAGCCACGACGGAAGCTGCCGCGACCGGCTGATAAAGCTGGTATATACTGATCCCAGAGGCTTTCATGACCGTGATCTCATTGTCTCCGGAGAGCCTTCCGAGCCCGATCAGGATCGCGACAAGCAGGGAAATGGGAATGGTGAACATCAGAAAAGACGGCATCAGCAGAATAATAAATATGGCAATATCGATAAGACCAATGCCCTTGTTGACCATCAGGTCCATCAGTTGCAGAATCCGGCCCATCAGCAGAACGAAGGTCAACACAAGCAGGATCATGATGAAGGGAACGGCGATTTCCCGGAGAATGTAGAGATTGATCGTCTTTCGCATCTCAGTTCAGCTTCAATTTATCGAATCGAAAAATATAGGATAGAATCAGTCCGGTCAGATAGGTCAAGCCCCAGGCCCAAAGGATATCCGTGGCGAAATGTCCCCCCTGCGCCATGCGGCCAATGCCCATGAAAGCGCCGTATGCAAGACCCAGCAACAGGAAAGAAACCGCCCATTTGGGAGATTGCTTTCTCAGTAAGAAAAAAGGTGCAAAAAGAAAAAACCCCACAGCAGCATGGCCGGAGGGGAAGGACTTGCCTTGGCCCGGGGTTCCCCTTTCCCATACAGGCAGGTATTGCTCCGCACCTCCGAAGTTTTTGACCTCCACGGGCCGGGGACGCCCCCAATGGTCCTTGACCACCGTGTTAATAACCAGTCCCGGTCCAAGAATCAGATAAATGACCAGAAACAGACCAATTTTCCGATAAAACGCGATCCTGTGAACAAAAAAACCCAGGATAAAAATGATAAACCCGTACAGGCCCAGTATCAGGGGCGGAATATTCCCGTAATGGTAAAGATCAATCCAGGGATGGACGTTTTTCCAGAGCCAGCCTTCAGCCGGCGAGTAAAAGCGCGCCGCCAGCAAAAGATCGGCATTCATGACAGATAAAATGAACGTCGACATCAACAGAGTAGCGATCGGAATCGCAAAATCCATGAAAATATCTTTAATTCTTTGCATGGTCTTGAGACCTTTAAAAGATGTCTTTTGCCTTGTAGAGCCTCAGGGCTATATGGCAATCTATAGCGTTCAGCGCGGGAAAAATCAACCGGATAAACAAAAAAGATTCATCCGGCTCTTGCGTTCTTTCTGATTTGAAAAGTGACTATGCTGACAGAATATGACAGTCGCTTACAGAAATGGTGCGTGGCGGCAGGTTGTCAGGTCTGAGTAATGCGAATCGGAAGAGAGTAACGTCAAAGCTCACAATGTAATATTAGCAAAGGTCATTTCCTTAACAACGATCCCAACTCAGAGCTATGATTTCCTTTTTTAAGTTCGGCATCCAGATTTATTTTGAATGGGTTTTCAAAATCCCGCTTATAGTAAATATACACATCCCCGTTAGCTAAATCGTTTTACGGTATCTATCTGTAAAAATATCTTGATACGCCCTTACGGGAGGGAAATCTTGATAATCTTAAAGAGAAATGAATGATTTTAAAGCAAACGTGAAGGACATGAAAATAGAAATGATATTATGATGGCTATGGATTGATTGTGCCTGGAGTGATGGGTAATAAAATAAAAGTCTCTACACTGTAGAGACCAAAGAAAAAGGGCATCTATCGGAAACCATTTAGTAGATGGCTGGGAGACGTGGATTCGAACCACGATTCACGGAGTCAGAGTCCGTTGTCCTACCATTGAACGATCCCCCAGCAGTATGCTGCTGATACGGCCTGCCGTGCGCAGGGCGTGCTTCTTACCATTAATGCACATCATTTTCAATAAGAATTTTTTGTGGCGTTACCAGCCGCCAAGTCCGGGACAACATGCTGGCGATGTCGTATATGCTGGATCTCGTTCGGACTGATTAATCCAGACGGCATTGTCTGATGAAATCCAGAAACAATTGGTGATGGCGCAGGATATTAAAGGGGCGGCGCAAGATCAGATAAAAGGATCTTTCAATGCGCCAGTCTTCCACAGGCACTTCCTTCAGAAGCTGCAGCTTTAATTCTCTCGTCATGGCCCGGATGGAGAGAATCGAGACGCCAAGCCCCGCCAGTACGGCTTCCTTGACTGCCGCTGAACTCCCGAACTCGGCCGTAATCCTGAAGTTTGCGAGATCGGTGTTCGCTTGCTCCTTCAGGTAGCGCTCCAGGATATCCCGCGTCGCCGAGCCCTTTTCACGAACGATAAAGGGTTCTTCCATGACTTCCGGCAGGGAAACGGAAGGCTTGCCGGCCCATCGGTGGCCTGCGGGAACGGTCAGGACCAGCCGATCCTGCCAAAGCGGTTCCGTCTCCAGCTTCCCTCGCGACGGCCTTTTCCCGATAATGCCCAGTTCTTTCTCCCCGTTGAGAATCATATTAAGAACCTCTTCGCTGTCGGCGCTCTGAACTGTGACACGGGTCCCCGGGTGTACCTTGCGAAAGCGGCTCAGGACATGCGGCAGGATATAGGTTGCCGGGATGGTGCTCGCGGCAACGGCGATAACTCCGGCCTCGTTTTGCTGCATTCCTGCGATTTTTTCCCCGGCATCGTCCCGCAGCTTGAGGATTCTTGCGGCAAGGTCGAAAACGATTTTTCCCTCCGGCGTCAGAACGACCCCGGTTTTTTCGCGGCGCACCACCGTCATCCCGATAATCGCTTCCAAATTGGCAATATGTTTTGTCAGGGAAGGCTGGGAAAGATGCATTTTTTTCGCGGCACGGCTGAAACTTCCCTCGGTTACCAGAAACAGAAGTGCTTCGAGTTGCTGCAGAGAGATATTTCTGAAATCTTCCAGCGTCATCAATCATGCTCCTTATTCATATCATATGAGTGCAGCCCCTGAGAATAAAGAAAACCTCATCGGCAAAGTTCCTCCCATCGCTGTCCGGCTGCGACGGTTATTTCTCCGCAGTCCGCCCGTCTCAGCACCCCCAGCGTCTTAATTGAAGGCAGCTCCGTGAACAGCCCAGACGCCAGCGCCATCCGATAGATGCAGAATGGCGCCTGGCCGCCTTCGGCCAGATCAAAAAAGATATCATGAATTACGAGAAATCCGCCAAGCATAATATGAGAAACCCAGCCGCTGTAATCGGCAAAAGCCGCCTCGAAGGTGTGGCCGCCGTCGATGAAGACCAGGCTCAAGGGTGTGGACCAGTTACGGGCGGCCACCGCCGATTTCGCAACGATGGGGATGACCGTGTCTTCGAGACCGAGAGCGGCAATCGTTTTCAGGAAAAGCGGAAACGTGTCGATCAGGCCCGTTTGGGGGTCCACCAGATCGGGATCGAAATATTCCTGGCCGGGCTGCTGTTCTTCCGAGCCCCGATGGTGGTCGATGGAGTACAGGACGCCGCCGTTTTCGCGGCAGCCCATGCCCAGATAAGCCGCCGAAAGCCCGCAATAGCTGCCGATTTCCAGACAGAGGCCGAAACGGCTCGCCTCTCGCGCCAGTTCGTATAATCGCAGCGCTTCTTCTTCATCCATGAACCCCTTGAAGGGGTATATTCTTAAATCTTCAATATTCATAATCACGTAAAACCTCGATTATTTCAACGGCTATAATCCGGCGCGCCGCACTTTTCCCGCTTGGGTTCGTTGGTGGCGCTGATATCTGTTCCCAGGGATTCGATGAGGGTTTTCAGGGTGGGGCGGTAGGTGTGTTCCGTGGCGTTGCCTGCGGTCAGGTCTTTTTCAATCTTGCGCAGATATTCCGGGATCGGATTCATGCTTTCTCCTCATCCTCCCACAATTTCATTAAGTCCTTCGTCGTCATTCATCCGCACTGATTTTCAATCCCGGTATGTCGCGGAAATGTTCGTCCACCGTCATCACGGCAAGATTCTTTTCCATGGCCAGGACGGCAATGATGATATCGGAAAAGGGGATCGTTTTCCCTTCTTTGCGCAGCTTGGCAGAGAGGCGGCCGGCTCTGATCCAGAGCGCTTCATTCATTTCGAGGAAGGGAAGGGCGTTCAGTACACCGGTCAGCAGGGCCTGTTCCATTTCTGATCGGACGCCCTGGACAAGTTCATAGATGACCGGTCCGCAGACAAAAACAGCTTCTGCTGTAAGGGCTTTTTCGAGAGCCTGGCCGAGAGGGGTCGTGCCGGATCGAAAATAATCGATCCAGGCGCAAGTATCGGGGAGAATACCATTACTTTTCATTGCATTTGTCCCGTTCTTCCTGGGCCTGCAATTCTATTCTTTCCTCTGTCCTCCAGTCATAGTTAATCGTCATTTTGCCCCGCAGTGCCAGAAGTTCGGTCATTTTCCTGTCTCTGACATAGGACTCCATCGCCGTGACAATAGCCATGGTTTTGGATTTCTGTTTCGAGATTTTCTGGACCTCGGAGAGGAGATCGTCGGGGATGTTTAATGTTGCACGCATATCAATCACCTCCAGGATATGCTTTTATGATATGCTATTTCGCGGGGAAGTCAAGGGATATGTTGCCGATGATGACGCCCGAATCATTCGGGGTCTCGACGAGGATCCGCCGGATATCCTTGACATGGGTTCCCGTCAGCATGTCCATGATCTGTTCTTCGGAATAGGACCGGCCTGAGGGAGTGCCCAGCAGCATGTTGAGCGCAAACAGGGCCGGATGCAGGGGGCTGTCCATGGTATTGTCTAGGATGAATTCGTGGATCATGATCAGACCGCCCGGTTGCAACCTGGAGACGGCCTTCCGAATGAGCTTGCGGCAGTCGTTTGGTTCTTCCGCATGAAGAATGTGCGAAAGCAGGGCGACGTCGTAGGTTCCCGGGATGTCATCCTTGATGAAATTTCCTTCCACAAAGGCGATGCGGTCGGCCAAGCCGAATTTCGCGATGGTTTTTTCAGCGAAAGGCCGGGTTTCCGGCAGGTCATAAACGGTTGCCCGGAGTTGAGGATTGGTCAAACAGAAATGAATGGCATAAGTTCCCGGTCCTCCACCCAGATCGAGAAGATGATGCCTGTTCGAAAGGTCTGTAGCGGCGGCAATGGTTGGCGCGACCTTCATGGCGATATTGAACATGCCCATCAGGAAGCTCTCCCGCCGCGCGGCGTCGCTTAGCGAGGATCTTGTACGCAGGGGCTTGCCGGTTTTGACGGCTTTGTCCAGCTGAGACCAGGATTTCATCAGATAATGATGGTGCGTGATCAGGTAGCCCAGATAATTCTCGGAATCCTTCGACAAAAAATGTTTGGCGGCCGGGATGTTGGCATATCCTTTATCTGTATGGAGCAGGAGTCTCATGGCTGTCAGCGCGTTCAGAAGCATCGTGACGCCCCGCAAATCACCCTTGATCCGCCCGGCGATGTCGGTTGCGGAAAGGCAGTCCTCTCCGATGATTGTAAAGATGTCCAGCTTGACGCCAGCATGCAGGGCGCATGTTTTCCAGTAGTCTCCCGACAAGCGGAGGATCGCCTCCGGTGTCCATTCCGGTACAGTCATGGACATTCTTCCTTCATCCATAAATAAACATGCCTCTGTATTAAAAATATGCTTGTCACCATACACCATGGCAGCACTGATTAAAATGTTAAAATGAAGCAGGGCGACGGCCATACATTATTCATTCCAAGAAATATGGGGACATGACTGTGTCATGTCCCCATATTTCCGGCTCGGCATCGGAAATATATCTCATTGTGTTTTTTCTTGACAAAGCCTAAAGGTGCATGTAGATAATGTATGACCGATGGTCAGTAATTGACTTATGGTCAAATCCTAATCATTAGTCAGAGTCGACAGAAGTATAATCCGTAAGAAAGTCATGACTGTCATGGGGCTTGAGGAGAGAAGGAGAAGAGAGAAAGAGTAGAGACGAAGCGTGATCCTCAACGCGGCCAGAAAGCTGTTTTTTGAAAAAGGCTTCAAGTATGTTACGGTTGAGAACATCGCGAAAAGATCCGAACTCAGCAAGGGGTCCATTTACCTTTATTTCAGAAGCAAGGAAGAAATCTACACGCACATTCTCTTAAGCGATATCGAAAAGTTCAATAAAAAATCCGCTCATCTCTTTCAAGACAACAAATCTGCAGCCGAACTCATTCTCGAATTCGCCTGCATTTATATCGATTTTTTTCTGAACGACCGGGAGTTATTCAGGATCATGATGACCTTCATGCTCCACACAGAAGATATGAATTTGGCGGAATCGGTCAATGAACATATTGTCGAAGTCACAAACAACACCATCAAAATCATCGAAACCATCCTGCAGCGTGGCATCATACAAAGCGAATTTCCGGCAGACATCAATGTCCGGCAATGCCGCAACGCCATATGGGGTTTTCTCAACGGGGTCATTTCTCTGCATCTATTCACCGGCAAGGATGAAAACCGTGAGGAGAGGATCCGTTTCACGATCAAGGGAAGCCTGGGCATCTTCATCAAAGGTCTGAAATATTATAGCAAAAGTGATGAGATGGCCAGCCAGAATATAAATTTTCAGACATTCTAACAGGGTTTCGGAAGGAGGTTTATGATGAGCAATTTACTGGTGAACATGAGGGATCAGCATTTCGTCCTATTTGAGCAGCTCGAGATCGAAAAGCTGTTCGAGACGGAAAAGTACAAGGATTTCTCTAAAGACGATGTTCTCATGATGATGAACGAAGCGGAAAAGATGGCCATGAATGTCCTGCTGCCGACCTATGAACTGGGCGACAAGCAGGGATGTTCCTTTAAGGACGGAAAGGTAACAGTGCCTGAATGCTTCCATGAGGCTTATAAAAAGTATTGTGAAGCCGGATGGCTGGCTCAGGTGCAGCCCGTAGATGTCGGCGGCCAGGGATTGCCCTTCATAACGGCGACGGCGAATGTGGAGCCTTGCTACGCCGCCAATTTCGCCTTCCTGATGTATCCCGGCCTGACCCACGGAGCGGCCGCATTGATTCTGCATCACGGGACGGAAGAGCTGAAGAATAAATACATGTACAGGATGTTTGCCGGCGAATGGAGTGGCACGATGTGTCTGACCGAGCCCGGCGCGGGCAGCGATGTGGGCGCCCTGCGGACCTCGGCCAAGCGGCTTCCCGACGGGAAGTTCCTGATCTCCGGGACCAAGTGCTTTATCTCCTGCGGGGATCACGATCTGACCGAAAATATTATCCATCCCGTTCTGGCGAGAATTGAAGGCGATCCCTCCGGAACGCCCGGCATTTCCATCTTTATCGTTCCCAAGTACCGAGTCAACGACGACGGCTCCCTGGGCGAATTCAACGACGTTAAAACCGGGAACATCGAGCACAAGATGGGCATCAAAGGGTCCGCAACCTGCACGCTGAACTTCGGCGAGGACGGAGCCTGCATCGGCGAACTGTTGGGCAACGAACGCGATGGCTTGAGAATCATGTTCCAGATGATGAACGAAGCCCGCATGGAGGTCGGCATGCAGGCCCTGGGACACTCCTCGGCGGCCCTTGAACACGCCGTTGCCTACGCCAAGGAAAGAATTCAGAGCACCCCGGTCTGGGAGATGAAAAACCCTGACGCAAAGCCTGTTGCCATCATTCAGCATCCCGATGTCCGCAGGGACTTGCTCTGGATGAAAGCTTACGTGGAAGGCCTGCGCAGCCTGAATTACTTCACTGCCTACGCGCTGGACATGTCCCTCGCGTTTCCGGAGGAAAAGGCGAAATGGTTTGGTTTTGTGGAACTGCTGACGCCTGTGTGCAAGGCCTATTCATCCGATATGGGCATGCTGATCACCTCAAAGGCCATCGATATCTACGGCGGCTACGGCTATTGCCAGGAATATCCCGTGGAGCAATTCATGCGGGATTGTAAAATTGCCTGCCTCTACGAGGGGACCAACGGCATCCAGTCCCTTGACCTCGTCGGCCGGAAACTCGGCCAGGACAAGGGCATGAATGTCATGAACATGATCGGCGAGATCGGCGCTACGATTGCGAGGGCCAAAGGCATCCCCGAGCTTGAAAAATACGCGGCCTTCCTCGAAGAAGCGAACAATGCCGTCGTCGATCTGACCATGACCTTCGCTGCGCTGGGCAAGAGTTCGAGCTTCCTGATTCCGATTCTGAACGCATCACCCTATCTGGAAACCTTCGGCGATTTGCTGCTCGGGCACTTCCTGCTACAAGCCGGGGCCATTGCCCATGAAAAATTAATCAAGATTTATGAGGAAAAGGGCGCCGACACCAAGGGCAAACGGCGTGCGCTTGTCCACGATGATGCCGATGTGGCCTTCTACGAGGGCAAAGTTGCGTCGGCGAAATTCTTTGCCGTGGAAGTCCTCTCGCTGGTGAAGGCAAAGTGTGCGGCGATGAAGGTTGCGGATAAGGTTCCCATTGAAATGGCGGATGAATCGTTCGCAGCATAAATACATTATTGCGGCGGCGCCCTGAGGCAGTTGCCGCATCTTATGCAGCTTGTGCCGGTTGGATCCTCAGGACATAAACCGGCACCGGGCCATAAGCAACAATGAGGAGGAAATGAATATGTCCTATGAAATCAAAAAAGCCGCCGTATTAGGCGCAGGCGTCATGGGCGCGACCATCGCCGCCCATCTGACGAATGCGGGGATTCCCTGTTATTTGTTGGATATCATCCCCTTTGAACTGACCGAAACCGACAAGAAACAGGGCCTGACCGAGAAAAGCCCCGCTTGGCGGAACCGCTTTTCCGCGAACGGCCTCGCCGGCGTTACAAAATCCAAGCCGGCCAGTTTCTACAGCAAGAAGAACGCATCCATGATCACTATCGGCAACTTTGAGGACAACCTCGAGTGGCTTGCCGATGTGGACTGGGTCATCGAGGTTGTAATTGAGAATCTCAAAATCAAACAGGAGCTTTTCGCCAGGGTCGAGAAGATCGTCAAACCGACCTGTATCGTTACCACCAACACTTCCGGGTTGCCCATCAAGGATATTACGACAAAGTCCGGCGCTAAATTTAAAGAACATTTCCTGGGCACCCACTTCTTCAATCCGCCGCGGTATATGAAATTACTGGAGATCATCCCCGGCGAGAAGACCAACAAAGAGATCGTGGACTACATGATCACCTTCTGCGAGCAAGTGCTGGGCAAGGGCGTTGTGGTCTGCAAGGACGTTCCTAATTTCATCGGCAACCGCATCGGCGTCTTCGACATCGCCAATGCTGTCAACCTGATGGTGGAAAAGAAGATGAAGGTGGAAGAAGTGGACGCCGTGATCGGCAAGGCACTGGGCCGTCCGGGCTCCTCCATCTTCGGGACCCTCGACTTGGTTGGCCTCGATACGGGCCAGCATGTCATGAAGAATCTCTATGAGGCCGTTCCCGACGACGAAAGCAGGAATATCTTTATGCCGCCGCCCTTCATGGACAAAATGATGGAGCTCAAATGGCTCGGCAACAAGACCAAGCAGGGCTTTTACAAAAAGACCAAGGACGCCAAGGGCAAGACGGCGAAGATGGTGCTCGATTACAACACTATGGAATACGTTGCCCCGACGAAACCCAGGTATGAGTCCGTCTCCGCGGCCAAGAAGAAATCCGATGACGGCGCTGCCGCAACAATCAAGACCGTCTTCTTCGGTAAAGATGCCGCCGCCGAGCTGGCGCGCGAGTACCTCTGCAATAACTTCATCTACGCCGCCAATCGCGTTCCCGAGATCTGCGATAACATCGTCGCAATCGATAACGCTATGAAGTGGGGCTATAACCACCAACTCGGTCCGTTCGAAACCTGGGATGCCGTAGGCGTCCGGGAAGCGGTCGAGGTCATGAAACAGCTCAAAAAGAAAGTGCCCAAGAAGATCGAGGAGATGCTGAAGAAGGGTTTCGAAACCTTCTACGCGAAGAAGGATGACGGCGCCTACTACTATGACTTTGAGAAGAAGAACTATGTCCTGCTCGAACCGAACGCGCGCATCATCCTGCTGCCCGCGTTGAAGGATCTGAAGAAAGTGATCAAGACAAATGCATCCGCTACGCTTGTGGACATCGGCGACGGCGTGGCCTGCCTTGAGTTCCATACCAAGATGAACGCCGTCGATGATCTCATGATCGAAATGATCTTTGCCGCCTGCGACATCGTGGAGAAGGATTGCGTTGGACTGGTCGTCGGCAACCATGCGGCCAACTTTTCCGCCGGCGCTAACATTTTCAAGGTCTTGCTCGCCGCGCAGAAGGGCGACTGGGATGTCCTGGAAACCTTGATTTCCGAATTTCAGAACGCGAACATGCGCATGAAGTACCTGTCCAAGCCGGTTGTGACGGCGCCCGCCGGGCTGGCGCTGGGTGGTGGTTGTGAAATGAGCATGCACGGGGCGAAATGCCAGCCCTGCGGCGAAACCTATATCGGTCTTGTGGAAGTCGGTGTCGGCGTCATCCCGGCCGGCGGCGGCTGCAAGGAACTCATGGTGCGCCTGACCGAAGGGATTCCCGACGGCGTCATCGATGCAGGTCTGAACCTGCAGACGATTCTGGGCAAAGCCTTTGAAACCATCGCCATGGCCAAGGTGGCCACGAGCGCCATGGAAGCCATGGAAATGGGTTTCATCCGCAAGACGGAATATATCAGTCTCAACCGGGATCAGCAGATCTATGACGCCAAGCAGGTTGTTCTGGGCCTGTCCAGGTTCTACAGGAAGGCGCGTCCGGCCCTGATTCCCGTGATGGGCGAGAATTTCCGCGGCATGGCCGACGCGATTCTCTATAACATGCAGCACGGCAACTACGCGTCCGCCTACGATGTCCATATCGCCCGAAAAGTGGCCCATATCATTTCCGGCGGCGACTGCGCAGAAGGAACGTTTGTGACGGAACAGGAAATCCTGGATCTGGAGAAGGAAGCCTTCATGAGCCTTATGGGCGAGCAGAAGACCCAGGACCGGATCATGCAAATGTTGACGACGGGTAAGCCGTTGCGCAATTAAACAATGAACGTCCCCCGATCATTCCCCCTCCGCTGGGGGAGGAAAAGGGCGGGGGATCCTGAAGACAAGGAGGAATATCATGAGTGAAGCTGTTATTGTTGAAGCCGTCAGAAGTCCGGGCGGAAGATATAAAAGAGGAGGCTTGGCCGCTACCAGGGGCGACGATATCGGTATTCAGGTGATGAAGGGCTTGCTCGCCCGGTTTCCCGGAATGAAGCCGGAAGAAGTGGATGACGTCATTGTCGGCTGTTCCTTCCCCGAAGGCGAACAGGGCATTAACTACGGCCGCGTCATTGCGATGGGGGCAGGGTTGCCGATTTCCGTATCGGGCATGGTCGTCAACCGTTTTTGTTCATCGGGCATCCAGGCGATTGCCGATGCGACCGCCAAGATTCGCGCGGGCTGGTCCGACGTGATTATCGCGGGCGGATGCGAGACCATGTCTCACATCCCCATGGGCGGCAGCATCTTCCGTCCCAATCCCGACTGGGCTTTCGACGGCAGCATGCCCAATGTCTATGTCTCCATGGGCATCACGGCAGAAAATGTTGCGGCAAATTACAAAATCTCCAGAGAAGATATGGACAAGTTCGGCCTGGAGAGCAATCGCAGGGCCTTTGAAGCCCAGAAGGCGGGGAAATTCAAAGATGAGATCATCCCCATTGAGGCTTTTATGTACAAGGTTCTGAAAAACGGCAAGCGCGTCCGGGAAAAGTTCATTTTTGATACCGATGACGGCGTGAGGTGGCCGGCAAAGTTAGAGGATATGGCCAAGTTGAAGTCCCCCTTCAGGCAAGGCGGGACGGTGACCGCCGCCAACTCTTCCCAGATGACCGACGGCGCCGCGTTTTCCCTGCTCATGACGGCGAACAAAGCTAAAGAACTGGGGTTGAAGCCGCTGGCCAAGCTGACCTATTTTGCCGTTGCCGGCTGCAAGGCCGAAGAAATGGGGGTCGGCCCTGCATACGCGATTCCCAAGGTTCTGAAGATGGCAGAATTAACCACCAAGGACATTGATGTTTATGAAATCAATGAGGCCTTTGCTTCACAGGCCATCTATTCATGCCGGGCCGTGGGGATTGAGGATCGTTATTTTGCCGGGGACATTAATCCGAACGGCGGTGCGATTGCCCTGGGGCATCCGCTCGGATGCACAGGCGCCAAGCTGACTGCCCATCTGCTCCATGAGCTGAAACGCCGGAAGGCTAAACGCGGAATCGTTTCCATGTGTATCGGAGGCGGCATGGGCGCTGCCGGCATATATGAAATGCTGTAGCAATTTTACCTGCGCATTGACGAGCAAGAAAAGATCCCTCCCCGCCTGACGATAGGCGGCTTTTCAAAAACCCGTCAGATGCGATTTTCACAGGAAGCCATGGCTGTTCCATACAGCCATGGCTTTTTGCTTGTTAAGCGTGCTAGATTAAGATATAAGCGACGCCGATAGGGGATGCCCTGAAGCTGAAAGCCTCCCCGTCAGGATGATATTAATGACAAGGATGATCAATGGAACAGAAAATGGAACCCACGCACGAGCCAGTCGAAGAAATGAGTTTTGCAGAGTTGTTTGAACAGAGCCACACAGAGCCGTTATGGCTGAAACCGGGACAGAAAGTGGAAGCCCGGATCGTTAAAATCTCACCAGAGTGGATCTTTCTAGATCTGGGCGGAAAAAACGAAGGGTATCTGGATAAGAAGGAATTAGTAAATGATGACGGAGAGTTGACTGTAAAAGAAGGCGACACAATCCGGGCCTACTTCTTGTCCTCCCGACAGAATGAGAAGCTTTTCACTACAAAAATCACCACAGGAGAAGCCTGCCGCATCTACCTGGAAGACGCATGGCGCAGCGGTATCCCCGTAGATGGTGTGGTCGATAAGGAAATCAAGGGGGGGTTCGAGATCCGGATTGCCGGGATGATGCGGGGATTCTGTCCCTTTTCACAGATGGGATTGGGACGAATTGACAAGCCGGCTGATTATATCGGGCGGCGCCTTCCCTTTGTCGTCACGGAATTCGGCCAGAAGGGACGCAACATTATTTTATCGAATCGGATAATCGTTGCAAAAGAGCAGCAGGCACGAAGAGACGCGCTGATGCAGTCGCTGCAGGAAGGCCAGACTGTAAAAGGGAAAATCATCTCGCTGCAGAAATTTGGCGCCTTTGTGGATATCGACGGCCTGCATGGACTGTTGCCCATGTCTGAAATCGGTTGGGGCCGTACTGAAGACATCAATGATGCCCTCAAGGTCGGCGAGGAAGTGGAAGTCGCTGTTCTGAAGATAGACCGGGAAAAGGACAGGATCAGCCTGAGCCTCAAACAGATGGTTGCGGATCCCTGGGAGAAGGTTGAATCCGGCTACCCGGAAGGATCTGTCCATGCCGGCAAGGTGTCGCACATGATGAACTTCGGCGCATTTATCACATTGGAGGCGGGGATCGATGGTTTGCTGCATATCTCGCGCTTGGGTGCAGGGAAGCGGATCAAACATGCCAGTGAGATCCTCACGCAGGGACAGATGATCGAGGTGAAGATCGAGAAAATAGACCGGGCGGCCAAACGCCTGTCTCTGGTCATGGCATCACACGAAGATGCTGCGGGACAGAAAGAGGAACCCGAAGATTTCCGGCAATATCTCCAGAAGAAACCGGATTCTTTCGGGTCGCTCGGTGATGCCTTCAAGGGCGGGGTGTCTCTCAGGGCGAAAGGGATAAAAAAGAAATAGGGCAGGGTGGCTTGGCGAGGCGGATTCAAAGGGAATGATATATATTTTAGCCTGGTTATCGAGCGCCCGTCTTTAAATATCAGGAGGTTTGGGATGCTCAAACACATTGTCTTCATGAAGTTCAAGCCGACCGTGACGGCGCCTGACATTGAGGGGCTCAGGCAGAGCCTGGGGGGGCTCCCGGCCGTGATTACCGAAATCAGGGAATTCGTGTTCGGTCATGACATTCTGCATACCGAAAGATCCTGGGATTTCGCATTGGTATCGGCTTTTGAAAACGTGGATGCCATGAATCGCTATCAGGTCCATCCGGACCATCAGGCCGTTTTACAGAAGGTCCGGACGATGTGTGGCGGTATCAGCGTCGTTGACTTTGAATTCTAATTCATCCGGGAGACAGGCATGAAAGCGGGATTTATCCAGTTCGACCCTCTTTTCGGTAACGTAAAAGACAATATTGAAAAAGCAATTCAGCTTATCGAATCTCTGGATGCCGATATAATCGTGCTTCCGGAGTTTTTCAATACGGGTTATCTTTTTACCTCCAAACAGGAGGCCAAAGATCTCGCCGAGATCATTCCGGGCGGCCCAACGACGGAAGCCCTATGCAACATCGCCCGGAAAAAAAACTTGTACCTTGTGGGCGGCCTGGTTGAACAAGCCGGCGACCGGCTTTATAATGCGGCCATCCTCGTTTCGCCCCAAGGCCATGTAGCAACTTACCGGAAAGTGCATCTTTTCAATGAGGAGACGCTCTGGTTTACGCCCGGAGACAGGGGATTTGAGGTTTACGACATCGGTTTGTGCAAACTGGGGATCATGATCTGTTTTGACTGGATATTTCCAGAGGCTATGCGCGTTTTAGCCCTGAAAGGCGCCGACCTTATCTGTCACCCGGCCAATCTGGTGTTGTCTTTCTGTCAGGATGCCATGATCACAAGGTGCTTGGAAAACCGCGTCTTTGCGGTCACTTCAAACCGGACGGGAACGGAGCAACGGGGAGGCAAAACCTTTTGCTATACGGGCCGCAGCCAGATTACCGGTCCGGTTGCCAATATCCTTTATCGCGCCGGAGCGGACACGGAAGAAACCGGTGTCGTTAATATCGACGTGTCTTCGGCAAGGAACAAACGACTGAATCCGTTCAATGACCTATTTGAAGGCCGTCGTGTTCCGTATTATGGAGCATTAACCGGCCAAGTCGCTTAGAAATGACCTAGAAAGTTTCTGGGAAGGGAAGGATCAGGAGATGCCGGTATTACTTATCAAGCAAATCCCTCTTTTTACCCTCCTTTTACCGCATGAGCAAGAAGCACTGGCATCCATGCTGAGGCGGAGGTCCATACATAAAGGGGATTTCCTTTTTCACAAGGGTGATGAAGGAACGGCCCTTTACATCATTTTTAAAGGTCTGATCAAAATTGCCGTTTCCACAAACCGCGGCGACGAGATTACCCTGGCCATGCTAACTGACGGTGATTTCTTCGGCGAAATGGCCCTGCTTGATGATCTGCCGCGCTCAGCGGGCGCTATGGCGCTGGAGGACACGCAATTATATGTTCTTAATCGTGCCGATTTTCTTTCCTTCCTGATTCACAATGAACATGCCGTTCGGGCGATCATTGAGGTCCTTTCGCTCCGCCTGCGCAGGACCGACGATATGGTGGCGGAAGTCTGTTTTTTGAATGTCTCTGCCAGGTTGGCAAAACGGCTCGTGGCTCTGGTCGAGTCCCGACATCAGGTGGACAAAGGCGATCAGCAGTATGACGTGCATTTAACACAGCGGGAACTGGCCAGCCTGATCGGCGTCTCTCGCGAGACGATCAACAAGGAATTGAAGATCCTGCGCCAAAAAGGGATCGTGTCCACCGCCCGAAGTACCATTACCGTCTGCGATCTGAACCGCCTGAAAAATCGTATCAAATGATCTAATTTAGAGTTCCTCGGATTGATGCAGATTTCTGATTCATAAAAAATGAAATGAGTTGAGTTGTTGTGGGCGTCGCTTACACCCACAAGTCCTTGAATCCGGAGTAAATAAGAATTTACGATTACCGATGAAAACAAGCGATGGCTTCTCTCGAATTTCACCACCCGATACTTGATGTAATAATAATGGAAATTTCCGATAAGACATTCTATTCTGTATCCGAATATATTAAGAATGTCCTGAAAAAAGCGGAGGATTCTTTGTGAGCAGATACTGGAGTAATACGGTAAAAAATGTCAAACCCTATACCCCCGGGGAACAACCGAAAGACCGAAAATACATTAAACTGAATACGAATGAGAACCCTTATCCGCCTTCTCCCCGAGTGATCGAGGCAATTAAGAATGCGGCCGATGAAACGTTGCGGCTTTATCCGGACCCGATGGGAGAGGAACTGAGAGAAATAATTGCCGGATATTACCGACTCCGAAAAAGCAATATTTTTATTGGAAATGGTTCCGATGAGTTATTGGCTTTTTCCTTTCCGGCTTTCTTTGAACCGGAAAGCAAACCCGTGCTGTTCGCTGAAGTAACCTACAGTTTTTATCCCGTTTACGCCGTTTTTTTTAATACCAACTTCAGACTTATTCCCGTGGACGAGGAATTTAATATTCCCGAGGAAGGATACTATCAGGACAACGGTGGGATTATTATTGCCAATCCCAATGCCCCCAGCGGAAAAGGTGTTTCTTTAGAAACGATGGAAGCGATTCTCAGGCGGAATGAAAACAGCGTGGTCATCATTGATGAGGCCTACGTAGACTTCGGCGGCCAATCTGCGGTAAAGTTTATTAATGATTATCCGAATTTGCTGGTTATCAAGACCCTGTCCAAATCACATTCACTCGCGGGATTGCGTGTCGGGTACGCCTTGGGCAATGAAGAGTTGATTGAAGGAATCATGCGGGTCAAAGATTCATTTAACTCGTATACGGTTGATCGTCTGGCCCTGGCCGGTGCCCGGGAAGCAATTAAAGATGATGCTTATTTCCAGGAAACACGATCTAAAATTATGAGGAGCCGTGAGCGAGTATCTTCTCGACTTAAGGAAATGGGCTTTAGGGTGATTCCTTCACAGGCAAATTTCATCTTTATCAGCAGTGAACAATGCCCCGGAAGTGTCCTGTTCCAGAGGCTGAGAGAAGAAGGTATTCTTGTCCGGTATTTTAATAAACCTAAAATTGATAACTTCATCCGGGTTACCATCGGAATCGATGCGGAAATGGACTGTTTTCTGGACGTGATTAAAACGATAGCGAGATCATAACATAGTAGCTCATAAATACCGGCTCGTCGTGTTATTCCTGCTTTCACGAACATGAGGTTTAATGTCTCCTGTGTAAGCGTGTGCTTTCCAACGGGGTAAAGAGCGGCAGGTACATTGTGTTCTCGCTTGTCGGGTTGATCGGTTTCCCCCGATACAAAATTGATATTTTTTCGGATGAATCTGATTTAATCCCCGCCAATCTGGATTTTAACATCCACTACCAGGCAACCCTGTCCTTTGTCGAATACCAGCATCGGATTGATATCGAGATTTTGCACCTCGGAATGTTCGACCAGTATCCGGGAAACCTTGACCAAGCAGTTTTTCAAGGCCTTCAGGTCCGCCGGCGGTTGTTTCCGGAATCCCTGTAAAATCCTGAATCCTTTTATGTCTTCAATCATGCGTCCGGCTTCCCCGGGATCGATCGGACAGATACGCAGGGACACGTCCCGGATCACCTCCACAAAGATGCCTCCCAATCCGAACAGGATTACCGGGCCGAACTCCCGGTCCTGACGGCCGCCGATCATCACTTCCCGTCCCGGGGCCGACATCTTCTGGACAAGGACCCTGTCGGTGTTCATGGCCCGGAAAGCAGCAGTAAGCGCCCGCCGATTCTTCAAGTTCAGATGAACCCCCTGAACCTCTGTCTTATGGAGGATTTCCGGAGCGGCGTTTTTCAGGGCCACCGGGTAGCCTATTTGTTCCGCCGCGTCGCAAGCTTCCCGGATGGTTGTGATGACGGAAAAGTCAGCAACGGGCAAGCCGTATGATCTCAGCAGGCGGAAGGATGTTTCCGGGCTCATGGATGATGGCGTCAGCGGTGCCTTGATGTCCGGTTTGATGCGGCCTGAAAGGAGTGGCTGCGTTGCGTTGCGCAGAGACTGATGGCCGTGGTGTCGCTGAGAGACGGCCAGAGCCTGCACCGCCTGTTCCGGATCGGTGAATATCGGAAAATCATGCGTTTCCCTCAGGGCAAAAAAATGTTCCCGAGAGGCAACCAAAAAAAAGACGACCGGTTTTCCATATTGCTGCGACAGTCTTCTTGTCGCCCGGATGAGCCCCTGCGTCGGGGGAATAGTCGCGTCATTCGTGTACGTATGCCCGAAGACGACGCCGTCCACCTCCGGTTCCTGAAGGACTCTCTCGATGATTTCTTCATAAAACCGGATGTCATAGACATCCCCGAGATCCAAGGGATTGGTCATGCGGATCACACCGGCCCGGATTTCCTTCCGGACATGATTAAAAACACGGTCGGAATAACCGGCCAGTGTAAAACCGTGCCGATGCACGGCGTCCGCAAACGTGACCGCCTGCCCGCCGGAACGGCAGACCACGCCTATCCTGTGTTCCTTCATGAGGGGCAGAGAAAATATCTTCAGGGTACCGGCCATTTCCATGATTGTCCGGACGCGGTGGACACCGGCCTGTTTGAGCGCCGCCTCGGCGACGTCATCGTCGCCGGCCAGGGCCGTTGTATGAAATCGGGCGATCTGATGTGTGGATGAAGATCGGTTGGCCTTGAGCACAACGATGGGCTTGTCCGTTTGTTGCGCCAGTGACATGAGCCTCCTGCCGTCCGAAAAATTTTCGAGATAGACAGCAATGCAGCGGGTTTCAGGGTCGGAGATTAATAATTCCAGGTAATCGCATTCGTTCAAGTCGAGTTTGTTGCCGATACTGAGGGCCTTGTTGAACCCGATATTTTCGAGGATGAGCAGGCGCATGATATCGACGATCATCCCGCCGCTTTGTGCAATGATGGAGACAGCGCCCTTCTTCATGGTCTCGGGAAGAATGGGGAAAAAAGGCAGGACGAGCCCGTTGTCCAGATTGATGATGCCGATGCAGTTGGGACCCATAAAGCGGATATTCCAGCGCCGGGAGATGTTCAGCAGATTTTCTTCAAGGGGCAGGCGGCCTTCGTTGAATTCTGAAAATCCGCCAGACTGGATAATGACGCGGGAGATGCCCTTCCTGCCGCATCGCTCGAGCGCATCGGGAATGGCTTTTGCGGGAATCAGAAGCACGGCCAGGTCGGGAACCGCTTCAATGTTTTCGATGTGTTTATGAATCTTCCTACCGTTAAGCTCACCTCCTTCGCGACTGACCAGGTAAACGGATCCCGAAAAACTGAAACGATCAAGATTTTCAATGATGTTTCGACCCAGATTATCCGGCGAGTCGGATACGCCGCAGACC
The DNA here is from genome assembly GCA_043805145.1 of Pseudomonadota bacterium. Taxonomy (GTDB): domain Bacteria; phylum Desulfobacterota; class Syntrophia; order Syntrophales; family Fen-1087; genus JAPLJM01. Next base: position 21,626 of record JAZDIK010000032.1, on the reverse strand, counting down.
ATCACGCTTTTCGGGTAAAACATGTTTTGCATGCGCCGGACCTCCCCAAGCTCACATTTTTTTCTTGATAAGAACGATTCTTTCAGATATAGCTCTCCCAGTTCGGGCGGTTAACTCAGCGGGAGAGTGCTACCTTCACACGGTAGAAGTCACTGGTTCAATCCCAGTACCGCCTACCAATCGCAACGAGGGGTTGCGTTTGACAACGCGCCCCTTTTCTTGTTTTGTAATCTTTTTAACCGCCGTCGGAACCAATTGCTTGATATATGATGGTGCCCGGATCGTCAAGAATTTTAATATCCATTGATTTCTCTTTTTATATCATAGCATATTTTTTCCCATGTCATCGATGCTCTTGCATAAAAGCTTGCCGGGGGTGAATGCATGAAAACACTGATCATCACAAAAAAGGAGATCGAAAAAGTGTTAAGGCCTTCGATAGCCAACGAAACCGTCGAAAAGGCATTCAAAGCCTATGGCCTGGGAGAGGCGGATATGCCCGCAAAAAGCTATCTCTTTTTTGAAAAGGGGGACTTGCGTTCCATGCCGGCCTATATTCATGGCCAGGGCTTTGACATCGCGGGCATCAAAAGCGTGACCGTGCACCCGGAAAATGCCGGATACGGCCTCCCCACTGTCATGGCGGTCATCATCCTGACTGAACCGAAAACAGGGTTCCCCTTGGCGATTATGGACGGTACATATTTGACCGGGATCCGGACGGGTGCTGCCGGAGCCGTCGCGGCAAAGTATTTGAGCAGAAAAAATGCCGGGATTGTCGGATTTGTCGGCAGCGGTGTTCAGGCTCGCGCACAATTGATGTGTGTTCGGGAGGTGCGCAAATTGAAAACAGTAAAAGTCTGGCAATTCAACGCTCAGGACCGGTATGCGCCGGCATTCAAGAAATGGGCGGAAAAAACATATAAACTGGAAACGATCATTTCCACCGATATCGATGCAGTCACAACAGACGTCGATATTCTTATTACCACGACACCTTCCCGAAAGGCACTGGTGCAGAACGTCTCGCCAGGCACGCATATCAACGCCATCGGCGCCGATGCGCAGGGGAAACAGGAAATCGATCCGAAGATTCTCAAACAGGCCAGAATCGTCATTGATGACTGGGCCCAGGCCTTGCACAGCGGCGAAATCAATGTGCCGCTCAGCAGAAAGCAAATCACAGAAAAGGATATTCACGCGAGTCTGGGAGACGTTGTCGCGGGAACGGAAACGGGAAGGGCTGCGGATGACGAAATTACACTGTTTGATTCTACAGGTCTGGCGATTCAGGATGTATCCTGTGCCTGTGTTGTCTATCAGGCGCTCAAGGACAAACCGGGAATAAAGAAAGTCGCGCTATATTGATCTGCTTGTCATCCATCGCCTAACAAATTTCGACGATTGTGTCAGCCCATAAACCATAGGCGTTATATCGGCTTCAATCCATTCACCAGCGGTCTTGAAAGTGTACGGTTCTTGTCTTTTTAGGATTTCACTATCGTTCAATATCTGTAAGGAAGCGGTGGAACCCTACAAGATTCCGAAATTGATCGAATTCAGGAGCAGCTCTCCACGAGCAGCGTCGGCAAGATCCTAAAACGGAAGATCAAGGCGACGATAACGGACAGCAGAAAAGGATGATGCGGGCCGCCATGCTTGTGTCGGGGGCCGTAGAGGGTTATTGCTTGATCTAAGATATTGATATTTTAAGCGTGCCTCCTCTTCCGAGGATGTCATGCAGGTGAACGTGACCTTTCAACTGTTTGTTTTCATTAACGACAGCCAAGGTCGTAATTTCCTGCTGCTGCATGGTTTCGATTGTCCGTGCAACGGAGGTATCTTCGTCGATCGTTTTCGGGGAGCGCGTCATGAATTCATCAATAGCACGATTCCCGAAATCTTCGCCCCGGTGGATCAGGCGACGCAGGTCTCCATCCGTGAAAATGCCAAGCAAATGATTGTCCGGATTCGTTATCAGCACGAAGCCCCTGTTTTTTCTGTCCATTTCACCGATCGCCGCGGCGAGGGGCACGCCTGAAATAACCTTTGGAACTTGATCGCCCTGAATCATGACATCCTTGACTTTTGCACGCAGTCGCAGGCCTAGGCTCCCGCCTGGATGAAATTTATAGAAGTCCGTTTCCTTGAAACTCTTCCGTTCAATGAGGGCCACTGCCAGTGCGTCGCCCATGGCTAAGGCCGCTGTCGTACTGGATGTGGGGGCCAGCCCGAAAGGACAGGCCTCCTTTTCGACGCCCACGTCAATGACCACATCGCTGGCCAGGGCCAGCGATGACGATAACTGGCCGGTAAAGGCAATCAGCGGTGCGCCGATCTCACGCACACTGTTGATGATCATGTTCAATTCATGGGTCTCGCCGCTGTTGGAAATGGCCAGCATGACGTCGTCTTTCGTAACAATGCCAAGATCGCCGTGCATGCCTTCCACGGGATGCATGAAAATCGCCTGTGTGCCCGTACTTGTCAGGGTGGCGACGATTTTCTTGCCGATCAGTCCGGACTTGCCGATGCCGGTGACGATGACCCGTCCCTTTGATTTATAAATAATGTTCACGGCTTTTACGAAACGATCATCAATCCTGTCGATTAGTTGCAGAATGCTTTCCGCTTCAATTTTCAGGACCTCGCGGGCTCGCCTAATGGATGGGTTTTCTGCCATTTTTAATCGTCTCTTTCATCCTTGTCCTTTTGATGCGCTGGGGGCTCCGGATCACATCGTCCGGAATGATGCCGCTTCTTTTTATAATATTCTCACAGGACGAGATAGGCGAAGGCTATCAGAAATCAAAATCTCTGACAAGATAGTATTTGAATTTATTCCGGTGCTCTGATTGACATGTCGCTCTGCTATTCATATAATTATGACAAATTTAAGAAAAAGGTCATCTTTCGTGAAACAAGGTAAAATACAGTGGCACTGGATTGCCGGGGGGGGATTTCTTTTGCTTTTTGCCGTCCTGCTGGCCATCCGTCTCGGTGTCTTTTCGAGGACCGATCAGATGCTTCCGTGGCGGACAACGCCTGTGGTAAAGCCCATCCGGAGCGATGACCACTGGATGGCCATCATGCAGGCGAAACGAAAAATCGGCTATGCACACCGGACCATGACGACGACAGAAGAAGGCTATCATCTCGAAGAGTCGGTCCTGATGCGGATCAATACCATGGGGGTCGTTCAGGATATGCGTATGAAGACGCAAAGCGATTTGCATGCGGATATGACCCTTGCCGCCTTCAACTTCGATCTCCAGTCACATCTGTTTCATTTCATGGTGCGCGGGGTTATCAAAGATAAAGAAGCCACCATCCACTATGGCACACCGACGGCACCAAAGAAAATGGTTCTGCCGCTTCAGGAAAAGCCGCATCTTTCCAACAGCATGTTTGATGCCCTCAGGGGGAAAACCCTCAAAACAGGAGATGAAATCGTGATTTATGTTTTTGATCCGGCTTCCATGGGGCAGCGGCCGGTCCGTTTGAAGGTTTTCGGAGAAGAAGCTGTGACCGTCATGGGGCGTGAGAGGAAGGCCCTGAAACTGGATGTTGATTTTATGGGCGCCCAGCAGTTCGCCTGGCTGGGTGAGGAGGGCGATGTTCTGAGGGAGCAAGGTCTGCTCGGTATGACGCTGGAGCGCGTGACGAAGGAAGAAGCGCTCGACGGCCTGACCATTTTGGCCAGCGCCGATCTTACGGAAGTCGCTTCCATTCCTGCGAATGTTACGATCGATGACATAGATCTGTTGACAGAAATCACGATCAGACTGACGAATATCGATACAAAGCCGCTGTTCCTGAAAGGCGGACGGCAGCATTTAAAAAACAACCTGTTAACGATTGAAAAGGAGCCTTGGCCGACGGCCGATGCAAAAAGGGAACATTCCGGGGAAATAACCAAATTCCTCCGGCCATCGCCCTTTATTCAGTCCGATGATCCGCTCATTGTCAAGCAGGTCAATCATGTCATTTCCCCGCGGGATAGCGACGCCGCCAAAGCGAAAAAAATAGTGGACTGGCTCTATAAGTACATTGAAAAAAGACCGGTGCTCACTGTTCCGAACGCGACGGAGACTCTTGAAAACCGCATGGGCGACTGCAACGAGCACGCTGTTCTGCTGGCGGCGATGGCCAGGGCGGCCGGAATTCCCGCTCAGGTGGAGGCGGGTCTCGTATATCAGCGGGGACGTTTCTACTATCATGCCTGGAATGTCCTTTACTTAGGGGAGTGGATCACGGCCGATGCAACGCTGGGAAAAATTCCGGCGGACGTCACGCATATCCGGCTTGTGCGCGGCGGCGCTGACCGTCAGATCGATCTGATGGGGGTCATCGGAAAATTGAAACTGGAGATATTGGAAACAAAACCATGATCGAACTTAAAGACCTTTCAAAACGCTATGGTAAGACGCTGGCCGTTGATCGCCTGAACCTATCCCTGCAGCGCGGGGAAATCTTCGGTTTTATCGGACCCAACGGCGCCGGAAAGACCACGACCATCCGCATGATGGGTGGCATTCTGGCGCCTACGGCCGGCACCATCACCCTCGACGGGATTTCCATGGCCGATCATCCTCAAGAGGCAAAGAAGCGGATCGGCTTCATTCCGGACAGGCCCTACCTCTACGAAAAACTGACCGGAATGGAATTTATGCGCTTTTCCGCCGATCTGTACGGCGTCAACGACGGTATTTTTGTGGAAAAAGCACAGGAGCTTCTCAGGCAATTCGGTCTTTTTGAATGGTCACACGATCTGATTGAGGCCTATTCGCACGGCATGAAACAGCGCCTGATTATTTCCGCGGCGCTGCTCCATGAACCCCTGGTGCTGATCGTGGATGAACCGATGGTCGGTCTCGATCCGGCGGCTATTAAAATGGTCAAGGATATCCTGAAAAATCTTGCGCGACGCGGAACAACCGTGTTTATGTCCACCCATACACTCAAGGTTGCCGAGGATCTCTGCGACCGGATCGGCATCATTCACAGGGGATCACTGATCGCCCTCGGAACGACGAAGGAACTCAAACGAGCGGCCCGGTTTCAGGATGCCGACCTGGAAGCCGTCTTTCTCAGGCTGACGGAAGAATAAAATAGATCATGCATGATGTCATAAGCCTGTTAAAACCCCGTTTTTGGTCCTATAAGAACGGAGAGCTTTCGCGGGATTCGGAATCCCGGACCGTACGCTGGCTTCTGTTCGGCGCTGTCGGCCTGTTGTTCTGGATCGGCATTTTTATCGTTTTCTTCAGGGTTCTGACCTATTTTCAGGCGGTTGAAAGTTTTGGCGATATCCTTGCCCACAAACTGCTCTCCATGGTTCTGATCACTTTTTTCACACTGCTCGTGTTCAGCGGCGTTATCACGTTGCTGTCCAAACTCTATCTGAGCCGGGACCTGACCCTTGTTCACGCGATGCCGGTTTCGGTATCAAAAATCTTCCTGGCCCGATGGATCGAGAGCACTGTGGACAGCTCCTGGATGGTGATCGTTTATAGTCTGCCTGTCTTTCTTTCCTACGGGATCGTTTTCCAGGCGGGTCCCTTCTTCTATCTCACCGTGGGGCTGACTATCCTCCCCATGTGCCTGATTGCCTCATCTCTGAGCGCCATCATGGTGGTGCTCATCGCCCTGATTCTCCCGGCTGGACGTATCCGCACCATTCTCATTTTCTTAAGCCTTCTTCTGTTTGTCATTCTGCTGTTTGCGTTCAGACTCATGAGGCCCGAGCAACTGACGAATCCGGACGCCTTTTCCTCGGTCCTGCAATATTTCCGATCTCTGGAAACGGGGGGGGCGCCCTGGCTCGCCACGACCTGGATTTTTGACAGTATTCGCGCCGCACTTTCCGGATCTTATCGGACGGCCCTCTTAGGTATTGCCCTTGCCTGGAGTTTTGCTGCGACTCTTGTTTTCGTCATGACCTGGATTGCCGGCACGGCTTATTTTACAGGGTTTTCCAAAGCCCAGACCACTTCAGAGCGACTGCTCCCCGGGCGTAGTAAGCGCAGCAAAAGCACCGCATGGCTGCTACATTTTCTCTCTGGTCCGGCCCGGGCTTTTGCGGTCAAGGAAATCAAGGTATTTTTTCGTGATCAGACCCAGTGGCCGCAGATTTTTTTGATCATCGCCCTGATTGTCATTTATCTCTATAATTTTTCCGTTTTGCCCTTGGAAAAGAGCCCGATGAAAACCATTTACCTCCAGAATCTTATGGCCTTTTTAAATATGGGGCTGGCTTCATTCGTACTGACGGCCATTGCCGCCCGTTTTGTCTTTCCGGCGGTCAGCACGGAAGGAGCAGCTTTCTGGATCGTTAGCGCAGCGCCCGTGCAGATTCGAACCTTCCTGTGGGTAAAATATTTTATCTATTATATCCCTCTGCTGCTTTTATCGGAGATCCTGATTGTGGCAACCAATATCCTGCTTCGGGTGACGGATTTCATGATGGTGCTTTCCGTGGCGACGGTCTTTTGTATGGTGCCCGGAATCGTTGCAATGGGGGTCGGTCTGGGTGCGGCCTATCCGGACTTTCAATCTGAAAACCCGACACAGGCCGTCACAAGCTTTGGAGGACTCCTCTTCATGATCCTTTGCACGGTCTTTATCGGTTTGGTCATTGTCCTGGAGGCGGGGCCGGTCTATCAGGTCTTTATGGCCGGGGTGCACGGCAGGGGACTGACAGTCGGACAGTGGTCCTGGTTGAGCGTGTCCTTTTCTCTGGCGCTGCTGTTGTGCATTCTTGCCGTAATCCTGCCCATGCGCATCGGCGAGCGCCGTCTGAAAGGTTGATTGTAGGATTCAAAAAAAAGAAAATCAAGAAAAGCAGACTGCTTTTTCACGGTTGTTACTTTAGATGGACTCGTAAAAAGTTCGAAAACGGTTCTTCCTGATTTTCGTAAATCTCATTGGTCAGATCCATGCGGAGGGCGCTGTCCGCAGGGAAATGACGGCCCGTCAAGGCCACCATGCAGGTGTTGCCCTGGCCGATGATGTCGGGGAGATGATTCAGACCGCCTATCTCGACATCAATGGCGATCTTCGTTTCCCTGAGGGAGAATACGGCATCCCTTATGGCCGGATGGAGGTTGCAGGTTGAAATCAGGTCGAGAGTGTGGTCGATGCAGTGCCGGTGAGCGGCGGCGACTTAGATGGCACATGTGGTTGAATCTTTCCTGCATCTGGCGGTCATCGTCCATGCTTTTCCGGCATTTGCAGAGTTCCGTCTACAGGCAATTCCAGCTTAAATTTAACCTGTTGCAGAGCCGGCATTTATGCTAATAGGCTCACACATGAAATACAGAACGGAGTCACAGAAGAAAGAATATCTCGCCCGGATGCATGTCGGCCAATGGGCTGGAACCGCGGCTCTCATGAAGCCAGATGCCGGCACTGAATCTGGAAATCTGAAGACCAAGGTCTTCCGTCAGCATGATGGCAGAAATAATATTCAGGGATCAGAAAATTCATCACAGGGGGCTGATCGGATCCTGAATGATGAGCGAAGCCCGCATAGACGCCAGCCTTCAGGGACTCTCTCAATCGCCTCCATTGCCTATCATTCGCGCCCTTCGGTATGCCGGGGAGTTGCCTGCAGGAGGCAGCCCTCCGCGTCACGGAGACAGCCATTCAGGTCTACTGCGGATATAGATACTGCTCCCAATATCCTGTGGGGCAGTTTATGCGTCATGTCAAGATCGCGTCCCTCTACGAAGGTGTCAAAGGCCATCAGGCGCGGAGATCTATCCATGATTGAAGTTGCCGACGAAAGTTTTGCTTTATGAAATCCATATTTTTAGCGGATGCGCACCTGAAAAGTCGCCGCGATCCCTGGTACCCGGACCTGATTGGCTTCCTGGACAGCTTGCGCGAGGTCGATGTCGATAAGCTGTTCATTGCCGGTGATTTCTTTGATTTCTGGTTCTGCAAGGATCATCAGATATACCCGGAGTTTGAAGAGATCATTGAAAAACTCGTCATGCTTAAGACAACAGGAATTCAGATCACGTATTGCGAAGGCAATCACGATTTCTTTCTGAAAAGCTATTTCGGAAAAAAACTGGGCATGGCCGTCTATGAGGATTGGGCCGTGATCGATCTGGACAGTCGAAAAACGCTGCTGGCGCACGGCGACCTGGTGGATCACAGCAACAGAAAATATATGATCCTGCGCAATATCCTGCGCAGTCAATTGTTTTATGAAATACAAAGAAGAACTCCTTCCACCATTCTCTGGCGTTTGGCCCGGCTCAGCTCATATACGAGCCGGAACTTGTCGCTTGATTCGGAAGGGCTTCTTGCGCAAAAAATGTTAACCTTTTCCATGGAGAAGTTCCGTGATGGATTTGACGCGGTGATCCTCGGGCATTCGCACCAGCCTTTTTTGAAAGAATTTCTCGTGGATGGCCAGTCGAAGACCTTCGCGACACTGGGAGACTGGACCCGCCATAAGTCCTACCTTCATTACGAAGACGGCCATTACCGCCTGTGCTATTTCCAGAAGCCGGTGTGAACGCAAAGAAGAGATAAAATTCCGTGAAATCAAGCCATTACAGATATATTAGACCGCGAATGATATGGATAAGGATGCGACTGATAAAATCTGGACATTGGAAAATGAATGTGTTAGTCACACAACCCTATCGAGCGCTTTGAGCGATATGTTCTTGCGGTTGTCCTGAAGAATTGATGATCATCCGGTTTCACACAATGAAAGCTTCGCATAAGCGGTGAAAAATGGTTCGCAAGCGGTAAATCAAAGTTTTTTCGACTTTCCAGAAGTCAGACTAATTTATTGATTTCAAACATATTTAAGCCTTATCAAGGGGGACATGACGATGTTGTGTCCCCCTCAACGAAAAAAATTTTGAACCGTGGCGAAGCCATTTTTCAAAGGTCTCAAAATGATATTCCAGTGGATTATTGAATTTACAGAGAATTAGTTGATATTACGCTAATTGGGAGTGATGAATGAATTTCGGCGGCATCGAACCGGAATATGCTGATTTTGAAAAGGCCCTGTTTGTCGTCCTTCCCGTGCCCTATGATCTGACCTCCACGTACCGGTCCGGATCGCGTCTGGGACCGGCGGCGATTCTGGATGCATCAGCTCACATGGAACTCTATGACAAGGAACTCGGCCGGGAGACCTACCAGTGCGGGATCCATACGCTTTCCTTTCTGGAGCCGGATGCCCGTGGGCCGAAGGAGATGGTTGAGGCCGTCCGGCGCAAAACAGCGGAGGTGGTCGCTTCTGGAAAGATCCCCGTGATGCTTGGCGGGGAACACAGCGTAACCTTCGGCTGCGTTCAGGCGCTGAAAGAAAAATTTCCGGCGCTTGCGGCACTCCAGCTCGATGCCCATGCCGACATCAGGGACGCCTATCAGGGCAGCCCTTATAGTCATGCCTCCGTGGCCCGGCGAATTTCGGAATGCTGTCCCCTTGTCCAGGTGGGCATACGGAGCATGAGCGCGGAAGAGGCCGATTTCTTGAGCAAAAGCCCGGTCAAGAGCTTCTCGGCGGATAATGTCCTTCAGGAGAGGGACTGGTGTGAAGCGGTTGTCCGGCATCTGCAAGGCGACGTTTATATCAGCGTCGATCTGGACGTCCTCGATCCGGCGTTTATGCCGGCGACCGGAACGCCCGAACCGGGCGGAATCGGCTGGAAGGATCTTTTACGCCTGATCCGGGCCGTATCGAAAAAATGCCGTATCAGGGGGTTTGATGTGGTGGAACTCTCGCCGATTCCGGGACTCGTCGCCCCTGATTTTCTTGCGGCGAAACTGACCTACCGCATGATGGGATATACTTTAAATCATATAAACAAAACAATACCCTAAAGGAGACGACCATTGAACGCTTACGTGCCCAAGATGATTTTTTTTACAAAGGGAGTGGGGAACCACAAAGAGGAACTCCACTCATTTGAGCTGGCCCTTCGGGATGCCGGCATAGAAAAATGTAATCTTGTCCAGGTATCCAGTATTCTGCCCCCGGGCTGTAAGGTCATTTCCAGAGCGCGGGGGTTGCAGGAACTGAGGCCCGGTGCGATTACTTATTGCGTTCTGAGCCGCTGCTGCAGCAACGAGTCGCGCAGGCTGCTGGCGGCATCGGTCGGTTGCGCCATCCCGGCGGATAAGAAGACATACGGTTACATCAGCGAGCACCATTCTTTCGGCCAGACGGAAAGACAGGCTGGCGACTATGCGGAAGATCTTGCCGCCGCCATGCTGGCCTCCACCCTAGGCATTGATTTCAATATTGATGAGAGCTGGGACGAGAAAAAAGAGATATTTAAAATCAGCGGGAAAATTGTCAGCACCAGAAATAGCACCCAATCGAGCATTGTCAAGAAAACCGGCTTTACGACGGTTCTGGCGGCGGCCGTTTTCGTCTTTTGAGGACGCGTCTTTCGGATATTTCAAGTTGAACAAAAACAAATCGTGTCACGCCTGTGCAACCAGGAATTATGAAAAGGCCAGCGATAGAAGTCAATTTTAAAAGGGTCGTCATTTTTAAATTTCGGCGCTAATTGCGCGTCCTTTTGAGAGGTGGACTCAGGGATATGATCGTCGACTACCTGCGGACCTCATACGCCTTTGTCATTCCGCCCGTTCTTGGTTTTTTCGTCCTGATCTTTCTGTGCCTGCTTTCTTTTCTGCGCGGTCCCCGCAGGTCCACCAATATTCTTTTTGCCGGCATGTGTCTCATGGGCGCGCTCATCAATCTGGATGTGGCGCTGGTTTCCATTCTGCCGGACAAGACACTGGCGTTGAAACTGGATCGAATGATCTATGTGGTTTTTGTCTTCAGTCCGCCCATCTATATTCAGTTTGTTCATGCCTTTCTGCGTCTGAATAACAGGCGATGGCTCGAAATGGGTGCTTATCTCATGAGCCTGTCGTTTCTCTTTTTTGTCTTTTCGGATCGATTTATCAGCGGGTTCCACGAATATCCCTTCGGAACCATTGCCAAGGCCGGTCCTGTTTTCCATGTCTTTTCGGTCCTGTCCTCTTTTACGGTCTTTTACTGTTTATTCATGCTGCTTGCGGGGATGAAAGCAACACAGGACAATCAGCGAAAAAACCGGATTAAGTACATTCTCGGGGGCATGGGTATGAGCGCTTTGCTCGTTGCGTTCAATATCCTGCCCGTCATCGGCTTCAATATCTATCCCATGGGAAACTTCAGTTTTATTCCCGCGGTATTTCTCGCTTTCGGCGTGCTGAAATATGATCTTCTGGATATCGGCGTTTTGATCCGCAAGGGAACGGCCTATTTCATCCTGACGGCCGTGCTGACGATCATTTACGTGGCCATCATAGCCCTTTTTAATACCCTTTTCTGGCAGGCGGGTCAGAAGCACACCCTGATCCTTCCAGTATTCCTGGCCCTGCTCATGATTCTTTTGTTCGATCCGATCCGCAAGAAAGTACAAGCCTTTATCGATCGCCTTTTCTTTCGGGGCAGATATGATTATCATCAACTGCTCAAGGAGATCAGCGGCGAAATGTCATCACTGTTGAAGCTAGATCAAATAAAAACATTTTTGCTGGAATCCATCAATGCGGCCCTGCATGTGACACAGGTTTGTCTTCTTGTCTATGATGACGGGCAGGGTTGTTTTCAAAATTGTTCAAATCAGGATGAATCTGCAGCGGGTAAATGCAACATCCTGACGGATCGCGCGCATCCGGTCGTCGCTTATCTGGAGGCGTGCAAAGGGCCGTTGAACAAATCTGTCATTGAGCGAAAATCTATACGATTCAATTATAAGCAGGATATACTTCAGGTATTCGATGAGATGCAGATCGTTCTGCTTGTTCCACTGATTTCCAAGAATCGTTTGATTGGAATGATCGGGCTGGGTCAAAAAAAGTCGGGTCAGCTTTTCGTCCAGGAGGATATGGAATTGCTGTCCACGATTGCCAATCAGAGCGTGACGGCCATTGATAATGCCAGGATGTATGAGGCCCTGGAAAAGATGAATCTGGAACTGGAAAAAAAGGTCGAACAGAGAACGGCCGATCTCTGCGAGGCCCTCGCGGAAAAGGAACGGACGCAAAAGCAGCTCATCCAGTCTGAAAGTCTGGCGGCGATCGGACAACTTGTCGCAGGCACGGCCCACGAACTGAACAATCCCCTGGCCAGCGCGTCGAGCCTGATCCAGACCAGTGTGGAATCCGTCCGCCAATGGGATACGACGGAGAAAGCCCGTAGCGACGTCGAGGATGATCTTCTCTTTTCCTTGAAGGAACTCCGGCGGGCGGGTGCAATTGTCAAGAGCCTCCTCGGTCTGTCCCGGCAGACGCAGACCTATGTGGAACCCGTGCGCATCAATGCCGCCCTGGACGATGCCTTGCGCGTTCTCTATAATCAATACAAATACTTAAAGGTGGCCGTCGATAAAGAATATGACGACAGCCTGCCCGATGTGCGGGGAAATTTTGCCAATCTCGGCCAGGTTTTTATCAATGTCATAAAGAATGCCGTTCAGGCCCTTCCGGAAGGCAAAGGCAGCGTCACCTTGAAAACCCGTTATCAAAAAGATACTGACTGCGTTATCGTTGAAATTTCTGACACGGGTTCGGGAATTTCCGGGGCGCATCTCAAGGATATCTTCAAGCCTTTCTATACCACGAAGGAAGTCGGCCAGGGCACGGGCCTGGGGCTATACATTTCCCATGAAATCGTAAAAAGGCATGGGGGGGCGATCCATGTTCGCAGCGAAATGGACAGTGGAACAGTCGTTACAATAGAGCTGCCCTGTCAGAGGAGGGAATCATGATCGGGTTGATGGTGGTTGATGACGAGGAAGGAGTCCGGCGCTCGCTCAGGAAAGTGCTTGAGAAGGACGGATACGATATCTTGATGGCCGAAAACGGGGAACAGGCCGTACATATAGCGCGTGAAAATCACAACCGCCTGGAGACGGTTATATCCGATTTCAAAATGCCGGGCATGGATGGGTTGGAAACGCTCATCGAGATCGGGAAAATAAACCCAGAGATTACGAGAATCATGCTGACCGGTTATGCGACGATGGAAAGCGCCATCGAATCGGTCAACGCGGGCATCGACGGATTTCTGACAAAACCTTTTGACAATACGGAACTCCGGGCAAAGGTGCGCGAATATAACGTGAAAAAAAGGCTCAAGCAGTTCGTATCCGAACAGATTATCGCGGAACTGCAGCGGGATGGGCGCACCATGGCGCCCAGGAACCTGACCGCCAGCATTTTGTTTATCGACATCCGGGGCTTCTCCGGATTATCGGAAACCATGACGCCCGACGAGCTTTCCGAAATGCTGAATGTCCATTATTTTTCACCGCTGGACAATATCATTTATGAATTCAACGGGACGCTGGACAAACACATCGGCGACAGCATCATGGGCGTTTTCGGAGCGCCCGTCACCTACGGGGATGACGCGCTCAGGGCGGTTGCGAGCGCTCTGAGCATGGTGGATGAAATGAAAACGATCAATGAAAAACTCGAGCAGAAAGGCCGAAAAATTTCAGTGGGGATCGGCATCGGTACGGGTGAGGTCATGGCAGGCATCTTCGGTTCTTCCCGTAAAAAGGAGTATACGATCTTCGGATTGCCCGTTGTGGTGGCGGCGAGACTGGAACAGATCGCCCGGCCGGGTCAGATCCTGATCTGCGAAGAGACCTATCAGAGAGTTCAGGATTCTGTACACGCGGAAAAAATGGAATTCAAGTCGGTCAAGGGGATTGAGAAGAAGTTTAATTTTTATAACGTATTGGGAAAAAAGTGAAATACACCTTGACAAAAAGACGAGAGGATGTTCTAAGGTCACCAGGCTCAGACAGCCATTCATATGACGCGGGGTGGAGCAGTCCGGTAGCTCGTTGGGCTCATAACCCAAAGGTCAGAGGTTCGAATCCTCTCCCCGCTACCAAATAAATCAAGGGGTTAGGCATGATGCTTGGCCCCTTTTTTTGTGCTACCGCATAGCTGACCCGATCATCTATTTTAAGCAAATAATATCGAATGCTTTCACACATAATGGGGGTTGAAAAATATGGACACCGATTCTCGGCATTCTCTATTGTTTGACAGGTACCTGTAAATGTGGCAAATGAACGGACGTTTCAGCAAGGATCGTTTCCGTCCCGGGGGTGTGTTATAGCGACAACAGCGAACGAGGATTTTGCGATCTATCTGCGGTCCACGCGTTTTATCGACAGCGACCATCCGGCCGTGATGACATTTGCGCAAGCCGCCGCCAGGGACGCCGGCAGCGATATTGACCGGGCCATCCGCATCTTCTACGCCGTCCGCGACCGGATCCGATACGATCCTTATTGTCTCAATCTGGCGCAGGACAAATTCAAGGCCAGTGTGGTCTTGGAAAAGCGATCCGGCTTCTGCGTGGAAAAAGCGCTGCTGCTGACAGCCGCGGTCCGCTCCGTGGGCATTCCGGGCCGACTGCGGTTTGCCGATGTCCGGAATCACCTGACGACGGCGCGGCTCAGGGAAATCATACAGACGGACCTGTTCGTGTACCACGGCTATACGGAGGTGTTCCTGAACGGCCGCTGGGTCAAGGCCACGCCGACCTTCAACCTGTCGCTCTGCGAGCGCTTCGGCGTCAAGCCTCTCGATTTCGACGGCGAGCATGACGCGATCTTTCACGAATTCGACCGCAAGGGGAAACGTCACATGGAATATGTCCGTGATCACGGTCCTTTTACCGATCTTCCCTACGACCTGATCATGGCCTCTTTCCGCAAACACTATCCCATGTATTTCACACAGGACAAATCATTCTTGGCCGGCGATTTTGAAGCGGAAGCCTTCAGGGAGCGAAAGGGATAGCTGAGGGCTCAGAATTTCAAGCTAAGCGGGTAGGTTTGACCCGTATCGATGGCTTTGAGAAAAAGTCTGATTTCCTTTGCGGTCTTGGCCTCTCCGGGAAAGAAGATAAAACCATGCGCCACCTGCTGGGGCGGGATTGCTTTTCTTTTAAGGGACCGCGTGTCAAGGTCGTCCCTGATCTGCATCTGCACATCGTAATCAGATAGTCCCTTGGTCCCGCCGATCGTAGCGCCGGCTGCGGCGCCTATGGCGGCGCCCTTGCCGAGCGCCTCGCCGACTCCCCCTCCGGTGACAATGCCCACGGCGGCCCCGATAATCGCCCCCGCCGCACCGGCCAACAGGGCGCCTTTTGCCGCTTCCGGGGCCACTTTTCCCAACTGCGTTTTTTTGGAAATCCGGTCATAGGCCATATTCTGATCGAGGATGGGCCAGAGATTATTGTCGGAATCCACCAGAAATGTCTGCCCCGTCACAATTTCCAACGTATGCGTTCCTGTGTTGTCGAAAACAACCTTAACGGGCAGGACGCCGGCCCCCCGGATATCGAAACCGAACGCCTCTTCCGCCTGTTTCGAGTCATCATATGCCTGGGCGGCAATTTGGGCATCCGCTACGGTGGTAACATTGGGATAGGCAGTCGGAAGCTTGAAAGGGACGACTTGTTGCTTATAACTTTCGCAACCGGCAAATATCAGAACCAGCAACAGGATCGAAACGATAAAACCCAGTTTTTGATTTTTTGACATGTTCCTTCTCCTTTTTCAATACGTCTGAATTGAAACCCTCTATGCTTGAAGTATATGTCAAAGCTCCGGTTTTGACAATTGATTTTTAGAGGAAGTCTGTCAGAATGAAAAAAATTGCAATCAGTGCCATAACTGAATATGATGCCGTCCCGATATCAAACGGAAAAGACCATGCCATGATCGGAACTTTTGCAAACAGCGGCGCCATCCTTGTCGGCAGCCTCATCGGCATAGCCGCCGGGCGGCGCGTCCCCGAAAGGATCAAGACCGTCGTCATGCAGGGGCTCGGACTCTCTGTGATGCTCATCGGCTTGCAGATGGCCCTCGCCGGCAAAGAGATCCTCCTGACCGTAAGTTGTCTGCTTATCGGCGGCATAACCGGTGAACTCATCAATATTGAAAAACAACTCGAAAAAATGGGGGAATGCATCAAACGACAATTCCAATCCGACTCCGCCACGTTTGTCCATGGATTTGTTTCTTCATCGCTTCTTTATCTGACAGGCGCCATGATGATCATCGGTTCTATCCAGGACGGAACCGCGGGCGATTCCCGCACGCTGTACGTCAAAGCGCTGCTTGACGGCGCGGCGTCTGTGGCCCTTGCCTCATCCCTGGGTGTCGGTGTCGCATTTTCGGCGCTTTCCGTATTGGTTGTCCAGGGAGGGATCACACTCTTGTCGTCGCATCTTATTTTTCTATCAAACCCTGCCGTCCTCGGTGCGATTTCGGCAACGGGCGGCGTCTTGATTTTTGCAATCGGCATCAATCTGCTCGATTTGAAGCGTATTCGTGTGGGAAATCTGCTCCCGGCCATTTTTTATGCGATCGCCTGGACGGCAGTGAAGTAGCTTCCGCATGCTTTGCAGGCAAGGAACATGAACACCTTATCTTCCTTGGATGGAGAAAAACGCAAATGGATCCATTTCATCGCAGGCGCTCGGCATGAGGGCGCAGATATTTAGAACCGCCTTTCTCCTTGGTGCCGGTCTGGGAATTCGCTTGCGGCCCCTGACGGAGGCTTGTCCCAAGCCGCTGTTGCTGGTGGGCGGGCGTCCGATCATCACCTATGCTATGGATCACCTCCTCACGGTGGGTGTCAAGCGCTTCATCGTCAACACCCACCATTGCGCTGAGGTCTATCGGCAGATATTTCCGGATGGTCAATGGCGCGGGATTCCGATTATCTTCCGCCATGAACCGGTTCTGCTCGATACGGCGGGCGGCATTAAAAATATCGAAGACCTGCTGAAAGGTGATGAACGAATTATTGTTTATAATGCCGATGTCATGACGAACCTGCCGTTAAAGCGGCTGCTGGAGGCGCATGCCGGGCAAAGACGGGAGGCGACGCTCGTCCTGCGCAGCAACGGCCCACTGCGTAATGTCGATCTCGATGAAACGGGCCGGATTTGCGACATGCGCCATCTACTGAATCGCCCCGGCGTGAAAAGCTGTCTTTTTACAGGTATTTATGTTGTCGAAAAACGATTTCTCAAGCGTCTGACAGCCGGAAAAATAGAATCAGTGGTACCGGTGTTCGTACGCATGATTGAGGAAAAACCCGGATCGGTAGGGTGTGTCATGATCGACAGGGGTGAATGGCATGATATCGGCAGTCTCGAAGAATACCGGAGAATGATGAACTCGCCGCCTGCGGGGACCGGTGAGAAACGCCGCGCTGCCGCGCCGGGAGCGGTTCAGCCGCGGCCCGAGGATAACGAACAGGCACAGCCGTTCGAGACCATCGCCGATGCCGCCGTCACGCAGTATGTGTATCATGTTCTAAACCGTCCGGAAACGGCCATCACACAGATTGCGCCCCTGGCGAAGGGAGGTTCCGATCGGACCTTCCGGCGCATCTGTTTTAGCGACGCGTCGTCCCGGATTTTCATGCACTACAACCCCGGTCGTGAAGAAAATCTCCGCTATGTGGCCATCGCCGGATTTCTGCGGGAGCTCGATCTTGCCGTTCCGAAGATCTTTCATCATGATCCGGAGCGGTGTTTTGTGCTCATGGAGGACTTGGGCGATGCTGATCTTTGGTCTTTCCGACAGTCGGCATGGAGCCTGCGTCGCGATTATTACCGCAAGGCCCTCAGGATGATCCGCAAACTGCATACCTTTCCCGTGGAGAACCTGGGTCAGCGATCTTTGACGCTCATGCAGGGATTTGGTCCGGAGCTTTACCGCTGGGAAAGGGATTACTTTCATGAAAATCTGGTCCGCGGCGTTTGCGCGATTAAGCTTGGCGTGGGGGATGCGGCGGTACTGGAGGTCGAACTGGGCATGCTGGCGGAGCGGCTTGAACAGACGGGGACCAGCCTCGTCCATCGCGATTTTCAATCGCAGAATATCATGATTTATCGGGAAGAGCCTGTCCTGATCGATTTTCAGGGGATGCGCGTCGGTAGTTATTTCTATGATCTGGGTTCCTTGCTTTACGATCCCTATGTCACGATCGATGAGCAGGAGCGGCTGGAGCTGCTGCAGTATTATTATGAACTGCAGGAACCCGACTGCGCCTGGGATGCCTTTCAGGAGGCGTTTCATGAGGCGTCGGTGCAACGGCTCATGCAGGCCCTCGGCGCTTTTGGATTCCTGGGCCGCCGGCACAACCGGAAGGATTTTCTAATGCACATCCCAAGCGGATTACAGCGGCTGGCCGAAGCGGCCTCGCGATCTGAACGCCTGCCGGCGCTCCGGGGTCTCGTCGCGCGTTGCCAAAGGGCGTTATGATGGCTTCCGCATTTGCTGTTTTGCTTTTCTTGTTGAAATATGCTTCATTCATATGAAACACATCATTTATAGGAATGGTGAAAATGAAAGGCATAACCGTTGTTCTCCCCTGTCAGGGGCAGCCCTGGTTTGAAAGGGTACAGGAGGCTCTGCTCCGGGCACCCCTTGTACGGAAAATATATGTGGTGCATCCGGGTGGATTCAAATCGACGCATTCACTGTGCGAATCTTTTGCGGCCGCTTCGATCGGCGAGGGGCAACTATGGAATCGCATTATCGGGCAGGTCCGAACCGGGTATCTGCTGCTGATCCAGAATCACGCCGAGATCGAATGGGGGCCAGGGGCGCTGGAACGTCTGGCGGATGCAGCGGATACGACGCAAGCCGGCATGATCTATTCGGACTACTGCGAGCTGCGGGCAGGCCTCCGCCGGGCACATCCCGTCAACGATTATCAACCGGGCAGCATTCGGGATGATTTTCATTTCGGCCCGGTCCTGCTTGTTTCCGTTGCCGCGGCCAGGTCCGCTTTGAAGAAATGCGGAGCCGTTGACGATTATTCCCATGCCGGTCTGTACGATCTGCGCCTGAAAATATCGACGGACCATCCACTTTTCCATCTGCAGGAATGTCTCTATACGAAGATAGACGGTATGGACGGATGCCTTCCCGCTCATGACGGCGCAAGGGGGGGGAAGCGGCCGGTTTCTGAAGAAAAGCATTTTGCCTATGTCGATCCCCGCCATCAGGCGGTACAGAGGGAAATGGAAGCGGCCGCCACGGCGCACCTGAAACGGATCGGCGCTTGGCTGGAACCGACGTTTAAGGAGACGCCGTTGTCCCGATTGCGTTTCCCCGTGGAGGCAAGCGTGATCATTCCGGTCAGAAACCGCTGCCGGACCGTGGCCGATGCGGTGCGTAGCGCCCTGTCGCAGGAGACGGATTTTGCCTTCAATGTCATTTGCGTGGATAATCATTCCACGGACGGGACCACACGAATGTTGTCCGGACTGGCGCGTAAGTTTCCGGCCCTGAAGCATCTGATTCCCCAAAGGGCCGATCTCGGCATCGGCGGATGCTGGAATGAAGCGATCTCTGCCGATTGCTGCGGCCGTTTTGCCGTTCAGCTCGACTCGGACGACCTTTACAGCGGCCCGCATACTTTGCAGAGAATCATCGATCTGTTCAGAAGCAGTTCCTGCGCGATGGTCATCGGGGCCTATACGCTTGTCAATGAACAACTTGACGTGATCCCGCCGGGACTCATAGACCACCGGGAATGGACGGATGACAACGGCCGCAACAATGCGTTGCGGATCAATGGTTTGGGAGCGCCTCGGGCTTTTCGGACGGCTCTTGTGCGACAGGCCGGGTTTCTGAATGTCAGCTATGGCGAGGATTATGCAATGGTTCTTAGGCTGTCGCGGGAATACCGTCTGGGCCGAATTTATGAAAATCTCTATCTTTGCCGGCGCTGGGAAGGCAATACCGATGCGAATCTGCCGATGGAAGAGGTCAATCGCAACGATGCCTTTAAAGATAACATCCGCACGCTGGAGATCATGGCGCGCCAGGCGCTGAACAGGACATGAATGGAATCCAGACAGATTTTCGCTCGCTTTGACGGCAAGGGCGGCGAGCCCGCGCTTTCCCGTTTCTGCGACGATCTCCTTGCCGAGCAAATCGACTCATGGCCGAGACTCCGGAAGGGGTATCAGGCTTTGAAGGCGGCAAAGATCCGGGCCGTATCCTGTCCGGGATTTACCCTGAAGGTGCAGTGGAATCCGCAGCGTATTGTAAGTACGGCAGCCAGGCTTGATCCGGCTTCCATCTGCGCGCGCCCCTGCTTTTTATGCCGGGACAATCTTCCGGATGCCCAGCGGGCCATCCGCTACCGTCAGGATTATCTTGTCCTTTGCAATCCTGCGCCCATCTTCCCGCGGCATTACACCATTTCACACATTCACCATCGGCCGCAGTCGATCGAGCCTGTCCTGGATGCCTTCCTGATGCTCATTCGCGATTATTCTCCGGACTTCACGGTATTTTACAATGGACCGCAAAGCGGGGCGTCCGCGCCGGATCACCTGCATTTTCAGGCCGCGCCGGCCGGTACAATGCCCGTGGAAACGGATATTCGCATGAAGGGGAAGCTGCGGTTGCTGAAAGTATTTGAAGGTGTCGATATCTTCAGGTCTGTTGGGCTGGGGCGGGCCATCCTGATGGTAAAAGGGGCGAGGCAGGATTGTGTCGCGTCCGCACTGCTCAAGGTCATAGCAGCGATGCGGGAGGTGTTTCATGCCGCCGGCGAGCCCATGATGAACCTGCTGGGTTCGTACGAAGAGGAACGATGGATGATCCTGATTTTCCCGCGCCGGAAACATCGTCCCTCTGTTTTTAACCTTAAAGGGGATGCGCAGATTCTGATCACGCCGGCTTCCGTTGAGATGGGGGGGCTCTTCATCACGCCGATCGAGAAGGATTACCATATCCTGGATGCCGGGCTGGTGCAGACTATCTTTCAGGATGTGTCCGTTGATGAAAAAACGACTTCACGGTTGGTCGATGTACTGTAGCTACAGGCTTCAGCCTGCGCTGCCGGCGGTGTGCTTATTGATCGGTGCATTTCTGGTCTGTGAAGTATGTATCGGGAGCAAGGTTATGTCGAGCAATGATCAGCACGGTGAAATACTCATTGACAGCCGAATGTCCTTTGCGGAGGCGATTGCCGGTGCCAGAGCGCCGGACCATGTGATCCGGGAACTCTGTCTGGTCGATGTGTTTTACTATTCCTTTGACGGCAAGCTGCATCAGGGACAGCTGATCGTGCATCAATCCGTGCGGCAGGATGTGGAAGAAGTCTTTGCAATGATCCGGCGCGAGCGGTTCCCGATTGCCAGGGCGGTTCCCATCGTCAAATACCGCTGGTCGGATAACGCCTCGATGGCAGACAACAACACCTCGGCCTTCAACTACCGGCGGGTCGCCGGGACACGGAGGCTGTCCCGCCATGCGACCGGCCATGCCGTGGATATCAATCCCCGGCAGAATCCCGTCATTTATCGAAACGGCCGCATGTCGCCGAAAGGCGCCCTTTATCGAACCGGGACGGAAGGCACATTTTCGGAGGACAGCCCCGTCGTCCGTGCCTTTATCGAACGGGGCTGGCGTTGGGGTGGTCACTTTGAAGAAATGATGGACGCCCATCATTTCCAGAAGCCCTGAGTCGATAAACAATCTGAAAAGCAGCGGAATGATCCCCCGTCGATGGACAAAAAA
>JAZDIK010000031.1:0-3137 GCA_043805145.1 Pseudomonadota bacterium | reverse complement strand
CTCCAGGCGGTCGTCGAAGATGCGGATCTGGATGTTGCCGGGGTCCGTATAATCCCGGTGGACGATGGCATTCACGACGGCCTCGCGCAACGCCTCCAGCGGATAATCCCATTTCTCGTCGCGGGCGGCTTTGGCGCCGATGTCCACGCCCATACTGATATGCCGCTGGATAAAATCGAGGACCTCGTCGACCGCAGCGATCAGATTCCCCTTGAAATCCTTCATGTCCAGGAAATGGACCATCGTCTTCCCCTTGAAGCGGGCGCCTTTGATCACGGTGCTGGGGATCAGGTTGTTTTCCCTGGTGAAACACAGGTAACCGGCGTTGGTGAGCTTTCCTTTTCTCAAAACCATCAGTTTCTCGAGGATGCGTCTTTCCGGGATTTTCCCGAAGTGAAAGGCCGTTTCATTCAGACGGTGGATCGCTGCCGCATCCAGATCAAGGGTCTTGAAATCCTGGGCCAGCGTTCGCTGATCGAAATCGGGCAGCGTGTAACGTTTGACCAGGTCGCGAATCTCGGTAGCCGACAGCTTCTGATTGGCCTTTCCAACCCGGACGTAGGCCTTCTCAAAGGCAAAGACAGGCTTATTGTCCGACTCGGGGATCTCCAACTCCACGATTTCACCGGGGCCGAAGGTTTTGACGTTGATCGAGGGATAGAGGATCGGGTCCGTGTGCATCTTGATCTTATTGGCCATCTCCTCCAGGGTGTCCTTGCCTATGCTCAAGCCCGTCGAATTTCCCTGATCATCCAGGCCGACGATCACCTTCCCGCCTTTTTTGTTCGCGAAGGCGGACAGGGAAATGAGGATCTGGCATTCCTTGAAGGCCCGCTCCTGGATGGGAAGAAGCCGCTCGCCGTATTTCCGCTTGAGGATCGCGATGACGTTCGGATCGAGCCCGAAGGCCTCCAAGAGGTCGATGCGCATGGGGAAGCTGAGTACCCCCTCAAATGGCTGTTAAAACAGATGCCGAAAGTCCCCTGCCGCTTTTACAGGTTTGGTACCGCGCTGGATTTTTCCCCTGTGTGTTAGTAGCAGGATTTCGTTGATTTTACAAAGGATAAATTGACATAACCGGACACAGAAAAGGCATCACCGGGCTTGACCGGGATGCCTTTTGGGGTTGGATGTCAGATATCAACACATCATTAAGGTATGACTCAGCCGTGCAATTGTTCGACGGTGACTCCTAACGCCCCGGCCAACTTTTCCAGCGAAGCCTTGCGGAGCTTTTTTTCTCCCGATTCCATCTGCGAAAGAGCAGCCTGGCTGATTCCCATCCTTGATGCGACCTCTTTTTGGGTCAGCCCTAAATATTCCCGCCAGGCCCTTGCGAGGGTATATCCCTTGTCTATGGAAAGCCACACAACATCATTAGGGATGTTGCCGCTTTTGGGAATCCTCGGATTTTTCGGGAAGATGCGCACGTATTCCTCATAAGGAATCACAGCAAAGGCGGGGTGCCCGTCCTGCTTGATGATTTGGACATTAGTAGGTTTGTTCATCGCGTTTTTTCACCTCCTGAATCATAATAACCCGGATGCGGTCCTGTACTTCGAACAGGACACGCCACCTGCTAACCAGCAACCGATAACCGGATTCATGATTCCTCATAGCTTTGACGTTCCGGCAGTGCGGCCAATTGGCAAGGTCAAAAACGGCATCTCTGATTGCAGCGAGTGTCTCCCGCTCTTTGATTTTCATTAGCTGTCGATAGGCTTTTGGCTGCCACTCAATCTCGTACATGACTTATCCTATAAGTTAAATATAACTCTGTGTCAATACAAATTCTCGTCGCGAACATGGCGCAGGCGTCATACGGGTTTAAAAGAATGATACAGACAAAAAGGCAACCCTGATCCTCTCGGGGTTGCCTTCTCTTTTTCTTCCTTATTCTCCTAAGATGTTTTCAGAACGGGATCTTGTCATCCTCCGTGGCGGCGGCCGGAGCCTCCTCATCCGGCGCGGCGGGTTTTCCGTTCTTCCCGCTCAGGAGTTCGAGCTCTCTTGCCCTGATCTCGATGGTGCTGTGGTTGTCGCCCTGAAGAGGGATAGAAAAAGAGGCATCTCACCTAATCCATCGGTCTGCCAAGGCATAACACGTGCTGCGCCCCCCTCCCGGCTCTTTCACTAAAACACCACGCGTCACCAGATCGTCAATGTCCCGAAGGGCAGTATCCTGCGAGCATTTGGCCAGCTTGGCCCATTTGGAAGAAGTCAGTTTGCCTTCAAAATCGTCGAATAGCCGGTTGATGATAGCTCGCTGTCGTTCATTAAACGGCTTCTGGGTATGAGCCTCCCAGAAATGGGCCTTGTGGAAGATACCGGCCAGGATATGTTCCGCGCCTTCAATGGCGCAATCAAGACAGCCCAGGAACCATTTTGGTCATCCCGCTGCGCCCGGTTGGGAACAGAGCGGCGTGCCAGGCAAACAGACGTTCTTCGGTCAACGGATCGGCATAATGCCCGGTGGCGTCGAGCATCATTTCAACAACCCCCTCGACATGCCGATCAACCGGTATAAGTCCGCCCATATCAAGTCCCAGTCTACGGGCGATAGAAAACCGAACCTGGTCTTTATCCAGCTTTTCACCTTCGATTTCGTTGGATTTAAGAACATCCTCGGTCAGAGTTTGCAGTACGGCTTCGTTGCGGAGCGAAAAACCCAGCCCTTCCATACGCCCAATGAACCGCCCCTGCCGATGACGTACACCGGCAAGCTGTCCTGCCAGCCGCTCCTGGCCCCACGTCATTTTGGGCCAATCTTTTCTATTGTGGATATAGTTCATTATTCCCTGACATTCCTTAGGGGTATTATGCCGTGTATTCACCGCATAAGCAAGAACAATCTCCGCATTTATTGCGGCTAATATGGCCGTTATTCGCCGCACCGGTTGCATTTATTTGATGTAGACGTATTTGTACCATACCCCCCCTGGAATAAACGCAGTTCTACATGGCGGGAAAACTCGTTACCCCACCTGGAGACGATGGTTCCATGAGCGCCGATCCGGTCAAGAATCTCGCGGCCGTCTTTTAATAGTGAAAAAGTAAAGCAATGATGCTATATAGACATCGAAGGAGGTGAAACCGATGAAAATATACTCCACGGTCGTTTCCGGCAAGGAGATGAG
>JAZDIK010000030.1:0-2552 GCA_043805145.1 Pseudomonadota bacterium | reverse complement strand
CGCAATTCTTTTATGAAATATCTTTACAAAATTAAGTAGTTACTGAAGAGGCCGCTTTTACTTATTGCGCGGAAAGCAATTCTAAGGCGCATTTTCCGCGCAATTATTCCCAGCGGAGACGGGATACCAACGACCTGCCTTGGTCACTCCTGAAAGCCTATCCCGCCCTTCTGATTTCAGTTCTTGCAACAGTCATTGAACTTGATTTTTCGACAACGCCGGTAAAACATCTATCAAATCCGAAAGTGGCGACGATATAGTTATTCCCCCCCCTTCTTCCTTTACCGTAAAAAATTTCTCTTGACAACTGATGAAGATCTGTTCCATAAGGAAGCCATCTCATCTACCCATGGTAGAAGGAGATGGGCCGACGCTCCGCGTTGGCCTTTTTATTGGAGTCATCCTTCGTCTGAGAGGCTAACGCTAAGAGGTCCTCTCCATTTGTTCCGGGCAAAGAAATCTCACCGAGATCTTATGCTTTCCCAACGTCGCCTTGAAGTACCACCAATCGGTGTCCGTGGCGTTGAGGATGGTTGGTTGATGTCGACTTCTGAGCGCCACGGCGACGAATTTACGGTCGGTGCGGTCGAAACGATCCAGTTCCGGATCATCCGGAAACTCTTCAAAATCTTCGGTATCTCCGGTTTTCGGCGTGATCTCCACCCGTTCGCAATGTAGGGGATGGGCCTGCCTCTCCCAGAGCCATTTCACGAAGGCGTCCCCAAGGCCTGGTTTTCCGGAACGGTTCGCATGCCGGAAATATTCATTGAAGAGCCGCGATCCGGAATCGATGCAGATAACCCGTTTCTTTTTGGCTATTTCCAGAGCATCAACGCAAGACAGAACGCAATCCGGCCCGGCCTGGTCATTCTTAAGATTGGTAACCACAAGAACGTTTGTGTCCACAACGACGCCAGATCTCATGATGCACTCTTTTCCCCTTTCAATTCCCGTTGGATTCTCGCCCTAGTCATAGCGGCCATTTCCTCGAACTCGTCTCCGAAGAACCCTTCCGGCCAATTTTCGATGTCACCGAAGAGATTCAGAGCCAATGGTTTCAATTCTGAAACGCCATCGTGCATATCGCAGAAATACAGAGCGGCGTCTTTGCTGGGAATCTTCTCTTCTGCAATTCGCCGTTGCAGCCGTTTCAAAAGATATTCACTGTGGCTTTCAAGGATGATCTGAACCCCACGTTTCTGCGTGGCATCGATGAGGACATCCGCCAGACCCGCCTGAACCGACGGATGGAGATGGATTTCCGGCTGTTCCATGAGGATCGTGGACCCTTCCGGAACGTAGTAGCAGATCGTCAGCACAGGCAGGATCTGGGATACACCGAATCCCACGTCGGTGATCAACACCTCGGCGCTGCGCTGCGTTTTTCTGACCTTCACCTGATAGAGGTTGCCGCCTTCCTTGATGGGTTCGACCTTGAAACTGTGAATCAACTTCAATTCCCAAAGCCACCAGGCGACATATT
This sequence comes from Pseudomonadota bacterium, assembly GCA_043805145.1. Taxonomy (GTDB): domain Bacteria; phylum Desulfobacterota; class Syntrophia; order Syntrophales; family Fen-1087; genus JAPLJM01. The sequence goes on along the minus strand of JAZDIK010000030.1, from coordinate 1,069 downwards.
CTTCGACGGTGAGACGTTTTCTCCCATGACCGCGTGAAATGAACTCCTTGCGTTCTCGGGAAGCCAGGAGGGCATCCACCACCTTCTCACCCTTCCTCCCCATGTCCCCCGGCTGAGCGCCTGCCCAGGTGTACTGTCTTTTCGGGTAATCCCGGAGCGGCCCCAAATAATAGACGCCCGTGAAGAGCTCTTCGAGGGCCAGTTGGAAATCGGCCAGAAATCCGGCATTCTGGTAATACGCCTTAACTTGGTCGGGAAATCCGTAACACTTGACCGGCGCCGGCAACTCCCAGGGTCTGCCCTTGATGCGCAAGAATCGGAAATCGGCCTCATTGCTAGATGGGAAAAGGGCATATTTGCTCTTTTCTTGCTTCTGTCTCATGCCAAATCGGTGCTCTGCGAAGCCATACAACAGCTCCTTGACGACCATCCGACCCGTGCCGTTTTCCTCGATGACCGCCTGAAACTGCAAGCTGTCGCCCTCAAAGAGGATTCTATTCCGATGTTCAGGATCGACGATCTTCAGCTTGTCCTTCAGATTCCAAGCGAACATCCATGTCAGCCCCGCTTCGCTTTTATGATCGAGGACGATGTCCTTGAAGGTGCCCAGCTCGACGAGGCTGCGGTCGTCGCCCAGATTCAGGACCTGAGCCCGGTCCGATGACTCGGCCGTCTGCTTGAGCATCAGAAGCAGTTGCAAGAGGCTTGTTTTGCCCGAGCTGTTGTTGCCGAAAAGCCCGGTGATCGGTGCCAGGCGGATCTTGCCGGTATCCTTCCAGGACTTGAAATTTTTTGCGGATATGCTCGTAATCATGATTCTACCCTTTCCCATATCTTTTCTTGTCAGAGCTTTTCCAGAAATTCGCCACGGCCAACGTCACTGCCGGTCTGCTGACATGAAAAATACCGGACAACTTTTCGATATTGTTGATGTCCGCTATGTATTCCTTGAGCCGCTCGCAAGGCATGAGTAGCTCGGAGGCAAATACATCGGCCTCTTTCTCCCGAGGCGGCTTCGATGTGTCCGTAAATATATCTTCGTTTTCTCTCATTTCTTCGGGATCGTAGA
>JAZDIK010000029.1:0-6311 GCA_043805145.1 Pseudomonadota bacterium | reverse complement strand
TTGCTTGAAAAGTCAAATTTACAGACAAAAGGATTACGATACCAGTTTCTCATCATTTCTTCACTGATGCTGGTCCTCCCCATCCTGATTCTTTCCTATCTCTTCTATGAAACCGGCGCCGTCTTCAGTATTACGCATCTGGTCGTGTTAACGGGTATTCTGCTCCTCATTCTTGCCGGGCTCATGGCTCTGCGCTATATTTTTGACAAGATTTTTGATGTGGCCGCATCCCTGAAAGAGGCCGGTGAATCGGGTGCGACAATTTCTGTCGATCTGAAGAAAGATGTGACGGAACTGGACGAGATCCTTACCTCGTTTAACGGCGTCCTGCAAAAATTCGAACGGGCGACCGAACAGGTGACACAGAAAACCCTTGAACTGAATGCAGTCAAGGATATCGGCCAGATTGCGCTCAGGAGTCCGGATGTGAATGAACTGCTTCTGGCCTTTCTCGATCGGGCGCTTGCCATGACAAAATCGCAAATCGGTTCCCTGTTTATGGTTGATCCGGCATTGGGATGTCTCCGTTTGATCGGAGCGAGAGGCATGGATCATCTGAAAGTTGGGACCTGCGTCAACATCGACGATTCTCTGGCCAGGTATGTCGTTTCTGAGAAAAGGCCCCTCCTGGTCCAGGATGTTGAAAGCGACCCCCGGATTCAGAAGAAAAATGAACAGAAGTATGGGGCCCCCTCCTTCCTGACGCTGCCCATTTCCACAGGAAAGCACGACGTAACGGCGGTCTTGAACCTGTCAAACAAGAGGACGGGGGAGGTTTTTGATGCGAATGATGAAAGCATGTTGTCCATCATGCAGGTTGAAATCGGCTTCAGCCTGGAAAACGTGCTGCTTCACGCGCAGCTTGAAGAACATATCAAGAACATAGAGGAAAGGAACATCAACCTGGAACGGGAGGTCGCCATTCGCAGGGAAACCGAGGATTCCCTGCGTGAGAGTGAAGCGAGGTTCAGGGAACTCGCGGATTTGCTGCCGCAGACCGTGTTTGAAGCGGATTTGGCGGGCAGACTTCTTTTTGCAAACAGGACGGCATTTGAATCGTTCGGCTATACCCAGGAGGATCTTGAAGGAGGGTTGAATATTCTTCATCTGTTCACGCCCGACAGCAGGGAGAAGCTGTCCGTCAATACACAGAAGATATTGAGCGGAGAAACGTTGAGCGGCGTGGAGTACAGGGCGCTGCGAAAGGATGGCGGCGACTTTCCCATTGCCGTTTACGCCTGTCCGATCCTTCAGGATCACCAACCTTCCGGTTTGAGAGGCATCGCCATTGATATTACGGAGAGAAAGCTGGCGGAGGAAGCGCAGGAACGGCTTCATGAGGAACTCGTCCAGTCTGAAAAACTTGCAGCCATCGGCGCCTGTGCCGCGGGTGTTGCCCATGAGGTGAAAAATCCCCTGGCCGTTATTGTTCAGGGAGTGGAATATCTTAAAATGTCTCTGGAATCCGATATGGCGCTCCTTGATGTCACGGAGAGAATCAAGAGATCCGCCCTGAGGGCGGATCTGATTGTAAAAGGCCTTCTGAGTTTCACACGCCAGGTACCGATCCAGACGGAAGAAATGAAAATCACACCGCTTATTGAGGAGACCCTGTCATATATCGAACAGCAGATTCAATCCAGGCATGTCCGGGTGATCAGGCAGTATGCACCGGATTTGCCGAATACGGAAGTTGACGGCAATCAGATCAAGCAGGTTTTTATCAATATCCTGTTGAATTCCGTTGATGCCATGCAGGATGGCGGAATGATCACGATCAGTGTCGATTTCGTCAGGGATGCATCCGATCTGCCGTTTCTGCAGATTATCTTCTCCGATACGGGATGTGGAATTCCGGAGGGCAAGATGGATAAGGTGTTTGATCCGTTCTTTACAACGAAGACCTCGCCGGGAAATGTGGGGCTGGGGCTCTCCATTACCAAGGGAATCATTGACAAACACCATGGCAGTATCCGGGTTGAAAGCGAATCCGGCAAGGGAACACGGATGATTATCAAATTGCCTGCCATCCGTTCCCGATAAACGGTTGCGAATCAATCGCGGATGGACAAAAGGACCTTGTGATTGATCATCAGGGCGTCGTTTTTTACAGGAACCGTGGAAGAACTGGAAATACAGTGAAGAACCCCGCCCACAGGGCGGGGATTCTGAACGGGTAGACGCAGGGAGGGTCTTAGCCTGCGCGAACAGCATCCGCCATTCATCCCCGCTCACAGAGCGGGGCATGCTGGCGCTTTTCGTAAATATTTAACAGGCACGGGGGGAGATGATGGAGGAAGCAGTCAAATCGAAAAAGATAAGAATCCTGCTGATTGATGATGAAGAAGATTTCGGCTTTTTTGTGAAGCTGAATCTGGAAAAAACGGGGAGATTCGCTGTAACGACCACGACGAGCGGGCCTAAAGGGATCATTCTGGCGGCGAAGGAACGCCCCGATCTGATTCTGCTGGACATCATCATGCCGGAGCTTGGCGGCGGGGATGTTGCGGAACAGTTGCTCGAAAACCCGGAAACAGCCAATATCCCTGTATTGTTCATTACAGCCATTGCCTCAAGAACGGAAGTTCAATCACAGCAAGGTACAATCGGGGGGAGAAGCTTTATCGCCAAGCCCGTGACCCCGGATGAACTTATGGCAAAAATAGACAGACTCTTCACACGCAAGGAATAACCAGCCGGACAGTTTTGGACTTGCAGAACTGCCCTGTACGCCTCAAATTATCGAAGCGTTATGACTGGACGTAATCACCCCATGGAGAAGGACGCCCGGATGATATAACGCGACAGATTTTCCGTATTTGTAAGTGTTGCATGGTACTATGGCGGGAATCTTCTTGAAATTAACCGGCGTTTGTCAGATGCGGTCGAGGGGACTTTGCAGGCTGCGGATATCGCGCGCCATTACATGGGTGTATATCTCCGTGGTCTTAACATCCGCATGGCCGAGCAGCTCCTGTAGGACGCGGATATTGACCCCGTTTTCCAGCATATGCGTGGCGAAACTATGGCGCAGGGTGTGGCATCCTACTCTTTTGTCGATATGCGCTTCTTGCGCCGCCCGCTTCACCGCTTTTTGCAGGACGGATTCTTCTACGTGATGACGCATTTCTTTCCCGGAACGCGGATCGAGGGACCGCAATTTGGCGGGAAAGACCCACTGCCATCCCGTTGCCCTCGACGCGTTGGGATATTTTCTGGCCAGCGCTTCCGGGATATAAACCTCTCCGAAGCCCTCTTCCAAATCTTTATGGTGAAGAGACTTTACCGCCTCAATTTGCTTACGCATCTCGGTGTGCAAATTTTGGGGAAGGAGAGTCGTCCGATCCTTTCCGCCCTTGCCACCTCTGACAAAGATGAGGTTTTGGCCGAAATCGATATCCTGAACGCGCAGGCGGATGCATTCCATGAGCCTCAATCCACTGCCGTAAAGAAGCTTCGCCATCAGGGCGGTTTTACCTTCCATGGCGGTAAGAAGACTCTGAATTTCGGCTTGAGTCATGACGGTGGGCGGACTTGCTGCACGTTTGCTGCGCGCCGGAGTAATCTCGTCTTTCAAACGAATATCAAGGACATTTTTATATAGGAAAACAATGGCGTTGAGAGCCTGCCTCTGCGTTGAGGCGGTCACCTGACCTTCGGTTGCCAGATGGGAGAGGAACGCTTCAATATTTTTTGCCCCGAGAAGCTTCGGGTGGGTTTTTCCACCGAAGTGTTTAATATAACGAAGAATCCATTGACAATAGGTTTGCTCCGTGCGATAAGCATAATGGTGATAACGAAGGACCTCTCGAACCTGGTCCATTTCTTCTCGCCCTTTCTGGCGTCGCTCGCGCTCCGCCTATCAAGGGCGTTCGAGCCGACCCCGCCGCTGGCGGCTGCGCTTCGCTTGGTTTTTGGCACGTCAACATGCAATAAATTGCAGTTGCCGCGACCAAAAACGGCGGCTCAACAGCCGACGTTAAGCGCAAAATAACGAGACCAGGAGGCTGTGCTCATGGGTAACGTAACTTACGAAGGGAAAATCGATGGCGAGTTTGAAGGCTTCGATGATGAGGTTCTTTTCAAAATGATCAATGGGACATACTGGATTCAGTCTCAATATAAATATTGGTACCACTATGCCTACTCTCCAGACGTGACCATCACTGTAGAGAATGGCGAATACATCTTAACGGTAGCGGGCAACTCTGTTCCAGTGAGACGTATCTCAGGAGTCATTGAGAGTAGGATTGACGGCGAGTTTAGGGGGTGGGAGGGCGACACAACTTATAAACTTCAAAATGGTCAGACGTGGCAGCAAACGACATATAAGTACACTTACAAATATGCTTATAGTCCAGAAGCAATCATATATGAAGCTGGCGGAGGTTACAAAATGCTAGTTGCCGGAACTAGTGCCAATGTCAGGCACATAGCCTAGAGCGCTTAACCTGTCGCTACAGCCGATCGCAGCCCGCTGGGCTACTCCGGCTGAGCTTTTCGTTAGGCATATCAAATAATGTTTGATTATAAGAAATCATTTAATAACTTGCTGGCTTCAAGAAATGGAATTGAAGTAGATTCTATTCATTTTGTAACTGACGAGATATATGTCAAAGATGAAAAGGAAACATTGTCATATGTTGGACTAGAATCATATGTGCCCATATTTTTCTCTATCAAGGGAATTCCATATCCTTCCGGAATGGGAATGCAGTCATCAAAAAACTTACGTGGTAAAAATATCTGCGCATGGAAAGATTCAAAAATTAAGCATGTTATTATTTTACCAGAAGAGGTTATAAAAGGAACAAACCACAATACAGAGTCTCAGGACGCGCTAGAGTCTCTTCTGCATTTTTGTGCATTGCTTCACGAGCTTGGCCATGTCGACGACATGCAAAAATCAATTAACTTTTCTTTTGGTGATAAGCCCACCATGAAACTCATAGAAGCAGAAGCTTATGCTCACGCTTATACTTTGAACTATCTTAATCGCGCAGGGGCCATAATAGCACGTAACATGCTTGCCGATGCACTTTATAAGTTGAATCAATCAAACAGAAATTTTGATAGGAATCTCTATCAACAAATATGCGCGTCTATTGGCAAAGGTCGCTTAAAAAAATGGATAAAAACCTAACAAAACAATACACCCGATCGCTACGCTCCGGGTGATTTTTTCGTTATGTGTCATAGACAACCAGACTTGATTGGAGGAGTTAGGTGGCAACCGGACTAGGTATACCGGATGAGGACGCTTTGAATATCTACACCGATGGCTCCTCCTACCCAAACAAACAAAGAGCCGCGGGCGTAGGGATACGTTTCGTATGGATGAATGAGTCCGGCAATGAAGAAACCGAAGACTACGCCCCGGTCGGCTGGCAAAAGGCGACAATCGACGAGATGGAAATTGAGGCTTGCACTGTCGCGTTGAAGGAAGCGCGGCGGCTCTTCAAAGATATGAGCCGATTTAGAAGGGTCGTAATATTTACGGACTCGCTGTACGTGACAGGCAACTTCGTGAAGGCCATGAACGTCTGGCCGAAGCGGGCTTGGTGCGGCGCAAACGGCGTCCCAGTAGAGAATATTGACCTTTGGAAGAGACTGAGAAAGGAAGTAAATGCCTGCCCGATTCGCGTCGGAGTTGATTGGGTGAGAGGACACAAATCGAACATTCACAATCGCGCAGCTGACAAGTTGGCAAAGGAGTCAGCATCTATGCCCTTCAATAAACCTCTATCTATTAGCGATACTACGCGGAAGTGGTCGGATAGAAAAACCAAGCGAGGCTGCGTGTCGGTTGCAGGCCAGGAGATAAGGATACGAATTATTTCTAGAGAGTATAAGAAGCGCGCCAAGGTTTACGAATATCGATATGAGGTGATTGACCCAGCAGACAAATCGTATAAGGACGTTGATTTTGTTTGTTGCGGTCAAGGGCTGAGTCGCAACAGATGCTTTCTAGTCCGATTGAACTCAGACCAAAATAATCCGTGTATCGAGGAACTGATCGAGGATCTCGACCCAAAAGACTACAAATATTGAGCAAAGCGAAATGACACATAACAAGCGGATCGAGCCCGACGCTTCACATCCGCCCATCTTCACCCGGCGGCGATTTGCGGCGCCGGACGCGCGGCTGCAAAGCGCGGCTCATCCACATCGATAGGACGGACCGCTCGCTAATGCTCGCTTGGCCTACGGCCATCCGTCCTATCGTCGGCTGTTGAGCATCGGCTCTTCTCGCCCTTTCTGGCGTCGCTCGCGCTCCGCCTATCAAGGGCGTTCGAGCCGACCCCGCCGCT
>JAZDIK010000028.1:0-112000 GCA_043805145.1 Pseudomonadota bacterium | reverse complement strand
GGGTCTTCCGGGTTTGTTGTGCATAATTTAACTCGATTTTGGTTCTTTTATTAATAAAGTGATGATCTTGCGCATGAGGTCTTCCTGATCCTTGAAGCCATTTTACCACAGCTGGAACAAAACAATTTATAGAAGGCTTTCAGGACCTTCCAAGTGTGACTTGATCGTGGCACGGATACGGAATCTCGGAAATTTATCCAAGTTTCGGAGTGTCTTTCCCTTTTTATTTGGCATCTCTTTGCGAGGTGATAAAACGTGTCAATTTACCAAGGGCATTTGTAATATCTTTACAGGTACTTATACCTGTTTTGTTGTACTAAAAAGCCAGAAGAGCCAAATATATTAACTTTGGAGGGGATTGTTCGCTAAGCGGGGTTTAATAGACTCTATTTTTCTATGTTGGAATCAGGAAAGAAGTTTCCACCGATTGCCACATTAATTAATATTGCTCATACCCTCTCGGTGGACACGATAATTTACGTTTATGGATGAAATCAAAATTGCACAAAAAATTCGTCAGATCAGGAATCAAAATAAATTAACTTTGGAGGAGATTGCTCAGCGAACTGGGTTTACAAAAAGCTATCTTTCTATGCTGGAATCAGGAAAGAAGTTTCCACCAATCGCCACATTAAGCAAAATCTCTCATGCCCTCTCTGTGGATATAACAGTCTTTTTTAAAAAAAGAGATCATTCAGAGCATATTACATTGGTGAGAGCAAACAAAAGAGAAACTGTGGTCCGTGATGGGACCCTCTTTGGATATCGATACGAGACCATCGCTCCAACGAAGCGGCTAAAAAAAATGGAGCCATTTGTTATAACGTTTCCTTGTAAAAGCAAAGATAGAACTCGATTTGATCACGAAGGAGAAGAACTTATCTATGTCTTAAGCGGGAAAGTTAGATTTTTCTATGGCGATAAGGAATATCTTTTAAATAAGGGCGATAGCGTCTATTTTGACTCCAGCATTGCCCATAGAGGAGAATGGGCGGGAGGAAAAGCAACAAGAGCCTTGGTCGTGCTTTATACTCCTTGAATCGTTCTGAGCTTCTCCCGAAAAAGTGAACACACAGTTAAGCTGCCTTATCCGACATTCGGTTTGCAAAATCAAGAGGTGAGAGATAATCCAAAGAGGAATGCCTCCTGATTCGGTTGTAAAAAGACTTCGATATACTCAAAGATGCTTTGTCGGGCCTCTGCCTTGGTCCGGTATCTTTCGAAATAAACGACTTCTGTTTTGAGTGTGTGGAAGAACGATTCCATCGCCGTGTTATCGTAGCAATTGCCCGTAGCGCTCATGCTCCGTGAAAAATGATGTTGTTTGAGGACACTTCGGAAGGCATGCCCCGCATACTGGCTGCCGTGATCCGAATGGAATATGTGATCGGCTTTGCGCCTTCCCAGGGCCTGATGACGCGCCTGTAATACCAGATACTGGGTAAGCCTAAGTCTGTCATCCATGGACCAGTCAATAACTTGGCGATTAAATAAATCCAGTCTTCCTGCGTCCGAACATACATAATATCAGAGAGCCAGATTTTATTGTGTTTATATGATCACTTTATGTTGTTGGATCCATCTGTGGCGCCAGATGTGTATAACTTTATTGTTAACCATCTTCAGTTTCCATAGATTGGCCAAAAGTGACGAATACCCGCCGGTGAGCCGGGCCATTCTTGAACACCTGGGGTTGTGGCTGGCCGGAGCAAGAACGCTGCCGAAAAACCATGATACGCTTGTCCGCATGTACAGCTCAATCAGACCGACAGACTCGGTCGTCAGGTAAAATCTCTGTTGTCAATACCCCATCATCGTTATCGGAACCCTGAATATTCCTGGGATGACTATGTCCAAGCATAACACTTCGAGAACATGAAACACGGAAGAGGGTTGCCTGAATGATGTCCACAACAGCCTTCATGACGGGAAAAACGATTTTCAAGAGGATCAATTACTAAAATCTCTTAAGGCAGGAGTCGTCTCGACGCATCCTTACCCGCAATCATCGGTACCGCATTCCACATTTTTTGGTCATTTCTCCATTGACTCACAAGACCGCCTTGTTCTATGCTGCCTATACAAGAAAGCAATATTTCATCAATGACCAATGGCAACATTCGGCGGCAGACAGGAGAGGAAAAAGTGAAAGGACTGTTCGAGAAGAGTGAAATCTGCGGCATGACGCTGGCGAACCGGTTCGTTCGTTCGGCCACTTGGGAAGGGATGGCCGCCGAAGACGGCACCGTGACGCCGAAGCTGACGGAAACCATGACAGCACTTGCCGCAGGCGGTGTCGGGTTGATCATCACGAGCCATGCATACGTGCGCCGCGACGGTCAAGCCTCACCCCGGCAGCTCGGCATTTGCCGGGACGAACTCGTCCCCGGCCTCCGGAAGATGACCGAAGCGGTTCACCTGAACGGCGGCAAGATGGTCGTGCAGTTGGCTCACGCCGGCCACTTTGCCCCGGAGCTGCTGATCGGCCGTTCGCCATTGGCTGTTTCTGTTTTTTCAGGATTAACCGATGCGCCACGGAAAGAAATCACCACGGAAGATATTCATGCCATTGTGGCGGATTATGCCGATGCAGCCCTGAGGGCAAAAAATGCAGGTTTTGACGGAGTAGAAATACATGGGGCACATGGTTACCTGCTCAGCCAGTTTCTGTCTTCGGCATTCAACAGGCGCGGAGACGAGTATGGGGGAGACATCCGCAATCGGGTGCGGATTCATGTTGATATCTGCAAAGCCATCAGAAAAGCTGTGGGCATGGATTATCCTATCTTGATCAAGCTTAACGGCCGGGATTTCATCGAAAACGGACTGGAATTGGAGGAATCAATGCAGGCCGCCGGATTGCTCGCCGAGGCGGGATTTGATGCCATAGAACTGAGCGGCGGCACGATTACCAGCGGGAAACTATCCCCCAACCGGTCGAAAATTGATTCCGAGGACAAGGAGGCCTACTTCCGGGAAGAAGCCCGTGCCATAAAAAAGACGATTCATATCCCGTTGATTCTGGTCGGTGGTATCCGGTCCCTCGAAGTGGCCGGGCGCCTTGTGGAAGAGGGTCTGGCAGATTATATTTCCATGAGCCGACCATTCATACGGGAGCCCGGGCTGATCAATCGATGGCGCTCAGGAGATCGCCGCAGGGCGACCTGCATATCGGACAATCTTTGTTTCAGGCCGGGATTCAACGGTAGGGGTATTTACTGTGTCACGGAAGAACGTGAACAAAAATGACATCCGGACGAAGGATGTTTCTATGAAACATAGATGAGGAGGGATACGAATATGTGAGGAGATTATCCTTTTCGTATCCCTCCTCTTTTACGTTGCCCCTCTTGTTTGAAACCTTCAACCGGCCCATACCCGGACAAAGGAGAAGACGTCCGGCAAAGTGATGTAGATCAATAAAGCCGTGAACGAGGTGCGGCGCCAGGAAAAAACAGATTCGTCCGAAGCTGAAAAGAACCCGGTATTTCTGGTTGAATGAATTCAATCGATTCACGTTCAATCCGCCAATACTCGTTGCAGCTTGATTCAAACTGCCCCCCCTTGACTTTTCATTCCATTCTTGAGATTTTCCCTTTTACAGTATAAGAAGGCGGGCACAGAAAAAGATTAATCAGGAAGGAGCAGCATGCATGAAAGAGACATCGATGAAAAAACTGGTCGATAAAATGGAAAAGCTTCCTTACCACCGGTTTATCGAACTCAAGGTCGCCTCTTGGGGAGGCGGTTGGTCGGAACTCACCTTTCCCTTGTCGGAGGCGACCCGCAACGCTTTCGGCGCAGTTCACGGCGGCATTTACTACACAGCCTGTGACGTGGCGGCGTTCCTTGCGACCGCTTCACTTATACCGGATGATTATTTTGCCGTAACGTCCGACATCAATGTCTCAGTGATGGCAGCCGTCCTTGAAGGAAATCTGACGGTGAAGAGCGAGGTATTGAAAAAGGGCAAAAGAAACTGCTACACGGAATCGAAAGTTTTGGATCAAGATGGAAACCTTGTAGTCGTTGCCAGAATTACGAAGGCACTTCTCCCTCTCCCCCGCAAGAACAACAGGGAGACTTGACCATAGACGCACTCTTGCGTTTGTGATGATTTCCGGAGGTTATTCATGCAATATCGTTTTGACGGAAAGTCCCCCGATATCGAGGACGGAGCCTATATCAGCGAACTGGCCATGCTGATAGGAGATGTAAAGATTGCAAAGGACTGTTACATCGGCCACGGGGTCATCCTCCGGGGAGACTACGGGCGCATCGAGATTAACGCGGGAACGGCAGTGGAAGAGGGAGTGATCGTCCATGCACCCCCTCGGGAGATCTGTCATATCGGGCAAAAGGTTACCATCGGCCACGGTGCCGTGGTTCATTCAGCCTTGATTGGCGATTTCGCCGTTATTGGCATGGGTGCGATTCTCAGCATGCGCTCAGAGGTGGGAGAAAGCAGCATCGTGGCCGAAGGCGCCATTGTCCGAGTCAAACAGTGCCTTCCCGCCCGGGTTGTGGTTGCAGGCAATCCGGCCCGGATTGTCCGGGAAATCGAAAAAAAAGATCTGGAGCACTGGTCTTACGGCAAGCAGCTCTACATTGATCTGGCACGTAAATACCTGGCACAGGGAATGGAGCGACTATAATCGCCTGGGGGTTTCTCTCTTTCTGTTTTTTCCATTTCTTCGGCTTCTTGGATAATCAGACTTTTTTATGTCTGCATTTTACTTTGTAATTTATACTGTGAACAGCATGCTTTATATTCGACATACTCAAAAATGGCGTGGGCCGGTGAATGATACGTACAGCGGGGCTGTCGAAAAACGCTTATCTGCCGTGTAGCGCTGTAAACATCAACATTAAATAGATACCTATGATTCGGTTTTTGCACGCCTTGCATCTGAGCATCCCGTATCAGGTACGGGGCAAGCTGTTGAACAACCTCCACAAAAGGAGGTTTTTCAACAATCCCACGATCCCGATTTGTGAGGAACAGCCAAACGTCCAGATTGCGATGCCGGTGAAGCGCGTCCGCCGACCACTGAGACAAGCTCTCTATCGATAAATTTCATTTGGCTGGCCCAGGTATTCATTGCCTCGGATGCACTGGCGGCGTCTTAAGTACTGGCCGCATTCTGCTGTGTGAGACTTTTCTATACGGTGGGCCTTCGGTGTAAACGCTCAGGCACCGTCCAGGCCTGCACGGTCCCTTTTCCGATACCAAGAAACGGGATCGGTCATGAGCTCTTCGGCGTCCTTCAGGGACACATAATGCTCGTGCTCAATATCGGCCAGGAGATTAAAGAACGCCTTTTCTCCGGCGTCTGTGCAATCATCCCGGAGTTTGGCATAATACACAGCACCGTTGGCTTCAAAGTCAATGGCCGTTTGGACGGCTTTCAGATCGTCGGCGTCTCCCTTGGGCATTTCAGAGGCTTTTTTCACCATGTCCTTGAGAATCGAGGAAACCTTCGTCTCCTTCACCTTCAGGGGAACGGTCTCAGGCCACTTCTGCCGTTTGCTCCAGGTCTCACTGAGTTGTTTCAGACGCTCATGGTGTTCGAGTTCTTCCGCTGCGATCTGCTGGAACATGGCTTTTCCTGCGGGATTCCGGGTCCGCCCGGCATTCTTGAGATAGAATTCATGTTCCTTCATCTCGTTGGCAAGCGCGACCTCCAGGGCATTCAGACGATTTTTCATGGATCATCTCCTTTTTATTTTTTCGTTATGAATACTTACCGGGGAAATCGGGTTTCCGTTTTTCCTTCTGGGCGCGAATCCCTTCGCGGGCGTCCAGGCTGGCAAAAATCGGCAGACCGATTTCCAGTTCCTTTTTGAACGCTTCGGCGTGGGACATATCTTGAATTTCCCGGAAGCAGTGGATGATCCCCTGAACCGCCAGGGGGCCATTTCCGGCGATTTTTTCGGCCATTTCCATGGCCGTTTTCATGAGATCCTCCCTCGGCACCACGCGATTGAGGAAGCCCCATTCCAGCAGTGTTTTCGCGCTGAAGTTATCGGCAGTGAGCAGGATTTCAAGTCCCCGGCAGGGGGTCAGCATGCGGGGCAGATATACATTCGAGCCGCCCGTAGGCATGATCCCGAGGCTGGCTTCCCGCATCTGAAAGACGGCCTCTCCCGAAGCGATCCTGAGATCGGCACCCATGATTATCTCAAACCCGCCGGTCAGGCAGTAGCCGTTGACCGCTGCAATAACCGGTTTCTTTACGATACTGGGCTTGAGCATGGCTTCGCCGACATGTTTGCCGAATCCGGCCAGCCAGTGTTCCGCCTCTGTTTCCGGCTCGCGCATTCTTGTCAAGATCGGGATGGCCGTCCGCAGATCCATCCCGGAACAGAAAATATCCGGCAGACAGGAATAGAGGATGACCACACGGATGGAATTATCGGCATTGATATCCTGCCAGACCATGTGCATGTCCATCAGGATCTGGGAATCCAGGGCGTTTTTTTCTTTTGGCCGGTTCAGTCCGACTTTTGCGATATTGCCTTCTTTTTCGTAAACCAATCCCATGGGTTTCTCTTGCTCCCACGTTTATAATTTTCAGCGCAGCTTCAGACGGTCGCCTTTCTGATGACCGGCCCAGGAACAGAATCATTCTACTATTATATTTCCTAACAAATTTATCCGGCAACCTCAAGATAAATAACAATCTCAAACGGGGGAGGAGGACGCAGAGTGGGGCCTTTTTGTCAGACAAAGGCCTCCTGGGCTTCTTTCAGCAGGAATTCCCTGCTGACGCCATGATCGATAAAATCCCAGGGCAGGATTTCCGCCGGATTTTTTTTACGGTAAACATAGAAATCAGGGTGGGGCTCGCCGGTTTTTAAGGCGCGGGGCCAGTTTCCGCCCTCCTGATGGACCCTCAGCAGGATCTTGCCCACCCGCCGATCGCCCAGGGAAAGAAGGGCCTGAACGTAGTTCCATTTCGGAATATCGTGAATGACATGGACGGCAGAGTCACGGCGAAATGCCTTTTCAATCAACCGGATTTTTTTCTGTACGCTCCGGATGGATTCAAGGGAACACCATTGAAAAGGCGTAGCTGCCTTCGGAATAAATTGATTGACGCTTACCGTCAGCCGCCGGAGGGGCTTCTTGCCGGCCTTGCGCCCGAGGGCGTGCCTTTTGATAGCCTCCACAAGATGGATCAGCGCGTCAATATCCGCATCTGTTTCCGTGGGCAGACCGACCATAAAGTATAGCCGAATATTCAACATACCGTGATCAATGAGCGCTGCAACGGCATCGAAAATCTGCCGTTCGCCGAAGCCCTTGTGGATGACGTCCCGAAGGCGCTGGGATCCTGCTTCCGGAGCCAGGGAAACCGTTTCTATCCCCCCTTCCTTGAGCAGGGTCAATATCTCTGCGTCCAGCCGGTCCAGCCGCAGGGAGCCGATCGCAATCTTTCCCGACCTTATTAGAATTTGCCGGCAGATCCGCATCAAATCCGGATGATCCGAAACAGCTGTCCCGACCAGTCCGATTTTTTTTTGCTCAGTTAGTCCCCTCAGGATCGACGCCTGCAAAACGGGCTCGCTTCTGAACCGGGCCGGCCGGTATGTAAATCCGGCTGCACAAAAGCGGCAGCCCCGCTGACACCCCCGGCTGACCTCCGTGAGGTGCATCGTCCCGAGTTCCGTATCGTCGGCGGCAATTCCCTGTTCTGTCAGGAACGCATTGATATCTTTGACCCATCTCTTTTTTATCCGCACCGGAAGTGCGGCAGACACTGCTTCCCTGCTGCGAATGCGCTTGTCTTCATGATACTGAACATGATAAAAGGCGGGCACATAAACCCCCTCGAGGTCCTGCTGCAACGCAAACAGGGACTCCTTTCTGGACAGACCGGATCGGAGCATGATTTCGTAACGGCGCATCCATTCCGGCAGGCTCTCTTCCGCCTCCCCCAGCAGAAACAAATCGATAAAATCGCTCAGCGGCTCAGGGTTAAGCGTGACTGAAATCCCGCCGCCGATAATCAGGGGATGTCGCTCCTCGCGTTCTTCGGCCAGCATGGGAATTCCGGCCAGCGCCAGTATCTTCAGGATATTTGGGTAGTCATTCTCAAAGGACACGGAGAAAGCAATGACATGGAATTCCGTCAGGCGTTTTTGCGATTCCAGGCTGAAAAGGGGGGCTGATCCCGGATCGAACGTCTGTTCATCTCCGGGATCAGGAAGGAAGGCGCGTTCACAAACAACATGTTCGTCGCGGTTCAAAAGCGCGTAGATGGTTTGAAATCCCAGGTTCGACATGCCGGCCCGATAGGCGTTAGGATAGACTAGGCAAACGGTCAGCCTGTCTCCCCAAGCCCGCTTTCGGCAACCGCTTTCGCGCGACAAAAGATCGCGATATTTTTCTTTAAGCGTCCATGACATTTAAGTAATGACTAAAAAGTTTTTTCAATAAGCCCGGCTTCATTTCAATCCGCCTGCCGTCTCAGGAATGTCGGAATTTCAAGATCAAGATTTTCGTCGTCAATCGTTCCCATCTTGACCACATTAGCGCTCTCCGCTGATTTTTCCTTATTCCGTATATAGGCCGGCATGGACAGGTCTTCTCTCCGGTACCCTCCCATGCGGGTAACATTGGGAATGCCCTGCCGTTTTTTGGCCATATCTTCAAACCCTGTAGCAATAACGGTAATCCTGATCTCATCGCCCATATTCTTGTCGATGACGGTCCCGAAAATAATATTGGCGTCCTCGTGAGCCTCTTTCTGAATCAGGGATGAGGCCTCATTGATTTCATGCAAAGTCATATCCGGTCCGCCGGTGATATTGAGCAAAACCCCATGGGCGCCTTGAATGGTATTGTCTTCCAGAAGCGGAGAAGAGATGGCTTTCTGCGCCGCCTCAACGGCCCGGTTTTCTCCACTGGCGGACCCTGTCCCCATGAGGGCCAGTCCCATCTGGGACATGATGTTCTTGACGTCGGCAAAATCAAGATTAATGAGGCCGGGGACAATAATCAGGTCGGAAATGCCCTTTACGGCGTGATACAGGATATCATCCGCTTTTTTGAAGGCATCCAGCAGGGAGAGATTCCGACCGCCCAGGCTCAGAAGCCGCTGATTGGGAACGACGATCAGAGTATCCACCGTGCACCTTAATTCCGCAACGCCTTCTTCTGCGTGCACGTTGCGCTGCTTGCCTTCAAACTGAAAAGGCTTGGTTACCACGGCAACCGTCAATGCCCCCATCTCCTTGGCCAGTTCTGCAACAATAGGCGCCCCGCCGGTCCCCGTACCGCCCCCCAGACCGGCCGTAATGAAAACCATATCGGCGCCTTCCATGTGCTGCCGCAGCAATTCCTTGGTTTCCATCGCCGCCATTTTCCCGACATCCGGATTGGCGCCGGCGCCAAGTCCCTTGGTCACCTCGGCGCCCAGCTGGATCTTGATCGGAGATGAAGATGCCCCGAGCGCCTGCGTATCCGTATTGGCCGCAATAAAATCGACGCCCTGGAGGTTGTAGGCAATCATGGTGTTTACAGCATTGCCCCCTCCACCTCCAATCCCGATCACTTTAATCTTTGCCGAATACGCCCTCCCTGAATCCATCAATTCAAACATGGCCTCCCCCTTTAAAAGAATTCTAACAACCATTTCTTGATTTTCTTAAAAACATCGCCAAAGAGACTGCCGCCCTTTGTCGTCAAGGCATCCTTCGACAGGCGCCTGCTGCCATAAAAGATCAGTCCCACGCCAGTGGCATACATGGGGCTGTTGACTACATCGGTCAAGCCGCCAAATCCGATCGGACGTCCGCGCCGGACAGGCATATTAAAAATCTGTTCCGCCAGCTCAGTAATGCCTTCCAGGAGGGCGGCGCCTCCCGTCAGGACAATTCCGGCGGCCAGGATATCCTCGTAACCGGATTTCACGATTTCCTTGTAGGCCATGGTAAGGATTTCTTCCATGCGCGGCTCGACGATCCGCCCTAGAATTTGACGGGATACCTCCCTGGGCTCCCGGCCGCCCACACTGGGAACCTCGATCGTTTCATCCTTGGGAATAAGCGCACCAAAGGCGCAGCCGTATCTGATCTTGATTTTTTCCGCTTCCGTCAGGGGGGTTCTGAGCCCCGTGGCAATATCGCTGGTTAGATAATTGCCGCCGACGGGCAGCACAGCGGTATGCTTGATGCTCCCTTCGGTAAACACCGCAATATCCGTCGTCCCGCCGCCGACATCGATCAATGCGACACCCAGATCTTTTTCATCGTTGCTGAGCACGGCCTCGCTCGAGGCGATCTGTTCGAGAACGATCTCGTTGATTTCCAGGCCCACGCGATTGACAGACTTGACGATATTCTGGATGGACATTGCCGCCCCGGTGATGACGTGGACTTTGGCCTCCAGCCGGACACCCGACATGCCTACCGGATCCCGGATCCCGTCCTGATCATCCACGATGTAATTCTGCGGCAGGGTATGCAGGATCTCCCGGTCCGAGGGAATCGCAATCGCTTTGGCCGCTTCAACAGCCCGCTGCACGTCTTCCTCATCCACCTCGCGCCCCTTGACGGCAACGATGCCCAGAGAGTTCTGCCCTTTGATGTGGCCGCCCGCGATTCCGGCATAGACAGAACTGATCTGGCATCCCGACATATGCTCCGCTTCCTCGACGGCGTTTTTTATCGCCTCCACGGTGCTGTCAATATTAACGACCACGCCCTTGCGCAAACCCTCGGAGGGATGAGAACCGATTCCAATGACATCAATGCCCTGCGGTGTTATTTCGCCGACAATGACACAGGTCTTTGTGGTTCCCAGATCCAGCCCTACAATGACATTTGATTTCCTTGCCATGAGCCTATCCGCCTTTCCTCATGTTCTGTAACCTTTTGCCGGCCCGCCCGGCGTTGCGGGTGTCAGGATGTGCCGCTTCTGGACGGTAATTTTTGTCGGATCCGTCAAATCGATCATGACATATTTCAGGTTAACGTTCCTCTTTTCCAGATCCGTCAGCACCGGCTTGAGCCGTCTGACCTTGTTTTCATAATGATCGAAACCCAGACGTAGACAAAGGCCGCTGTCGGTAAAAATGGAAAACCCCAAGATTTCATCCCCATTTACCTCGGCAATCGATTCGATGGAAAAAAATCCATCCGCCGTTGACAGATAGCGGAACAGGTCGAGGGTTTTTGCAAGCAATTCCTGGTTCAGGCGGCCATCCCGGTAACAACCGGTCAGCGCGGGGAGATCCGATTCATCTCCCGCTTCCAGTTTCTTGAAGGCCAGACCATCCGCATCCATCAGGTAAAAGCCGTCGCTCTGTTTCAAGAGCGCAATGGCCGTCCGCTCATGTATTTCGATCACCAGCCGCCTCGGAAGCTCACGGCCAACATACACATCCCTAATCCAGGGATGCTTCCGGATACGATCCCGGACTACATCATCGTTGACCGCCAGCAAATTCTGGGCGGGCTTCAGGTCGGCCAGAGCCAGAACATCTTTTTCCGTCAGCTCTTTCAAGCCTCGCACCTGTGTTTCACGAAGACCGAAATACGGGGTGCTCATCGTTTGACTGTAGCCCAGAATCAGCAGTGACGTCACCAGCAGGATGCCAATCAACAGCAGTGATGCCTTGAGAATCTCACTCAATATTTCCCCGGAGCGCCGTTTCAGACGATGACGACCGGCGCTGATTCTGGACTGCTGGACATTTCCCATCACCTACTCCCCCACGATCCGGACTTCCGTTTCCAGGACAATTCCCGTCTGTCTGAGGACCTCTTGCTGAACCTGCTCGATCAGCGCCAGAATATCGGATGCCGTTGCGCCGCCCGTATTGACGATGAAGTTGCCGTGTTTTTCCGATATCCTCGCGCCACCTACGGCAGTTCCCTTGAGTCCCGCCGCTTCGATCAAAACGCCCGCGGGATGCCCTGCGGGATTCTTGAAAATCGACCCGGCACTCGGATAATTTAATGGATGCTTTTGTCTCCGCTGGTCCAGTATCTCATCAATTCGCCGCCCGATGCTTTGAGGGTCCCCCCGCTCGAGGCGGAAAGCGGCACCCAGAACGATCGTTCCCTTCGGAACGTTGAGCCTTCTGTATTCAAAAAAAAGATCCTTACGCAACCGGTCCGTCACAACGGCTTGATCGTCCATCAGGGTCGCCTTGTACAGGACATCCTTGATTTCTTGCCCATAAGCGCCGGCATTCATCATGACGCCCCCCCCCACACTTCCCGGAATGCCCGCACAGAACACCATGCCCGTGAGCGCCCGCTCTGCAGTCAGACGAACCAGATCCGCCAGAGGAACTCCGGCCTGGACGTCTACCGTGATGTGATCCTGATCCTCGTGCCCCCAGTTAATGCGGCAGAGATCCTTCATGGCGATGACGGCGCCTCGGTAACCCCTGTCCCGTACGAGCAGATTAGTCCAGTTGCCCACGACCAGAAAGGGATAGCCGCCTTCCTTGAAGAAAAGGATCGTTCTCTCAAGCGCTGCAACACTTTGAGGAAAGACCAGCGCATCGGCCCGACCGCCGACTTTCAGCGATGTATAGCGATCCAGCGGTTCGTCAAAAAGAACCGGTCCGTCGTTTATCGACCTCAATTTCTTTCGCGATGCCTGATCCATGATTATTTGCTTCCCTCATGTTCGGCCGCCGCCGCACGCCGTAAGAACTCCTCCCCGATCTTCCAGACGTTGCCCGCCCCCTGGGTAATGATCACATCAGAGTCCCGGGCGATCTTCAGCAGGTGTTCCACGATCCCCTCAATCCCTGAAATATAGACGACGTCCGGATGCCCGCTCTTGCGAATCCCCTCCGTCAGGCCAACCGCATCCACGCCCGCAATCGGCGTTTCACTGGCGGCATAAATGTCTGTAATAATCAGGTGGTCTGCACACGGAAAGGCTTGCAGGAATTCCTGAAAAAGTTTCTGCGTCCGTGTATAACGATGCGGCTGGAACACCACAATCATTCTGCCCTCCCAGACCTGCCTGGCCGCTGCAAGGGTTTCGAGGATTTCCGTCGGATGGTGGCCATAGTCATCAACCACCGTCACCCCTTTGATCCTCCCTTTCACCTCCAACCGCCGGCCGACCCCCTCATATTTCAGCAGCCCCTCACGGATGGCGTCAAAGGGCATGTCCAGTTCGCGGGCCGTAGCAATGGTTGCCAGGGCGTTGGCCACATTGAATCGCCCCGGAACTTTTAACATGACCTCACCCAGTTGTTCCTCTCTGGCGTAAACCGAGAAGACCGTTACCGGACCCTGAAGGACGACGGCTTCGGCCCGATAATCTGCCGGCGAGTTCAGACTATAGGTGATGACCCTTCGTTTGATGTCAGGCAGAATCGCCTGCACATGCGGATCGTCAATACACAAAATGGTGGCTCCGTAAAAAGGCACGATGTTTGCGAATTTCAAAAAAGCCACCTTGATGTCTTCAATATCCCGATAATAATCGAGATGTTCTCGGTCGATGTTGGTGATCACGGCCAGACATGGCGTCAACTTCAGAAAAGATTCGTCGCTTTCATCTGCCTCAGCCACAATTACCTCACCATCGCCGATCTTGGCATTGCTCCCGATGCTGGCGAGTTTCCCACCAATGACCATGGTGGGATCGAATCCGCCATGAGCCAGAACCGTTGAAATCATGGAGGTTGTGGTCGTTTTTCCATGGCTGCCGGATACGGCGATGGAAAATTTCATCTTCAGCAGTTCGGCCAGCATTTCCGCACGGGGAATGACGGGAATATTCCTTTCATGGGCTTCCAGGACTTCGGGGTTATCCGCCTTCATGGCCGTGGAGGTCACCACCACATCGGCATCGCCCACATGTGACGCCTGATGGCCCTGAAAAACCCCGGCGCCGAGCGTTGCCAGCCGCTGCGTGATATCGGATGGACTCAGATCGGATCCTGTGATGACATAGTTCAGATTGAGCAGGACTTCGGCAATGCCACTCATCCCGATGCCGCCGATTCCGACAAAATGGATTTTTCTGATTTTTCGTTGCATCGCATTGATTCTTTTAGTCTGATCCATGCGCCTCACCCGTTCTTGTCTACCCCGTGCCGGACCATCGAAAGGCAGGCATCCACAATGTCTGCCGCGGCCCGGACATTCCCCAGTCCCGCAGAGCGGGTTTCCATATCCCGGAGCCGTCGAGGATTTTCGTAATACTGCATGATGCTTGCGGCCAGTTTTGCACCGGTCAGTTCCTTTTCCGGAATCATTTCTGCGGCACCCGCCTGAACGAGCACTTCCGCATTTTTTGTCTGATGATCGTTCACGGCAAAGGGAAAGGGAATCAAAATAGCCGCTTTCCCGGTGGCAGTGATTTCAGCAATGGACGTGGCGCCGGCACGGCAGACCAACAGATCGGCTGCGTGATAGGCCTCCGCCATGTCCATAATGAAAGGCAGCACCTCCGCTGTCGCACCTTTTGCCTGATAGGTATTAGCCACCATATCCCGGTCTTTGCTTCCGGTTTGATGGAGAATGCGCATACGATCCCTCAACGACTTTAGATTGTCCAAAGCCTCAAGCATGGCCCGGTTGATGGCATGGGCTCCCTGGCTTCCCCCGAAAACAAGCAGGGTGAACGGGTGATTTTGCTCTTTCGGTCGTTTTATTTCTGCTGCAAACCCCTGTCGGATTGGATTTCCCGATACCTTGACTTTGCGGGCATGAAACCA
The DNA here is from genome assembly GCA_043805145.1 of Pseudomonadota bacterium. Lineage (GTDB taxonomy): Bacteria > Desulfobacterota > Syntrophia > Syntrophales > Fen-1087 > JAPLJM01. The sequence goes on along the minus strand of JAZDIK010000028.1, from coordinate 97,298 downwards.
CCGCCCGGTCTGCGCGAAACTGACAAAGACGCGGTCAACCATCTTGCCCAAAATACGGTTGGTCAACCCCGGCAGGGCGTTCTGTTCGGCAATGGCCGTCCGAATGCCCAGCAGGCAGGCAGCGAATACCACTGGTCCTGAAGCGTATCCGCCGACCCCAATGACCAGTTCCGGGGAAAATCCCTGGATAATCCGGAAAGACTGGATCAGGCTGATCGGGATGCGCAATATGGCCACTAGAGATTTCATCCAACCCTTTCCCTTGATGCCTTCAACATCTATGGTCTGCAGTGAAAAACCAATATTTTCCAGAACCCTCTTTTCAATACCCTTATTGGTCCCTACAAACAGAATCCGGTCATTCCGATTCCGTCGCAGGAATTCCTCCGCAATGGCAATCCCGGGAAAAAGATGGCCTCCGGTTCCTCCACCCGCGATAATCATATTCACATTCTTTGCCGATCTTTCCTTTTTCTCAGGTGCGCACATGGGAAGATATGTTCAGCAAAATCCCCACTGTCACCAGGCTCATAACCAGAGACGTCCCCCCGTAACTGAGGAACGGCAGCGTCAATCCTTTCAGAGGAATCAGTCCCATCACACCGGCAATATTGATAAAGGCGCCCATGGCCAGCACCATGGTGAGGCCGGCGGCCAGCAGGGTCCCAAAGAGATCAGGGGCCCGGAAGGCGACCATGAAGCCGCGGATGACAAGGATCGCAAAAAGAAAAATGACCACCGCTACACCGACGAAACCACTCTCTTCGGCAATGACAGACAGGATGAAATCCGTATGGGGCTCGGGTAGATAGAAGAGTTTCTGCATGCCGTCGCCGATGCCTACGCCAAAAGCGCCTCCGGACCCGAAGGAGAGCAGTGATTGAATAATCTGAAAACCTTTGTTGCCGGGATCATTCCAGGGATTCAGAAAAACCTTGAGACGGTCAATGCGGTAGCTTTTGAACATGATCATCCAGGCCGCCGCCGGAATGAGAAGGGCCGTCAATCCGGCTAAATGTCTCATCCTGCATCCGGCCAGAAAGAGCATCAGCATGAGAATCATGGCTATCATTACAACTGCGCCGAAGTCCGGTTCCAAAGCAATCAGGACAATGATGCTGAAGGTAACCAGCAGTGGTACAAGAACGGCCCGGGAAAAGGTCTTAAGGTAATTCGCTTTCCGGGTCAGAAAATGGGCCAGAAAAAGGACAATGCAGACCTTGGCCAGTTCCGTCACCTGAAAGGAAACGAAGCCGAGGTTCAGCCAGCGCCGGGCGCCGCCTGCCCGGATCCCCAGATGAGGAATAAAAATTAGCAGCAGCAGAACAATGGAAAGGAAGATGCCGGGATAGGCCCACCTTTTTAAGCGGTGATAATCCAGTTTGGTCATCAGCACCATGGTGCCCATCCCGATAACGACATAAAAGACCTGCTTCTTGAGAAAATACTGCGCGTCCTTAAACCTTTCCATCGCCAGGATGGAACTGGAGCTGTAAATCATGGCCGTGCCGACGGTAACCAGGATCAGCGTGATCACCAGGATCATGATATCCGGTCTCTCTGCCTCGGCAGCGGTATGATCCATCAGGAAAGGCTTCCAATCCATTGTTTGAAGACATCTCCCCGTTCTTTATAATCCTTGAATTCATCGAAACTTGCGCAACCCGGCGCCAGCAGCACCACATCCCCGGCCGCAGCAGAGCGCCAAGCCAGCGGCATGGCCTCCCGCAGGGTAACCGCCTGATCCGTCCTGACGACACCGTCGAGAAGCGCCGCGATTTTTTCTCTCGCCTCGCCAAATAAAATTAGTGTCTTGACCCTTTTTTCGATCATGGCGGCTAGGCTTTCGAAGTTTCCCTGCTTGTCACGCCCCCCCATCAGAAGCACCACAGGCCGGGAAAAGGTTTCCAGAGCGCGCAGGACCGCGTCCACATTGGTTGCCTTGGAATCATCATAAAAGACAACGCCACTCTTTTCACCGACATATTCGATCCGGTGCGCAACACCCCGGAAATGATTCACGGCATCGATGATGACTTCCCGCCGGCATCCTGCCCATCTTGCCGCCATCACCGCGGCCATGACATTCTCAATATTGTGAACGCCCGGAATCTTCACCATATCGAGGGGATATGTCTCGGTTTCACCGGTAAGCGGGTGGAGGACCATTTGCCCGCCATCGAAAAAGATCCCTCGTGTGAGTTCCCGGGAGGAACTGAAACATGCAATCTTCGAGACCAGTTTGTGCGACAAGACCTCCGTGTCGTTATCATCCGCATTCAGGATAGCCAGATCTTGCCTCGTCTGGTTCTCAAAGATCCGTTCTTTGATGCGGCGATACTCGGCAAAGGTTCCGTGATAGTCCACATGATCGTGCGTAACATTCAGCAGAATGGCAACATCCGGCCGAAAGGAGCGGGTCCACTGCAGCTGAAAGCTGCTGACTTCAACAATCACATAGTCGTCCTGCTGAAGACCGTCGACATAGTCGATCAGCGGTGTTCCGATATTTCCGCCCACAAAGACCGATATTCCTGATTTTGCCAAGATTTCTCCGATCAGGGTCGTCGTGGTTGTTTTCCCGTTGGTCCCGGTAATGGCAATCATCGGCCGCTTCAGGAAACGGCAGGCCAACTCCAGCTCACTCAGAATCGGCTTGCTTCTGCGCACCGCTTCCACAAGCATCGGGTTAAAGGGGGATACGCCCGGAGATGGAATAACCATTTCCACATTCGATAAGATCTCCGGCACACAGGGATGAAAGCGGAGGTTCACGCCCTCCTGCTGCAACTGGTCCAGCACCTCCCTCAACTCGGAGGGGGGCTTTTCATCCGTGATCACCACATCGGCCCCCTGACCGGAAAGAAACCTTGCTGTTGCCGTTCCGGTTTTCCCCAGTCCGATGATCAGAACATGTTGTCCAGACAGATCCATCATCCTTGAAACTACCTCAGTTTAAGCGTACTGATGGCGACAAGAGCCAACAAAATCGAAATGATCCAGAAACGAACAATAATTTTCGGCTCCGCCCATCCCTTGAGTTCAAAATGATGGTGAATCGGCGCCATACGGAAAATTCGTTTTCCATGAGAGATTTTAAACCAGCCGACCTGAAAGATGACTGAAACCGTTTCCAGAACGAAGATACCACCCACGATGGCCAGGAGGATCTCCTGTTTGGTCATTATAGCCAGTGTGCCCAAAGCGGCGCCGAGGGAGAGGGACCCTGTATCTCCCATAAATACCTGAGCGGGATAGGCGTTATACCAGAGGAAACCGATCCCGGCGCCCACCATGGCGCCGCAGAAGATGGTCAGTTCCCCCGTCCCGGCTACATAAGGAATTTGCAGATAGCCCGATATTCTTATATTGCCGGTAAAATAAGCAAACAGCAGATACGTCATGAAACAGGTGATCGCCGGACCGATGGCAAGGCCGTCGAGCCCATCCGTCAGATTTACGGCATTGGCCGCCCCGACGACAATAAAGGTCGAAAGCAGCACGTAGCCCCAGCCGAGATCCGGCAGGACGGTCTTGAAGAACGGAATCGTTATATTGGAGCTGAAACCGGTCTTGCAGTACAGAATGATACTGATAAAGAGGGCTATGATCACTTCCAGCATCAACCTGACTTTCCCCGAAACACCCTTGCTGTTTTTATGGGCCAGTTTCCGGTAATCATCCATGAAACCGATCAGGCCGAAACCGACCGTGACCATCATGACCATCCAGACATAATCGATCGTCAGGTTGGACCAGAGGAACGTGGAAATGATCGCGGCAAAGATAATCAGAAGCCCCCCCATGGTCGGGGTTCCCTCTTTTGAAAGATGCGAATCGGGTCCATCCTCCCGGATCGGCTGACCGATCCTCAGTGACTGAAGCTTGCGGATCAGCCATGGTCCCAGGATAAAACAGATCACGAGGGCGGTAATGGCGGCATAGATTGTCCGGAAGGTAATATAACGAAAGACATTGAAGGAGGAGAATGTCGTATGCAGCGGATATAAAAGATGATAGATCATGCCACCACCCGCTCCTGTATGCCAAATGTTTCGGTAATCATCCGGACAATGCGATCCATCTTCATTTTTCTGGATCCCTTGACGAGCACCCAGTCTCCTGTTTTCAACAAAGACGCAAGTTGAATCCGCACCTGCTCGGGACTTTCACAAAAAAAGATTCTGGCTGCCGCCATCCCTTTTTCCATGGCGCCGGCCGCTGTGTCTTGACTATAGTCTCCCATGACAAAAAGGGTTTTGACCCCGGTTTCGGCCACCTGACGTCCCATTTTCCGATGCCACACTCCAGCCTTGCTTCCCAACTCCAGCATGTCCCCCAGAATGACCGCACTGTCCGCCCTGCCTCGCAGTTCCTTCAAGCTTTTCAGGGCCTCGCGCACCGAAACGGGATTGGCGTTATAGGAATCATCGATCACATGGGCGCCATTTTGCAGCGCCTGGATTTCAAAACGTCCGGATACTCCCCGGAAAGATTCCAGTCCCTGACAAATGCTCTCCGGATCGGCGCCATAAGCAAGAGATACCGCCGCCGCCGCCAGGGCATTGTAAAGATTGTGCCCGCCACTGACCTGCATTTGGACAGGCCGATCCGCCTGTCCCATTCTGAGTCGAAACGTGATGCCAACCGGCCCCGCTTTCCGGACCTCCCGGGCCGAAACGTCCGCCCCGTGCTTCCATCCGAACGAGATCTGCCTCCCCTGCCACCGGCGGCCCAGAAACTCCAGGAACTTGTCATCGCGGTTGATCACGGCAATTCCATCCCGGTTCATGTTCTCAAAAAGGGCTCCTTTTTCCTCGCGGATACCGGCCAGAGACGTCAATTTTTCCAGATGGGCGGCACCGATATTCGTAATGAGTCCTATATCGGGCTCGGCAATGCGGGTCAGGCAGCCGATTTCCCCGGGCATATTGGTGCCCATCTCCACCACGGCGACATCATGCTGAGGGGTAAGCCTTAACAGGGTCAGCGGCAAGCCGATCTGGTTGTTTAAATTCCCTTCTGTCTTCAGGACCCTTTTTGTAAGACCCATCATCTGTGCCGCCATTTCCTTGGTGGTGGTCTTTCCGGAACTCCCCGTGATGGCTATCACCTGCACATTCAACTTTCTTCGCCAGAATCGGGCAATCTCCCCCAGGGCCTGCAGTGTATTCTCCACTATAATGACGGGCCGTTTTTCCTGCGCTTCATACAAGTCTTCTCCGGCATCCTTCTGAACAACAAAACCGGCAGCCCCCGCAGTGGCGGCTGCGGCCAGGAAACGATGACCGTCGAAGTTTTCCCCGCGCAAACAGATGAAGAGGTTCCCCTTCCGCAGCGTCCGGGAGTCGGTGGAAACGCCATAAAAGAGCGTATCGCTCCCCCCCCGGATCAGACAGCCACCGGTTGCCGTCAACGCCTCACCGATTGTCATGACGGTAGATGCCTTATCTCTCAAGGGTTCCTCTGCTTGAATCGTTTTTCAAGAGCGGCTTGCGCATGGCGCCGGTCATCAAAAGGAATCCGCCGATTGCCCAGAATCTGATAATCCTCATGTCCTTTCCCGGCAATCACGACAAGATCGCGAGAGCCGGCACAGGCAATAGCTGCATCAATCGCCGCGCCCCGATCCGGAATGACGGTATAGCATCGGCCACAATCCCCTGCCTTGAGTCCTTCAGGAGGAACTTTCATCATCGTTGTGCCTGGAAATCCGGACTCTACCTGGCGGATAATTTCCAGAGGGTCCTCCGTGCGCGGATTATCCGAAGTGATGATAACCAGATCACTGAGTTCAGCAGCGGCTTGCGCCATCAAGGGTCTTTTCCCGCGATCCCGGTCTCCCCCGCAACCGAACAATGTAATGAGGCGCCCCTGTTTGAATATCGCTAAATTCTGCAGGACGCGTCGAAGGGCATCGTCTGTGTGGGCGTAGTCCACAAAGACAGCCGGCTGATCCGGACTGCTGACCTTTTCCATCCTTCCCGGTATCTGGCCGACATGTTCAATCCCCGCGCGGATCTTGTCCGTGGAAATGCCAAGCGACAAGGCCGCGGCGGTGGCCGCCAGAATATTATAGAGGTTGTATCTGCCGATCAGGGGCGACGCAATTTTAAACCGGCGCCCTGCCGAGCCGATCTCCGCCTGAGTTCCCTGGATGGCCAGACGAACCTTTCGGACTGAAAGATCGCAGGACGCGTCGATGCCGAAGCTCAGGTGCGGCAAACGTACCTCTCGTAATAACCGTTGTCCCCAGGGATCATCCGCATTCACCACCATCCGGCATGAAACATTTTTTCTACTTGCAGGAAGGACCTCCTGAAAAAATCTTTTTTTTGCTGCAAAGTAATTTTCCATGGTCTTATGGTAATCTAGATGGTCCTGAGACAGATTGGTAAAGACGCCGAGGTCAAAATCGCAATCGTCAACCCGCCGCAAGTCCACAGCGTGAGAGGATATTTCCGCCACGACATGGCTGACGCCATCGTCTGCCATCTCTCGCAAGACTCTCTGCATCTCCAGTGATTCCGGGGTGGTATGGGGCGGTGCCAAAACCTTTTGTTTGAACCGATAATTCACGGTTCCCACAACACCGACACTAAAACCCGCAGCCATGAGAATGGATTCCAGCAAATAGGTCACTGTGGTTTTTCCATTGGTGCCGACAACCCCCACCAGGCAAAGCCTGGAAGACGGATGCCGATAGAAGTTGCGCCCCAGCTTTCCGAGAACGCGGCGACTGTCAGCAACTTGAATCCACTGGGCATCCGGCGTCGTGGGCAATGGCCGTTCATGAACGATCACGCGGGCGCCGTTTCGGATCGCGTCGGGGATGTAGGCGTGTCCATCCGCCAGCAAGCCGGGAACCGCCACAAAAAGACTGCCCGGCAGACATGCTCTGGAATCATAGCAAACGGATACGATATGGCCCGACCGGGCGCCTACCCAACGCTGAACGGGAATGTCTTCCATGAGCATCGCCAGATCCATTCATCCTCCTATTGGCCGGCACTGAATGATACCGTGCAATACCGAGGCTCACCGATCGTGACGCCGGGCGCAGGCGCCTGATTGACCCCCCAGCCGTTGCCGACGATCTGCAGTTCAATCCCCAGTTCTTTAGCCTTCCGGAGAGCTTGACGAATCGTCAGTCCCCGGAAATCCGGCATCATGCTTTCATCGAATTGATTCTGTTCGTTTTTCCGGAGGTCCATGACCGGCACTGCAGCAACTTGCCTGATTTTTGTATCCCGGTTAATATTATCCTCTTCATACACGGGATTTTCCCGGATATGTGTTTTGAAGCATGTAAGAATCTGTTCGGCGATATTTTTGAAAACCGGTGCAGAGGCAACGCCGCCCCACTTGTCCCGCTGAGGCTCGTCAAGAACGACGAGAATCGCCACCTGTGGATCTTCCGCCGGGAAAAATCCCATGAAAGATGTACGAACACGCTCTGAAGAATAGGCGCGACGGGCAAAGTCGAATTTCTGCGAAGTTCCCGTTTTGCCGGCTACATTCACATTCTCGATGCGGGCATTTTTCCCCGTCCCGTCCGGATCACCGACAACCCTGGTCATCAGCGTAATCATACGCCTGGCCGTCTGCGGCGAGATCACTTGCCGCACCGGCGTCGGGTCATATTTTTTTATGACTTGACCCCGCTTGTCCACAAGACCTCTCACAATGTAAGGCTTCATCAGCACGCCCTGGTTGGCAATGGCCGAGAGGGCTGATATGAGTTGGATGGCTGTGACGGACACACCCTGACCGAAGGCAACCGTGGAGGCATCTACCCGCGTCCAGTTCTGGACCGGCCGGAGCAGGCCGGCAGTTTCCCCAGGAAGATCGATACCCGATTTCTGTCCAAAACCGAAACGATTAATATAATTATAAAATTTCTCCTTTCCAAGACGTTCGGAAATCTTTACGGAGCCGATGTTGCTTGAATATTTGATGATATCGGCAAAGCTCAGATAGCCGTGCTTTTTCCGCTGAGCTTCACGGATCACACGATCGGCTACTGCATAGTTCCCATTTTCACAAAAAATTTGATCCTTTTCCTTGTACACGCCCTCTTCCAGAGCCGCTGCCGCAAGAAAAGGCTTGAAGGTAGAACCGGGATCGAAACAGTCCGTAATAACTCTGTTCTTCCCTTCCACGGCACCGATTTTTGAAAAGTTATTGGGATCAAACCCCTTTTCGTTGGCCATCGCCAGGATTTCGCCCGTCTTGGGATCCATGACCACCGCCATGCCGCCTTTGGCACCCTTGCTTTGAACGGCTGCTTTCAATTGGGATTCGACCAGATACTGGATCCGGCTGTCAATCGTGAGGATCAGATTTGTACTTTCCTTTCGTTTGGCCGTCGCAGAATCAATCCGGGGATAAAGCCGTTTTCCCTTGGCGTCCCGCGTCCATCTCAGCTGCTCCGGAGCCCCCTTCAGATGCTCGTCAAATTTGAATTCAAGTCCCTCCAATCCAGAGGCATCCATCCCGACAAAACCGATCAGATGCCCGGCCAATTCCCCGTTGGGATAAAAACGTTTCGGTTCTTTGATGATAAAGATGCCGTCCAGATCCAGCTTTTCTACCAGCGCGGTCTGGTCCGGTGTAATTCGACGCGCCAGCCAGCAGAAATTCTTTGCCCCGGACATTTTTTTCAAAAGAGTCTTCCCGTCGATGTTTAGAACGGCGGCCAGTTTCACCGAAGCTCCCCTGATGTCCTCAATTTTCGAAGGATCCGCACAGACGGAGTCGGACATGACACTGACAGCCAGTTTTTCTCCGTTGCGATCAAAAATTATTCCTCTTTCCGATTCGACCCGCAAATTGGCGGTGTGCTGCCTGTCCGCCCGGGCCTTGAGACTTTGTCCATTCAGAACCTGTATCTGATAAGCGCGTGTAATAAGGGCGATAAAGAGAACCAGGAACAGGCTCAGCAGCGTAGCAATTCTGACACGCAGCCATTTTTTTTCTTCAACGGTCATTTTACGGCCCCTGCATCCTTGATAATAATGACCTGATCTCCTTCAGGATAGGATAAATTAAGTGACCCTTTTGCGATCGCCTCGATGCGTTGGGGCGATTTGAGCGTGGCATACTCGAGTTTCAGTTTTCGTTGCTCTTCCAGCATCTGTTCTTTTCGCGTCATTTCTTCGGCAACCTGATATTCCAGTTTTGTCATCTGAACATGGGACCATACATAGGTTATGGCCACTGCCATCAATACAAACGCCACAAAGAGAAAAACGGAATATTTCAATTGCGGCGCCGTCTTTTCCTCCTGCCCTGCTCCCTGAACAGATATGATATGATTCGCGGCCATTTGTCATTGCCTCTCTGCCGTCCTGAGCCTGGCACTTCTGGCCCTCGGATTTGAATGCACTTCATCCGTACCGGGATACACTGGCCGTTTTGTGATTACCTTCAGTTTGGGCTCCCCTTTACAGTTGCAAATTGGCAGATCCGGAGGACAGGCACATCCCTTTTGAGCAGCACGAAAGGCTTGCTTGACGATGCGATCTTCCAGGGAATGAAAAGAAATGATGGAAAACCGCCCGCCCCGCTTAAGCATTTCTGCACCGTTAAAGATAGCCGTGCGAAGATTGGAAAGTTCATTGTTGACGGCAATGCGGATGGCCTGAAAGGTACGGGTCGCCGGGTGGATTCTTCTCTGACGGTACGTAGCGGGAACAGCATGGTAGATGACGTCGGCAAGCTCCCTTGTCGTGCGGATCGGAACCGCCGCCCGTTTTGTCAGGATGGCCCCTGTAATTCTTCCTGCCATGGGTTCCTCGCCATACGCTTTGATGATTTTCCTTAATTCATTCTCCGAAGACAGGTTGACGAGATCATAGGCACAGTAGCGACTATCCTGATCCATGCGCATATCGAGGGGGGCATCCGAAGAAAAGCTGAAGCCCCTGTCTCCCGCATCGAGTTGATGAGACGAAACCCCCAAATCCAGGAGAATGCCATCAACTTTCTCGATATTCAGGTTGGTTAGGAGTTGACCAATCTCCGCGAAATTTCCTTTGACCAGTATTTTTCGCCGGCCAAAGGATTGCAATTTATTCTCCGAAGCACGCAGGGCGTCGCTATCCCGGTCGATGCCGATCAACAAACCGTCCGGGGCCGTCTGTTCGAGGATCGCCAGGGCGTGTCCACCCCCGCCCAATGTACCGTCCACATAAATGCCGCCGGGCCTGCATCCCAGAGATGCAAGAACTTCTCTGCACAGGACCGGTTCATGAAAGAAGGACATCTCATTGTCCGTCGCTAAATGCCCATATCTGCCATATAGTCACTGAAGGCATCCAGGTCACTCTCTGTTTTTTTCATTTCCGCGTCAAAACGCTCCCGACTCCAGATCTCGATCACTTTGATCATTCCGGCCAGCACAATGTCTTTTTCAAGCGCGGCGAATTCTCTAAGATTCGGAGGAATGAGAACACGCCCCTGGCTGTCCAGCGAACAGTCCACAGCACCGGACATAAAGAAACGCTGAAAGGCCCGCACTTGCTTTCTCAAAATGGACTGGTGGCTGACCTTTTCTTCTATAATCCGCCACTCGTCGTAGGGAAAAACCATCAGATAATTGTCCCAGTTTGTAATGACCAGACGGTTGTCATATTTCTCGGCCATGACTTCACGGAGCCGGGCCGGGAAAATGATTCTTCCCTTGTCATCGATGGCGTGATAATACTGGCCCCTGAAAACAGACACCGGATTCCCCTCCACAATCATCCACTTTACTCCACTTGTGGTCACCATAATGAAGGGGATTCGGTTTGTCAAGCAAAAAATTACTCTTTTTTCCTTTTAATTTGATATTTTAAGACGGCCCGTGCATGCGCGGCCAGGTTGGAGGAAAATATGTGCGTCCCGTCATTCTTCGAGACAAAATAAAGATAATTGACGGGCGCAGGATACAGGGCTGCCTGAAGGGAGTCGATACCCGGATTCGCGATGGGGCCGGGCGGCAATCCCCGAATCTTGTAAGTATTGTAAGGCGTATCGTTGTCCAGGTGCTTTCTTCTCACGATGTTTCGATATTCCGTGAGGCTGTAAATCGCCGTCGGATCGCTTTGCAGCCGCATGCCCTTTTTCAGTCTGTTGTGAAATACGGCGGATATCTGGGCCTTTTCTTCCTCATGGCCTGTCTCTTTGCCGATCAGGGACGCCAGTGTGACTAATTCGGTGGTGGTCAGTCCCAGTTCATTCGCCCTCACGACCATCTGCGGTGTGACTTTTTCCCGGAACCGGTTCACCATGACTCTGACTATCTCCTGAACCTTCATACCCCGATAAAATTCATAAGTATCCGGATACAGGTATCCCTCAGCGCTGGCAGCATCAATCTTCAGCGATTCCAGGAAGACAGGATTCGTGGTCACGCTGATAAAGTTTTCTTCACTGACGAGATTCTCTGCAACCAGCCGGTCGGCAATCTGTTTGAGCGTATAATCTTCGGGGATGGGTACCCGACGGATCTTGATATGGCCCTTGGCCAGCTTGTCGGTGATCTCCCAAGGTGACATGCTGGTCGCCAGTTCATATTCCCCATACTTGATCGAGCTGGAGACCCCCTTAAGCAGGGCTAAAATGATAAAAAACCGTTTATTCTTGACCATGCCTGCCTGATCAAGAATATTCACGATTTCGAAGAAACCCGTCCCCTTGGGAATATATACCGTCGCGACAACGGCCTGGCTATCGCTGGGCCTTCTTGCATAGCCAAATAGAAACACACACCCTATGAGGAGCAATACGACGCCCAGGACAATCCATTTCTTCGCTCTTTGATTCAGAGATAGAATCACTTTCATGAATGGTTCCGGTTCAGGCGTCATGATTCGACGGATGGAGGGAGTTCAGGTAGTCTTGTAGGATGATCCCTGCAGCCAGTTTATCGACGATTTTCTTTCGCTTCTCCCGGCGCATCCGGGATTGAATGAGAATATCCTCCGCAGTCTTGGTGGACAGAGTCTCGTCCCATTTGATTACGGGAAGGGAGAACCGGGCCTCAAGCAACCGGGCGAAGCGGTTGACTTTCTCGCATTGAATGCCTTCCGTTCCATCCAGGCGGAGGGGATAGCCGATGACGATTTTTTCCACGCCATGGTTTCTGACCAGAACTTCCAAGGCGTTCAGAACCTGATTCCGATTTTTCCACACGATCGTCGTCAGTCCTTGACCGGTCAACCCCAGTTCATCACAGAGGGCGATACCGATTCTTTTCGTTCCGTAGTCGAGACCCAGTATCCTCATTCCGTATTCCCGTAAAGAAAGACTGATAAAATATACAATATATTTTTAGCGGTTGTCAAATAGATAGGACTTTGTTATTGAACAGACATGAAGCACATCGTCCTGGGAACCGCAGGTCATGTTGACCATGGCAAGACTGCGCTGATCAAAGCCCTCACGGGCGTCGATACAGACAGGCTCAAGGAGGAAAAAGAGCGTGGAATCTCGATTGAACTTGGGTTCGCATTTCTGACCCTGCCCGGCGGTCAGATCGTCGGTGTGGTGGATGTGCCGGGTCACGAACGTTTCATCAAAAACATGGTATCCGGCGCCGCCGGGATTGATCTCGTGATTGTGGTCATCGCCGCAGACGAGGGCGTGATGCCCCAGACGAAAGAGCATCTTCATATCTGTTCGCTCCTTGGCCTGAAGAAAGGTCTTGTTGCGCTGACTAAGGTGGACCTCGTGGATGAGGACTGGCGGGCCCTGGTTACAGACGACATCCGGGCATTCCTGAAAGGCACGTTCCTCGAAGCGTCACCGATTATTCCCGTTTCCGCTTTAACCGGCGAGGGCCTGCCGGATCTGCTGATTTCACTGGATCAAGCCGCTTCCGGAATTGAAGAAAAGAGCGATGCCGGCCTGTTCAGGCTGCCCGTCGACCGGGTCTTCAGCATGAAGGGTTTTGGGACGGTGGTCACCGGTACGCTGGTTTCCGGGCACATTCGGACCGGAGAGGACGTGGCTGTATTGCCTCATCGGATCACCTCACGCATCCGGGGCATGCAGGTCCACAACCAAAGCGTCAATCTGGCGGAATCGGGACAGCGAACGGCCATCAATCTTCAAGCCATCGGTACGAACGCAATCTCAAGGGGCGATGTCATCACCCGGCCCGGCACACTGGAAACGACAAGGCGTCTGGATGTGTATTTCGACTACCTGCAGACAAACGAAAAAAGACTCAAAAACAGAGCGCTTGTTCGTTTTCATGCCGGCGCCAGCGAAGTCATGGCCCGGGTCACCTTTCCGGATCGTGACGTCGTCACACCGGGGGACAAGGCCTTTGCCCAGCTTTTTCTGGCTTTCCCTGCCGTGGTTATGGCGGGGGATTGTTTTGTCATTCGCAGCTATTCTCCCGTTACAACGATTGGCGGCGGCATGATCCTGGATCCCCTCTCGCCAAAGCACAAGAGATATTCAGAGCGGACCATCCGGGAACTTGAATGCCTGCAGCATGGCGACGATCTGGAACGAGTCGCAACCATCATTGACCGATCCTCTTTCTCGGGAATCGATCTCCGGGAAATGGTGATCCGGACCGGGCTACCGCAAAGCCAGGTGAAGAAAAGGCTGGAGACCCTCTTCTCGCTCAAGCGGGCGATTCTCCTGGACCGAGAGGAGACAAGGGTCATATCGTTTCGGATTTACCTGGACATGCAGGAAAAATTAATGTCCGATATCCGTGCCTTCCATGAAAGATTTCCGCTCCAGGAAGGCATGTCAAGGGAGGAGCTGCGGACAAAGGTCGGATCGTTCGTCAGCCCCAGACTATTCAATGCCGTTATGCGGGACTTGGAAAGAGACGGCAGGATCGTCATCGACCGGGAAAGCCTGCGGCTGCCGGACCACCGGGTCAATCTTCAGGGCGAGCTCGAAGGTCTGCGGCAGTCCATCTCCGACCTGTATCGCAATGCCGGCCTCACACCGCCGTCACTCAAGGAAGTCCTGGAAGTGTTCGCCGCGCAAAAATCCCGCGTAGGCAGTGTCCTGAACGTCATGTTCAAGGATGGCTCCCTGATAAAGGTCAACGAGGATATGTATTTCGATTCGGCCACTCTGGCCAGATTACGCGAAGACTACAAAGACCTGCTGACGAAAGACGGGAAAGCAACCCCGGTCAGCTTCAAAGCATTAACGGGGCTCTCCCGAAAGTACATCATCCCGCTGCTGGAGTATTTTGACATGACCAAACTCACGGTCCGGTCCGGGGAATACCGCATTTTAAGAGAAAAGGGAAACTGATATGACGCCTGCAGAAAAAGGCATCACGCCCTTTCCGGTTTACGCATTCGATGGCCGGGCTTTCTCCAAAACGGATGCCGATATTATTCAGGAGATGCCCCTGCAGATCTTTTTCAATGGACGGCATCTGGCCACAATCGCCTGCACGGGGCTGCACGTGGACGAGTTGGCCCTGGGATATCTGAAATCCGAAGGATTCATCAAAGACAGCTCGGACATCCAGGATGTCCGGATTGATCCGGAAGCAGGCACAGTCCAATTGCTCACCGCTGCCGCCACGACGCCGGATCCAACGGACAATTCTTTCAGAGGCAGCATCGCCTCAAGCGGCGCCCGCACCCGTCTCGGGGAAAGTCATCATCACCTTTCCGCTCCGATCAGACAGGACGCCCTGATTCTGTCGCCGGAACAGGTTCTGCAGCTGATGGACGAGTTCATCGAACGCTGCCGCCTGCACGCTATCACGCGGGGAACCCACGGCGCCGCGCTTACGGACGGAAAAGAAATTCTCGTGGTGCGGGAAGATATCGGGAGGCACAATGCCCTTGATATGCTGGCCGGCCATGCGCTGTTGAATCACTGGGACTGCTCCGATAAGGCCGTTCTGAGAACGGGCCGGATTTCGATGGAAATCGTCTATAAGGCCTGGAATCTGGGGATATCGGTCGTGGTCTCGCTGGCGGCGCCGACAACCCGAGCCATACAATTGGCCGGCAACGCCGGCATCACACTCATCGGCGCAATCCGGGGCAAATCCATGCAAGTCTATACCCATGAAAGGCGGGTCGGTCTGTGAACAAGAAAACAGTTTATATCGAAAATCTGAAGGCAGGTGAAAAAATAACCAGCGCTTTTCTGGTCGCGGAAAAGAACCTGGCCTATTCACAAAAGGGGGCTCCCTATCTCAATCTGCGTCTGAAGGACAAAACCGGGGAAATCGACGGAAAGGTCTGGGACAATGCCAGCGAATGGGACGGCCAGTTCAAGAAGGGTGATATTGTCCAGGTCTGCGGGCGGGCCCTGAACTATAAGAACAATCTGCAGATGTCGGTGCTGGAATTGAGAAAACTGACGGATGACCAGATCGACCTGGCCGACTATTTTCCGACGGCAAAAAAGGCTGCCGATGAAATGTTTGCCGAACTGATGGCCTATATCGATAAGATCCGGACGCCTTGCCTGAAGGACCTCTTGCACTCCTTTTTTGATGATGAAAAGATTAAGGCGCTCTTCAAGAAAGCGCCGGCCGCAAAAGGATTCCACCACGTCTATCTGGGGGGACTCCTCGAGCATACACTTTCCGTAACGAAGCTGATTGATATGACGATGCAACACTATCAAGACGTCAATCGCGATCTGCTGCTGACCGGCGGCCTGCTTCATGACATTGGGAAAATTTATGAATTTGACTATGACCGGCTCGTACAATACAGTGATGAGGGCCGGATGATCGGGCACATTGTGATAGGGGTGGAAATGCTCAATGCAAAGATGGCCATGATCGATGATTTTCCGAAGAAGCTGGCCATGGAACTGCGCCATCTTATGCTCAGCCATCATGGCATGCTCGAATTCGGCTCGCCCAAACGCCCGAAAACCCTGGAAGCCCTGATCGTCCATCATATCGACGACCTGGATGCGAAAGTCAACGCCTTTCGGACCTTTGTCGATGATGCGCCGGAAGACGAAACGAGCTGGACCCCCTTTCATAAATTGCTCGAGCGTTACCTCTACAAGGGCGGCAAATAGATGATCCTCCTTGAATGTGTGCCTAATTTCAGCGAGGGCAGAGACAGAAAAAAGGGGCAAGCCCTCATGGATTCCGCTGCTGCTGTCAAGGGGATCAAGCTCCTCGACTTTTCCATGGACAAGGATCATCATCGCAGCGTCTTGACATTCATCGGCACTCCCGACGCCGTCAAAGATGCCTGTCTCGCAGCTTGCCGGAAGGCTCTCGAAATAATTGACATGCGTAAACATACCGGCGCCCATCCCCGGATTGGCGCCGTCGATGTGGTCCCCTTTGTTCCGCTGGGCAATGCGGATATGTCCGATGCCGTCCGAATTGCCCATGATTTCGGGCGTGAATTTTCGGAGCAATTTCAGGTCCCGGTTTATTTCTATGCAGAAGCGGCGCTGGCCCCCTCGAGAAGAGAGCTCTCACAGATCCGAAAAGGCGGATACGAGGCATTGAAGAAGCGCTTGAAGGACCCCGTGTGGCACCCTGACGCCGGGCCCGGCCTTTTCAATGCGCGCGCGGGGGCCACTGCTGTCGGAGCGAGAATTCCGTTGATCGCCTTCAATATCAACCTCAAATCCGACAACCTGCCGCTCGCACAGGACATCGCCAGAAGGATCCGCCAGTCCAGCGGCGGCCTTTCCCATGTCAAGGCGATCGGAATTTGGTTGGAAAGCCGTCATCTGGCCCAGGTATCCATGAATCTCACAGACTACCGGGTCACGTCGCCGCGCACCGTATTCGACCGTGTCCGGGAAGAGGCCGATCGCCGCAACACCGATATTCTGGAAACCGAACTCATCGGCCTCATCCCCGGGGCCGCACTGACGGATGTTACAGCCGATTATCTGAAATTGAAGGAATTTTCCGATCAGAGAATCCTCGAATCGCACTTTTGATGGTTGGCGACATCGAATTATGAGTCAGCAATCCCTCATCAATAACCTCTCCTGTGGCATCTCTCCAGACCATTCTCATATGCAAAACAGATTGACAGGACGATACGTATTATGTATCGTGCGAACCGCTTGAATACCGGCAGAAAACTCATCTTTGGAGGTCCCTTCATGAGAGAAGAAGATAGAAACATCCGGCTGGAATACTGGGATAAAAGCAGGCGCAAATGGTATAATATTTATTTTTTTATGGGCATCGGCATCAATTTCATCCTCTATTTCACCAAGCCCTATGGTTTTGATCCGAGCGGGAGTCTGTTCTGGGGATCATTAGTCGGGCTGGCCATCCCGCTTACAACCATGTTTTTATTTTCCTACATTCATAAAAAGATGATCGGGCTATGAAAAATATCTGTATGAAGTCCCGTTGCGACGTCATACAGATCCTGAAGTGGCACAATCTCCTGAAGGTTCTTTTTTAAATTCCCGATCAACACACAGAATCGTGTTCAAGCCTTTTTGCCTTGCCCTATCGTTTCCAGTATTCTCATTTTTTCATCAAAAGACTGCCATATACAATTTTTACAAACTGCTCCGGCTTCAAAAAACCCTTTCCCCAAATTGGATCAAAGTCACGAGTAGGTTTGGAAGCAATCACATCGTCCAGAGTTTTTCCTGCCTTGATCTCACCGGCAATTTTGTTTCTTATCACCACAAGCATCTTAAGATATGCTTCCAATCCTGCCTTGTCAGACAGGGGTCCATGTCCAGGAATTACCTTTGTATTGCTGTCACAAAGATCAATGACTTGCTTAATAGCCGTAATTACGCCATCCACCGAACCTCCCGCTGAAAGGTCGATAAAAGGGTATAGGCCGTTGAAATAGAGATCACCCGTTTGAATGACGCCGAATCGTTTGAAGTGAACGATGGCATCTCCGTCGGTGTGGGACGGTACAACATGAAAAATCAAGATGTCGTCTTCATTCAGGTGAAAGGAAATGTCCCGGCTGAATGTAATTATGGGCAATGCCGATTCAGGCATGGGGGGTATCTTTCTATTAAAAAACTCCACGAACTGTTCTGATCCAAGCCGTTTACGGACATTTTCATGAGCCACCACAATCACTCCTTCTCTGGCAAGATTTTCATTGCCACTGGCATGATCCTGGTGCCAGTGTGTGGTTACAACAAATCTGATTGGCTTAGCGCTGAATGTTCCGATTGCAGCCTTGATTTTTTCTACCAGAGGAGCATAAGAAGCATCGATCATAAATACACCATCTTTCCCTGCCGAGATGCCGATGTTTCCTCCCGCACCAGTGAGCATATATACGTTACCGGACACTTTTATCGCCTCGACCTGCACACTGGAGAAATCCTGCCCCTCAGAATACGATCCTGCCAGCAGGAAGATTGCAACGATGAGAGGAACTACGTATAGTTTCAACTGATTGGTAACCATAAAATTCCTCCTTTAGAACATGATCTTAGCAAGGTTAAAAAATCGTTCTATTGTTTGTCTATCTACTCTTTTTCTTCTGGTTCCGCAAAAGATGTCCACTTCGACGATTTTCCACAAAAAATCTAATCCTGAATAATGAAAAATATTTGATGTGTCTTCTCCTCTGTATACAAGCTCCATCTTCAATCAATCATCTCAAAACTGAAGAGGTCTGTGAAAGCAAATTCCGGCAAGTTCCAACAACACAGTTTTCCGTTGAAGTCTAGGGCATATGTCCGGATGAGTCTCAGGATTTTGTCCAATCAGCGCGTTTATGGTGTGTTCCCCTTCAGATAGCTAACGTAGTATAATGCCGTATCCTTCGGGTTTTCCATCATGGGGAGATGTCCCGTATCTTTCATGATGACGGTTTTATAATTTTTCAAATTCTTTTCCAAAACCGCAACGCCTCCCACATCCAGAAGCTTGTCGGTATCGCCCCAGACAATCAAAACCGGCGCCTGGATTTGAGGCAAATAAGGTTCCAGAAAGGTTTCCATTGGAGACGGCATCTCTTCCGTGTGATTCCATTTCATATCGTCCAATATTTTTTTGTTAAAATCACTGTGCGCGACAGCATCTGCGGCCAAAACTTTTTTAAACTGGGAAGGTATGAATGGAGGCTTAACAAAACATAATTTTATCAGTTTATCAAAATCTTCGGGACTGCTTGCCAGTAAAGGGTTTGTCCCCTTCTGTATCAGTATAGCTATCTCACTCATTTTTGGAGATTTGACGCCACCCGGCGCTAACAGCGCCAGGGTAGAAACCTTATGGGGATATTTTGCGCCATACAATGCGGCATACATCCCCCCCATGGAATTTCCTGCCAGATGGAATCTTTCGAGTTTCATTACCTCCGCAAACCGGTCGATGCGTTTCATCTGGTTTTCCACATCATAATTTGCTTTTCGTATTTGAGAGCTTTCGCCAAAACCAGGAATATCCGGGATTATTACATGATAGTCGCCTGTCAGGTATTTTGCAAATTGTGTCCAGCTATCCTTGTTTGCACCAAAACCATGAAGCAGCAATACCGTTTGCCCTTTTCCCCCTTCCAGATACACAATTTTGTGATCATCCACCTGGATTTGCTTCTTGACCAGACCGGCAGATTGTCTTTGAGCTTTCACCGCCAGTTTGAACAACGTTTTCGGAAACAGGAAATAAGTTCCAGCGAGCAATAATATGAATAAAACAATGAGAGCAAAGCCGACCGTCAATATTTTTTTCATCTTGAATCTCCGGGCAGAACAATCATTCTTCCTGCACAATCCAGCCTCAGCCCCAGAATATTCCAGTGGCGTCACGATCAAGTTCCTTCAGTATGTCCTCAAAGTGAATGCTCGGTTTTACGAGTTCATCAAGATGCCATCTTGAGTTCCGATCCATCCAGTACAGAGTCCATTTTTTAGTTTCATGATTAAATCGGAATTGGGCTATGGGAGTCTCCGTCCATACAGAAGGATTCATGTAATAAGGCCTGGTTTCAATGAGGGTCACATTATTCCCTGTGATTTTATAGATGAGCTTGACCTGGTCGCGGGCATGAATGGGGATTCTGCGTTCACAGTATTCGAAGAGCCTGGTTTCGATGAGTTTCTTTGTGAATTCGGTGAGAGGCATCGTTTCTTTTGCTTTCGTTGATCAATCTGCTATCAGGCGTTCAGTTCATCCCTCCATACGGGAGACAGTCCGAATGTCACAACCTTTCTCGCATCAATGGTATAATGATCAAAGGATGCGGGGTGCGGTGATCATTACGAGAAGAAATGAACAAAAGTGAACCATTGAAAAACAAGTATTTAAACATAAGGCCCTTCCGCCTGCAATCGATAAATAGACGTTTTGCTTTTCATGCCTATTACATTTTTTCTATCTTTAAAGGAGCAGGATGCCTCAGGCGTGAGCCGTAAAGAATCTTTAATCTCATGTGATGGCCTGCAGGGCGGACGGCGCTATCGCGTACCGTCCTGCTGTTTCAGAATCTGAAGAACTTCTTTACCGAAGCGGGCAATCCTCTCTGCGGAGAAGCCGCATTCGGCCTTGATGCCGGCCGTGGTCAGGGTTTCCACTCTGGACAGGTTGATCAGATCCTGTTCGGATAGAACCATGAAAATGGCCCGATTCAGCTCACGCGCTTTCTGAAAACGCCAGTGGAAAAGGCCGCGCAGACGTTTTTTTTGAGCAGCCGTTAGCAGATGATAGGCCTTGATCCGCTTATGTCCCGTAGTATCGAAAGCCTTTCCATGCCAGGTGGCGGCGGTAATGTCTTCAAAGGCACGGGCCGCCTCCTTTTCCAGTCCCCCGGCTTGAATCTGCGCTGCCAACTTTGTATAAAGAGGCTTCAGATAGGCTGTATCCAGGACGGCATACCGGAGTTGTTCCTCGCTGAGCGGCCGTTTATCCCATTCGGAACGCTGGACGTTCTTCTTCTTTTCCAGATCGACGTCAAGATATTCACTGATGAGCGTCGACAACGACAGGTAATGACAACCCAGAATCGCAGCAGCCCGATGCGTATCGAAAACATGTTTGAAGACGAATCCGTAATCGCGTTTCAGCAGACGGATATCGTTGTCTCCGGCGTGCAGAATCTTCAGGATGGAGGGATCGGCGAAAGGTTCGGCCAGGAAGGAAATATCTACGCCGTTGAGGGGATCGAAAAGATAGGACCGTTTCTCGGCTCTGATCTGGATCAGGCAGAGCTTGTCGTGGAAATAGCGGAAGGAATCATATTCCGTGTCGATACAGAGGATGGAAGACGACCGTATGTCTGTTTCGGCGAGATGGCGTTTGGCCGATGAATCCACCCAGCTCCAGGGATGTTTTTTCAATGGAGGCTTCCCTATCTATTGCAACATGATGAAATCGCCATTCCCGCGCAAATAGGAATCCGGCCGTTATCGGCAACGCAATGCCTGCCCGCACAGGAGCGGCCGGATGCGCTTAGCTCACATAAACCCTCGATACCGCCAAAAGGGCGATAAAAATGGCCAGCCAGGATAGGGCGGCATAATCCGTGCCGCCGACCCGAAGCACACGCAGGGTCGTCCGAGGACCGCTGTGGTAGCCGCGTGACTCCATCGCCTCTGCGAGTTCGTCGGCGCGGCGCAGGGCGCTGACCATGAGCGGCAGGGTCATGGAGGAGGCGGTCTTGACCCTTTGCGCCAGCGTTCCTGTCTTGACATCCGCACCCCGGGCCGTCTGCGCCAGACGAATCCGGTCGAACTCCTCCAGCAGTGTCGGAACAAAACGCAGGGCTATCGAAACCATTACAGCAATATCCCGCGTCGGGATGCCAAGATATTTGAACGGGTGCAGCAGTTTCTCGAGACCGCTGATCATCTCCGAGGGGGGC
Source organism: Pseudomonadota bacterium (assembly GCA_043805145.1). Taxonomy (GTDB): domain Bacteria; phylum Desulfobacterota; class Syntrophia; order Syntrophales; family Fen-1087; genus JAPLJM01. The sequence goes on along the minus strand of JAZDIK010000028.1, from coordinate 75,522 downwards.
GTCGTCATCGTCAGGACGGCGCCGCACAATACAAGCGTAATAAATTGCCATGTTACGAACGCCCCCCGAAAAAGCCCCTCATGGGTTATCTTCAGATGCAGCGGCGGAAACGCAAGTAGTACTGTACCATCCGTGAATAAAAGATGCAATAAAAAGAGCAGTCCGGCAAAGAAGGTGAGGGGTTTGATCGCATCGAAGATCGGCGCGGTTTTCAGACGGGAAAGACCGATGACCATCAAGAGAAACAGACTAATGAGATAGACATCAAACCATGTTGCCCGGAAGATCAGGATGCTCAGAATGATGGCCGAAACCGTCTTGACCCGGGGATCCAGCCGGTGGGTGAAAGAATCACCGGCGATATATTGGCCGATATGGATCATGATCCGTTCCGGGCGCCTTTCAGATGGTTCATACGGGATAATATTTCCGTACAGGCGTCTTCAATCGTCAGGATATTCGTGTTCAGCGCGCAACCGCTTTCTTTCAACCGGTGCAGCAGGAGGGTGACCTGGGGTAGCCGGAGACCGAATTCCCGCATGGTCTCCATGCGGCTGAAAACATCCCGGGGTGTCCCGTCGATGACAATGGCGCCTCGATCCATCACGAGCAGCCGGTCGGCGTCGAGCAGATCGTTCATGTCGTGGGTGATGTGGATGATGGCAATCCCACGATGATGCAGCTTTTGAATCATCTCCAGCACGCGCTTTCGACCCACCGGATCCAGGTAGGCCGTTGGCTCGTCAAAGGCGATGTAACGGGGGCTCATGGCCAGCACACCGGCGATAGAAACCAGCCGTTTTTCACCGCCGGACAGCGTATGCGGGGCGCGCCGGGCAAAGGCTTCCATGCCCACCGCAACCAGGACCTCATCAACGCGCTGCCGGATTTCCGCGGGGGGGAAACCGAGATTTTCCGGTCCGAAGGCCACGTCCTCCTCCACGGTCATGCCGACGATCTGATTGTCGGGATTCTGAAAGACGACGCCTACAAGGCGTCGGATTTCCTTCAGGTTTTCTTGATTGCTGGTATCCATGCCGTCGACCAGCACAGATCCTTCGTCCGGCGTGAACAGGGCATTCAGATGCCTGAGCAGCGTCGTCTTGCCGCAGCCGTTCGGTCCGATCAGGGCCACATGTTCGCCTTCCCGGATTTCCAGATGGAGATTTTTCAGGACGAATGCGTCCTGGCCATTGTAGCTGTATGATAGATTTTGAATGGTGATCATGACGACCTCACAAACGCCGCACCATAACTGCCGCTATGGCCGGATGCGATCACGGATCTTGAGCGTGATCAGGGCGGCGATGATGATTTTCAGGATGTCGCCGGGCAGCGGAGGCAGCAAACCGACGGCAATCGCCTTGTCGTAATCCAGTTTTGCCACGATGATCAGCTGAACGATGCCCAGCACATACATCAGGGCAACGCCAACGGACATGGCGCAGACGAGCCAGATGAAACCGGGGTTCTTGCGAATGGCGGTCAGCTTGCCGATCACATAGGCCTCGACCACGAAGCCGATGAGATAGCCTCCGGTCGGCCCCAGAAGCACCCCTGCCCCCGCCTTGCCGCCGGCAAAGACGGGAAGGCCGATGACGCCGAGCAGAATGTAGACGATCTGGCTCAGGGCGCCGAGCGTGCCGCCCAGCAGGGCGCCAGCCAGATTGACGAACAGGGTCTGCAGGGTGATGGGCACCGGGGGCAACGGAATCATGATATAGGCCCCGACGGCCGTCAATGCCCCGAACATGGACGCATAAATCATCCCGCGCAGGGATCTCTTTTTCTCGAACATGTTTTCTCTCTCGCCTCTCCAATCTTTTACAACAATGTGACATCGCCGGAGAAAATCCGGATAGACCGGCCGCTGTCGTCTTGCATGATCAGGAATCCGTCCTGGTCGAAATCGGCGACTTCCCCCACATGCTGCCGGCCGATCATATCGACCCGGATGCGCCGTCCCAGCATGTCGGTCAACGCCCGCCAGCGTTGCAGCACCGGATCAAATCCTTGTGAATGAAATATTTCGTAGTAATATTCAAAGGATTCGAGATAGCGGCGCAGCAGCAGCGGCCGTAAAAAAGGAGCTCCCGTCTCAGTCAGAATGCTCGTCGCCTGCGTGCGGATTTCCTCCGGAAAATCGTCGGCCGGGATGTTGACATTCAACCCCAGGCCGATCACCATATAATCAACAGCGTCCATGCCTGTGCTGATTTCCGTGAGAATCCCGGCGATCTTTTTGCCCCGGACCAGAATGTCATTGGGCCACTTGATCGTCGCCGCAAGCGGCGTCAGGGCAAGCAATGTGTCGGCCACGGCGACGGCGGCAAGCAGAGTCATGCGGGGCGCCTCCGTCGGCGCAATGGGAGGTCTCAGAATCAGCGAGGCGTAAATCCCTTGTCGCGGCGGGGAAAACCAGGTCCGCTGCCGCCTGCCCCTCCCCTGCGTCTGCTGTTCTGTCACGATCAGCGTTCCTTCCGGCGCGCCCTGCGCGGCCATTTCCCTGGCCCGCAGATTCGTGGAATCCGTCTGCAGGAAATAACGTGCCTGGGTCTGTCCGAATACCTGCGTCGTCAAGCCGTCCCGGATCTCCTGCATCAGAAGCAGATCGGGAATCCCGCAAAGCCGGTATCCTTTCCGGGGCGACGCTTCGATCTCATAGCCCTCGTCCTTGAGCGTCCTGATCCGCTTCCAGACGGCGGATCGCGTTATAGACAGACGCTCGCTCAGAAACTGGCCGGACACCCATGCACCCCGGCCCTGCTTGAGGCTATATAGCAAAATATCTCTGATGCTCATCAGTTTTCTGTTTTCCCTCACGGTCGGCGACGCCTCTTTTTTTACGGGGACACGACTCTGTCATGTCCTCGTGCATGAACAGACCGGCACAGGTTCGCGCGTTGCCTGCAAACCCAGATCTTTGATCATTTCGAAATCCAGGCCGGCATCCCGTCCCGAGACCGTCAGGCAATGGCCCGTCATAAGCGAATTGGCGCCGGCCACCAATACCAGAGGCATCAACTGGCGAAGGTTCTTCTCATTTCCCCTGCAGAGCTTGATATCCCTGTCGGGCAGCAGAAAACGGAAAACGGCAAGGGTCATGAGAATCTCCATGGGCGGCAGCGGTGGCGTCCGGCTCAACGGCGTTCCTTTGATGGGATTCAGAATATTGACGGGAATCGAATCGACTTCCAATTCATTCAACAGCAGGGCCAGCTCGATCCGGTGCCGGATGCCCTCACCCAGGCCGATGATCCCGCCGCAGCAGACGGAGAGTCCCGCCACCCGGGCGACCCGGATCGTTTCTACGTCCTCGTCATAGGAACGGGTCGTACAGATCTGCGGGAAAAAACTGCGGGAGGTTTCCAGGTTGTGATGGTAACGGTAAAGTCCGGCGTCCTTTAAGGTCCGGGCCGTTTCTTCGTCGATCACGCCCAGAGAGGCGCAGGCCTTCATACCCAGATCATTGATTCCCCGGATCGCCTTGATGATTTCCGCCCATTCTTTTTTTGTCCTGATCCGCTTGCCGCTTGTGACGACGCCGAACATTTCTGCACCGGCGCGGCCGGCAGCTTCAGCCGCAGCAATGATTTCAGCGGCTTTCTTCAGGGGATAGGATTCCACATCCGTGGCATGGCTGGCAGACCGGGCGCAGAATTTGCAGTCTTCCGGACACTTGCCCGACTTGGCGTTGATGATCCCGCAGAGGCTGATTTCGTCCCCCTTGAAATGCCGGCGGATCTCCGAAGCGGCAGCCATGACCCGGAAAGGCCGGGCAGCCCCTTCTTCAAAGAGCCCCATTGCACCCTCGGCGCCGATATCACCGCTCCGGATAGCCTTTTTCTTAAGCATTTCAATGATATTCATAATACATATTCCTTCAGGTCTGCGGAGTGACGTCTCAAAACATCAAGATATTTTTGTGGGTGTCATAGGAGAAATAAGATGAATTGTCAACCAGAAATTTCCAAGAGGTTGATTATTGTGAAACCTTTGAAAAAACAGCTTCGCTGCGGCTCAAAATCTTGTTCGATGAGGGGGACACGGCTTCGTCATATCCCCCTTGATAATGCTTAAATATGTTTTAAATCACTAGATTAATCTGATTTCTGGTAGGTCGAATAATCTTTGATTCGCCGCTTGCGAACTATTTTTCACCGGTTATGCAAAGTCTCATTGTATATTTTAAGGATAGATTTGAAATCTGCCCCACCTTTACTCATCCCCGCCCCCAAGCACGCGATACACTGTAACCAGATTGGAAACTCCGGCCAGGCGCAGAGCTATCAGTCCCTGTTGTGCACCATAGAGTGAACGTTGCGCGTCCAGAACACTTAGGTAGCTGTCAATACCTTTGGTATAGCGAAGATCGGAGAGGCGATAGGTTTCTGCAACAGCGGCGACGAGTGATTGTTGCGCCACTATCCGCTGGTTCACTGTGCCCTGCACGGCAAGTGCATCGGCCACTTCCCGGAAAGCAGTCTGGATCGCTTTCTCGTATTGGGCAACGGATATTTCCCTCTCTATTTTCGTTACATCGTATGCAGACCATGTGCGTGCGTCAAAAATCGGCATCGTAATCTGTGGTGCAAAACTCCACATACCCGATCCGTCCTTGAAGAGTCCGGATAGCTCGGCGCTTGCGGTTCCTATGGCGGTCGTCAGAGAGATGCGGGGAAAGAAAGCCGCACGGGCGGCGCCGATATTGGCATTGGCTGCCTTGAGCCGATGCTCCGCCGCCAGCACATCCGGTCGGCTCAAAAGCAGTTCCGAGGAGGCGCCGGGAGAAATCTCTTTTGGAGGGCTGACGCTGCCCAGATCGGACGGCATCAGCGTCGGCAACATCGGAGATCCGACCAGAAGATTCAATGCGTTTTCATCCTGAGCTGCCAGTTGTATGGAGCGGGCGACATCTCCCCGAGCGATATCCACCTGGCTTTGCGCGCGACGGAGATCCAGTTCGGATGCGAGCCCGACGTCATAACGTTTCCGGATCAAATGGTAGGCGGCCTGTTGAGTTTCAAGGGTAGAATTGGCCAGCTTGAGGTTTTCCCGATCCGCTGCAAGGGCAAGATACGCGTTGGCCACGGCGGATACCAGCAGAATTTGTGCACCACGGCGGGCCTGATCCGTGGCAAGGTATTCTTCCAGCGCCCGATCCTTCAGGCTGCGGATGCGGCCGAAGAAGTCAATCTCCCAGGAACTGATACCGAGATTGACATTGTATTGCTCAACCGTCATCGCTTTCCCCGTGGTTGACAGATCGGCAGGCACTCTTTGTCTGTTCATGCTGCCGGCGGCGTTGACGGCAGGCAGAAGTTCGGCCCGCTGAATGCCGTACAGAGCCCGCGCCCTTTCGACATTCAAGGCCGCAAGGCGCAGATCGCGGTTGTTTTTCAGAGCCGTCGTGATGATATTCTGGAGTTTTTCATCCGTAAAGAACTCCCGCCACTTCAACTCCGTTACCAAAGGAGCGCCGGACGCAGTCCTGGTTTCTTGATAGGCGGCGCCCTTCGGCCAGTCTGTCGGGACGGGCGCGGCGGGTCTCGTGTATTTCGGGGCCAGGGTGCAACCGCCTAGCCCGAAAGCGATGCCGATCAACAAAAAAAGCAAGTATCTACGCATATCATTGATCTCCTGGTGGATTCACGTCGGCTGTTTCGGCAGCTTCACGCTTTTTGTTTGTGCTGAAGACCTTTTCGATCAATACAAAGAAGAGCGGTGAAAAAATAATCACCAGGAGGGTGGCGGTTACCATTCCGCCCAGGACGCCGGTACCGATGGCGTTCTGGGCCCCCGCACCGGCGCCGGTGGTCAAAGCCAGAGGCAGGACGCCAAAGCCGAAGGCGAGCGAGGTCATGATGATGGGACGAAATCGTAATCTTGTCCCTTCCAGAGTCGCCTCGATCAATCCCATTCCATCTTCCATTCTGGTCTTGGCAAACTGGACGATCAGAATGGCGTTTTTTGTGGTCAATCCCAAGGTGGTCAGAAGGCCGATCTGAAAATAGACATCGTTGTGAAATCCCCGCAGGGTCGAGGCAATAACGCCGCCGATCGCCCCGAGGGGGAGGGCAAGAAGGATCGAGATGGGAATAGGCCAGCTCTCGTAGAGGGCTGCAAGGCACAGGAAAATCACCAGAATGGAGAAGGCGTACAGCAAGGGCGCCTGCGAACCCGTCATACGCTCCTGATAGGAAAGACCGGTCCAGTCAAAACCGAATCCCGGGGGCAACTTCGCCACCGCCTCTTCCATGGCCTGCATAGCCTCTCCCGAACTCCTCCCCGGAGCCGGCTCACCCCAGATGTTCAGCGACGGGAACCCGTTAAAGCGCTCCAGCCGGGGAGAACCGGATGTCCAATGGCCGGACGCAAAGGAAGCAAATGGGACCATTCTGTCCGCTGCATTGCGCACATAGAGCTTTTCCAGATCCTTGGGCAACATGCGGTAAGGCGCATCCGCCTGGGCGAATACCCTTTTCACCCGGCCACCCTGAATAAAATCGTTTACATAGGCGCCGCCGAAGGCCGCCGCGATGGTGTTGTTGATGGACGTGAGGGGGATCCCCAAAGCACCCGCCTTTTCCCAGTCCACGTCGATATGGTATTCGGGGACGTCTTCCATGCCGTTGGGCCGGACAGCGGCCAATCTCGGGTCTTTCGCGGCCAAGCCCAATAGCTGGTTGCGGGCCGCCATCAGGGCGTTGTGGCCAAGGCCGCCGCGGTCCAGCAACTGAAAGTCGAATCCTCTGGCGTTGCCCAACTCGATGACGGGTGGGGGCGGAAAAGCGAACACCAGGGCGGCGCGGATTTGTGAGAAGGCTTTCATGGCCCTGCCGGCGATGGCCTTTACCCTCATGCCCGACTGCTTGCGGAGTTTCCAATCCTTGAGCTTGACAAACACCATGCCGTTATTCTGCCCCCTTCCTGAGAAGCCCATTCCCGAAATGGTCATGCAGGATTCCACCGTTTCTTTTTCGTTTTCTTCGAAATAATGGCGGACGTCATCTACAACCTTCTTGGTCTGTTCCAGCGTGGCGCCCGTGGGCATGATGACCTGGGCAAGCAGGATGCCCTGGTCTTCATCGGGCAGATAGGAGGTGGGCATCCGCAGAAAAAGTAATCCCATCACCGCCACGATCACAACGAAAACAATCAGATACCGTTTTCTTCGAGTAAGGGTCAGCCCGACGAGTTTCATAAACAGATTTCTGGAGCGCAGAAAAAAGCGCTCAAATCCCTGGAGAAAGGGGCGCAGGAAGAAAATCGCGTTTTCGGCCTGCTCATGCCCCACGGCCACCGGTTTGAGGAGCGAGGCGCATAGTACGGGCGTCAGGATCAGGGCCACGGCCACCGACAGCAGCATGGAGGCGATAATGGTCGCGGAAAACTGGCGGTAGATAACGCCTGTCGAGCCGCCGAAAAACGCCATGGGACCGAACACGGCCGCGAGCACCAGCCCGATCCCGATCAGGGCGCTCGTGATCTGGTTCATGGACTTGGCGGTGGCTTCCCGGGGGGAAAGTCCCTCCTCCTGCATGATCCGTTCGACGTTCTCCACCACCACGATGGCGTCGTCCACCAGAAGACCAATGGACAGTACCATGGCAAACATGGTCAGCATGTTGATGGAAAACCCGAAAAGCCCCAGTACCGCGAAAGTCCCCAGGATCACCACGGGTACCGCGATGGTCGGGATCAGCGTGGCCCGGATGTTCCCCATAAACAGGTACATAACCAGAAAGACCAGCAGGATCGCCTCAAGCAGGGTCTTGACCACCTCCTCGATGGCCACCCTGACAAAGGGGGTGGTGTCATAAGGATAGACGACTTTCATGCCGGTGGGGAAATACCTGCTCATCTCGTTCATTTTGGTCTTGACCGCATCGGCCGTTTCCAGTGCGTTGGCGCCGGCGGCCTGCCGGATGGCAAGACCTGCGGAAGGTTTTCCGTTGTTAAAAACCTCGACATCGTAGACTTCGGTTCCCAGTTCCGTTCGTCCGACATCCCTGATCCGTACGATGGAACCGTCCGGATTGATGCGGATGGGAATGGCGGCAAACTCCTCCGGCGTCTTGAGCAGGTTCTGGACAATGATGGACGCATTCAGGCGCTGCCCCTCCACCGCCGGCGCGCCGCCGAATTGCCCGGCTGACACCTCCGCATTGTAGGTTCGAAGCGCCGTCACGACATCCTGTATCGTCAGGCGGTAATCCGTCAGCTTGTCGGGATTGAGCCAGATGCGCATGGCATACGGTGAGCCGAAGTTCTCCACCTCGCCCACCCCCGGCACGCGCGCCAGAACCTTCTCGAGGTTGGACTGGGCATAGTCTCTCAGGTCGTCGCCGCTCATGCTGCCGTCTTCCGAAACCAAGCCCACGATGATCAGGTAATTTCTCGTGGCCTTGCCGACTTTGACGCCTTGACTCTGAACCACCGCGGGCAGATTGGCCATAGCAAGCTGGAGCTTGTTCTGCACCTTGGCCCAGGCGAGATCCGGATCGGTCCCGGGGGCAAAGGTCAGATCGAGGCGGCTTGTTCCGGCGGAATCGCTGGTGGCGGACAGATAGATCATCTTGTCCAGTCCGGTCATCTTCTGCTCGATGATCTGCGTCACGCCGTTTTCTACGGTCTCCGCAGAGGCGCCGGGATAAGATGCCGTAATGTAGATCGACGGCGGGGCGATGGGAGGGTACTGCGATATGGGCAGGTTGTAGATCGCCAGCCCACCCGCCACCATCATGATGATGGCGATGACCCAAGCAAAAACCGGGCGATCCAGAAAAAATTTTGACAGCATCACGAGCCTCCGTCAGTTCGATTTTGCAGGCGGCGGGGCAGTCTTTTTACTTTCCCCGCTATTTTTTTTACTACCGGCTTCAAAAGGAACAACTTTCACAGAAGCGCCCGGTCGTGCTTTTTGCAGACCCTCGACAATCACCCGATCGCCGGGTGCAACACCTGATGAGACGAGCCATTTGTCGCCTATGGCGCGATCGAGGGTGAGCACCCGCTGTTGGACCTTGCTCTCGGCATCCACGAGCAAAGCAACGGGATCACCCTTCGGATTGCGTGAAACGGCCTGTTGGGGAATCAGAAGAGCCTTGGGATTGACGCCCTCTTCCAATACCGCCCGGACGAACATGCCGGGCAGCAGATAGCCCTTCGGATTGGGAAAGACAATCCGCATAATGACCGATCCGGTCGTGGGATCGACCGTGATGTCGCGGAATTGAAGCGCCCCTTCCAGGGGATATTTGGTGTCGTCTTCCAGCAGGAGACGGACTTTGCTCCGAATCTGCCCGTTGTGACTAAGCTGGCCTCCCTCCAGGCGCCGCCGCAATCGCAGCAGTTCCGTCGTGGATTGGGTCACATCCACGTACATGGGATCCAGTTGTTGAATAGTAGCCAGGGCTGCGGGTTGATGCGCCGTCACCAGAGCGCCCTCCGTGACGTTGGATCTTCCGATACGGCCCGATATGGGCGCCGTGATCAAGGTGTATCCCCGGTTGATGCGGGCCGTATCGAACATGGCCTTCCAGTATTGGACATCCGCCTCCGTCTGTTTGAGTGCGGCAGCCACATCGTCGTAGTCTTGCTGGCTGACCGCTTTTTCGACCAGCAATTCCCGCAAGCGATCTGCCTTCAACCGGATCGCGGGCAGATTGGCCTCGGCCCTGCCGAGGGCGGCCTTTGCATTGTCGAGGGCCGCCTGATATGGGGCGGGATCAATCTGATAAAGCACCTGACCGGCTTTGACAGTGGAGCCTTCCTCAAACAGGCGCTTCTGGATGATGCCGCTCACCTGGGGACGCAATTCAGCGACCAGATTGGCGGACGTCCGCCCGGCCAATTCAGTCGTGATGACCAACCGCTTCGATTGTATCGTCACGACGGCAACTTCGGGAGTTCCACCCGGTGGTGGTCCGCCTTTTGTGGTTTGCTGTCCGCAACCGCCCAGGATCAGGATCGCGGTGAGGACCCCCCCGGCGGCGATTCGTTTGGCCCTGTCATAGATCTGCATGCGACACCTCTGTGATTTAAAATTTGACGATTTCGTAAAAACCCCGTTCCCCTCATGAATTACCTGCATCACCTTTTAATGGCGTCCCAGCAGGCCTCCGTGGTCTGTTTAATCAGGGCTTCGTCCAGAACGATGAAGCCGAGGATATGGTCGCGTATCAGGGAAATCAGGGGACCACAGGACAGGGAAAACAGCACGGCCTTCGGTAACCCTTTGAGAACCTGCTGCTCGATCCCCTGATCAAAAATATCCATCAGGATATCGTGGTTGCCGGACTGACCCAAAAGCCTGTCCCTGTGCATGGAGATTCCATATGGAGAGTTGAAGTACTGCTCCATGTAACGGAAATGAAGGGGATTCGTTATAAAATAACGGAGAAGTTTTCTGAGCAGGTAGAGAAATCTTTCCCGGAGGGGACTCCCGGAAGGATAGCCTTCCCGGAGAACCGCCATAATTTTATCTTCCAGTTCCCGGTGCAACTCGGTGATGAGGACATCCTTGTTTTCGAAATTACGATAGATCGTTCCGGCGGCTACGCCTGCCTTTTCGGCGATCTCGGCCATCGGGGCGCCGTGAAAACCCTGTTCGGCGATGAGTTCCAGGGCCGATTGCATGATGTCACGACGCTTGTCTGAGGTTTTTATAGCTCAATCCTTAAAATTAATGAGTGAATGTTCATTCCTGGAGAGTCCGACTATATCAGCACAACGAGGATGTCAAGCAGTTTTTGTTTGTAACAAGCTAATAGATGACGTATAAATTTACAAAAAAGTCTTGACGGAAGCAATTGATTACTATAAATACTAATCAAATGATAGTATTTATAGTAATTTATTGTCGGGGGTTGTTATGAAACTTTCCACGAGAACCAGATATGGTGTTCGGTTGATGTTGGCGCTGGCCAGAACCTACGGCAGGGGCTTGGTCTTCTTGAAGGATGTGGCAAAAGGCGAGGAGATTTCCGAAAAGTACCTGAGCCAGATCATTATCCCGCTGCGGGGTGCAGGTCTCGTGAACTCAAACCGGGGCGTTCACGGCGGTTACACCCTGGCCAGATCGCCTGCCGAAATCACGCTGAGGCAGATCGTGGAGCCCTTTGAAGGGGATTGCCTGGTCGATTGTGTGAATAATCCGGCCTCCTGCCCGCGCGTTTTGACCTGCGCCAGTCGCGATGTCTGGAAACTGCTGGGTGGAGAAATTACCGAAACGCTCAACGGCATTACACTGGAACAGCTCCTGCACCGGGAACAGGACAAGGTAGAGCAGTCGGCAAGCCAGAATATTTGAGGAACATTTTGAAATGCACCCCAAAGACAAAAAAGTGCTTGTCGCCATGAGCGGCGGCGTGGACTCCTCCGTGGCGGCGCTGCTTCTGAAAGAGCAGGGGTGCGATCTCGCGGGTGTGACCATGCGTTTCGGCGTGCAGGAAGCGGAAGGTGAAAAGCCACGCTGCTGCGGCCCTGACGCGGTCGATGACGCCCGGTTGGTCTGCTGCCGGCTCGGGATACCCCACTATATCCTGGATTACGCGGGCGACCTGGAAGAAAAGGTCATTGGGCCGTTTATTGCCGAGTATGCCCGTGGCCGGACACCCAATCCCTGCGTGAATTGCAACCGTCACCTGAAATTCGGCATGATGCTGGACAAGGCGAAGGCTATGGGGTTTGATTATCTCGCAACGGGTCATTATGCGGCCATCGACAAAACGGAAACGAATTATTGCATGAAGCGACCGAAGGACAGACGCAAAGACCAGACCTATTTCCTTTATCATGTGGCGAAGGAAAAGCTCGGGTCGATCCTCTTTCCGCTCGCGCCTTACACGAAGGAGGAAGTGCGGGCGATCGCGGAAAAGGCCGGCCTGCCCGCGGCGGCCAAATCGGAAAGCCAGGACATCTGCTTTGTGATGCAGAGAAACTACCATGCCTTCATGGCCGAACGTCTGCCGGAGATTCACCCCGGATGGATCGTGGACAAGAACGGCAGGAAGCTGGGCAAGCACCGGGGCGTCATGTTCCATACCATCGGCCAACGCGGCGGCCTCGGAATCAGTCATCCAACGCCGCTGTATGTGATTGCCATCGACACGAGTCAAAACCAGGTCGTCGTGGGCGACAAGACGGACTTGCAGGCACGGAGCCTGAGGGCGGGCGATCTGAATATTCTGGCCGGAAACTGGCCGGACACTGTTTGTGCCAAGATCCGCTACCGTAAAAAAGAGGCCCCATGCAGGGTGGTTTTTGAAGACGACAAGGCCCTCGTCCTCTTTGAGGAAAATCAGGAAGCGATTACACCGGGGCAGTCCGTGGTGTTTTATGACGGTGACGTCGTTCTGGGCGGGGGCGTGATCGAAAAGGTCATGCGTGAAACTCCCGCAAGCGATTGAAATACAAGGACAGAAAACATGAAACGCATCTATGAAGACAATTCCCGGTCCATCGGTAACACGCCGCTTGTCAGGCTGAATCACGTCACAAAGGGTGCAAAGGCCACGGTCCTGGCCAAGATCGAGGGGCGCAATCCCGCCTATTCCGTCAAGTGCCGCATCGGCGCGGCCATGATCTGGGATGCGGAGATCAGGGGCGTGCTCAAACCCGGCATGGAGATCATCGAGCCCACGAGCGGCAACACCGGCATCGCTTTGGCCTACGTGGCCGCCGCCCGGGGCTATAAGCTCACGCTGACCATGCCGGACACCATGAGCATCGAACGGCGCCGGGTCCTGGCCGCTTTCGGCGCGAACCTCGTGCTGACGCCCGGAGCGGAGGGCATGAAGGGGGCCATCAACCGGGCCGAAGCCATCGCCGCTACCGATCCGGAACGCTACTTTATGCCCCAGCAGTTCAAGAACCCCGCCAATCCGGCGATCCACGAAAAAACCACCGGGCCGGAAATCTGGAATGACACGGAGGGGGCCATTGACGTCCTCGTCGCGGGCGTGGGAACGGGCGGCACGATTACGGGGATTTCGCGCTACATCAAAAAAACCATGGGCAAGGCCATCCTGTCCGTCGCCGTCGAACCGAAAGAAAGCCCCGTGATCAGCCAGAAACTAGCCGGCGAGGAACTCAAACCGGGGCCCCACAAGATCCAGGGCATCGGCGCGGGGTTCATTCCGGATACCCTTGATCTGTCCCTCGTGGACCGCGTCGAACAGGTGGAAAGCATGGAAGCCGTGGAATTCGCCCGGCGTCTGGCGAAGGAAGAAGGAATCCTCGCGGGCATCTCCTGCGGCGCCGCCGCGGCCGTGGCCGTAAGGCTGGCGAAGCTGGATGCGTTTGCCGGAAAAACCGTCGTCGTCATCCTGCCCGACGCCGGGGAACGTTATCTCTCCACGGTGCTTTTTGAGGGCATCGGCGTCTCATAATATCAAATCATCATTCCGGCGTCTTTATAGATTCCCGATTGACAAGCCGGTCTATCGTTGTTTAATTACAGGGAAATGCGCTTTATGGAGGGATATGGTAACGAAACCTTTGAAAAATGGACAACGCCCGCGTCTCAAAAATCTTTTCCGCTAAGAAAACAGCCAGAGGTGATCATGATTCATGACAAGCCGTTAACAGGATCTCTGGAAAGGCGAAAAACATTTGATTCGCCGCTTGCGAACCATTTTTCAGCGGTTATACAAAACTCTTTCAATATTATCAAAGGAGCAGGCTTATGTGGGAATATACCGATAAAGTCAAAGATCACTTTTTGAATCCCCGCAATGTGGGCGACGTGGAAAACCCTGACGGCGTCGCGGAAGTCGGCTCCATTGCCTGCGGGGACGCCCTGAAACTCACGTTCAAGCTGGATGAGAACAAACGCATCAAGGAGGCCAAATTCAAAACCTTCGGCTGCGCCAGCGCCATCGCCACGTCTTCGGCGCTGACGGAGATGATCAAGGGCATGACGCTCGATGAGGCCATGAAAGTGACCAACCAGGATATCGCCGCCTTTCTGGGTGGTCTTCCCCAGGAGAAAATGCACTGCTCCGTGATGGGGAAAGAGGCGCTCGAAATGGCCATCGCAAATTATCGCGGCACACCGGCCAAGGAGCCGGGGACGCAGATCATCTGTGAGTGCTTCGGCGTCACGGACCGCGACATCGAACGGGCCGTCCGGGAAAACAACCTCACAACCGTGGAGGAGGTGACGAATTATACCAAAGCCGGCGGCGGCTGCGGGAACTGCCATGACGCCATCGGGCAGATCATCGAGCGCGTACGAGGGGAAGCCCGGCCGACGGCCCGGCCGAAACTCTCAAACATTCAGAAGATGAAAATGATTGAGGAAACCATCGAACGGGAAATCCGCCCGTCCCTGAAGCATGACGGAGGCGATATCGAGCTGATCGACGTCGTCGGCAACCGGGTGCTCGTCGCCACGCGGGGGGCCTGCGCCGTCTGCAAGGCCTCCGATCTCACGCTGAAACATTTCGTGGAAGCAAAACTGCGGGATCTTGTCTCGCCGGATCTCGTGGTCGAGGAGGTGGCGCCATGAAAACGGTTTATCTGGACAACAATGCCACGACGCAGGTCGCCGCGGAAGTCATGGAGGTCATGTTACCCTATTTCCGCGACTTCTACGGCAATCCTTCGAGCATGCATTCATTCGGCGGTCAGGTGGGCCGCAAGCTTTGGGAGGCCCGGGAACAGACGGCCGCACTCATCGGCGCTGCGCCTGATGAAATCATCTTCACAAGCTGCGGCACGGAAAGCGACAATGCCGCGATTCTGTCTGCCCTGGCGACAAACCCGGACAGGCGCCATATCGTCACGAGCCGTGTCGAGCATCCGGCCGTCAAGGCCCTGTGCGCGCATCTTTCCGTGCAGGGCTGCCGCATCACCGAATTGCCCGTGGACAAAGAGGGGCTGCTGGACCTCAATCAGTATGAAAGGAGCCTGGCGCCCGATACTGCAGTTGTGAGCCTCATGTGGGCCAATAATGAAACGGGCGTGCTTTTCCCTGTTGAGAAAGCCGCCGAACTGGCCCGTGAACGCGGCATCCTGTTCCATACCGATGCGGTCCAGGCGGTGGGCAAGATTCCCATCTCCATGCAGACGAACCGCATCGATATGCTCTCGCTGTCCGGCCATAAGCTGCACGCCTCCAAGGGGATCGGCGTGCTCTACATCCGCAGGGGGACGAAATTCACGCCCTTCCTGATCGGCGGGCACCAGGAGAAGGGGCGCCGCGGCGGCACGGAAAACACGCCCGCCATCATCGGCCTCGGAAGAGCCTGCGCGCTGGCAGCCCGGCACATGGAAAGGGAAAATACGACGCTCAAAGCGTTGCGGGACAAGCTGGAACGCGAACTTCTGGCCCGCATCCCCAGGAGCCGCGTGAACGGGAACATTGCCAACCGGCTCCCCAATACGAC
Organism: Pseudomonadota bacterium; assembly: GCA_043805145.1. GTDB lineage: Bacteria > Desulfobacterota > Syntrophia > Syntrophales > Fen-1087 > JAPLJM01. Next base: position 60,127 of record JAZDIK010000028.1, on the reverse strand, counting down.
CAACATCAGCTTTGAGTTCGTCGAAGGGGAAGGGATCTTGCTCTTGATGGATGAACACGGGATATGCGCCTCCTCCGGTTCCGCCTGCACCTCGGGGTCACTGCAGCCATCCCATGTCCTGCGCGCGATGGGCGTTCCGTTCACGATGGCCCACGGTTCGATCCGCTTCAGTTTGAGCATCTACAACACCGAAGCGGAAATCGACTTTGTTATCGAAAAACTGCCCCCCGTCATTGAAAGATTGCGCGACATGTCCCCCTTCTGGCAACCGGCAGAAGAGGCCTGCGCCCGCGCATAAAGGAGATGGATTCCGATGGATGAATCCTTTGACAATGCAAAATGCAAGACGGAGATTGCCGCGGTCCGGCAGCATCGTGAAGAAATACCGGCAATTGTCGATCAACTGGTTTTTTCGTGCGGCCGTGCGGATTGTTTCGATCATGTCGGGCCGGAACCGATTCCTTCACGCGCCGCGGTCATCGATATCCTCAAACAAACCAGGCATATCCTCTATCCCGGGTATTTCATCCCCACGCGCGTCGATCAGGTAAACATCAGCTACTACTTCGGCCAGGAAACAACGGCGTTGTTTGAAACACTTTCCGAGCAGATCGCGCTGGCAATCCGGCATGATTGCATCCGCCACAATCAGGCCTGCACACAGTGCGAAGAACGCGGTCAAAAAGCCGCGATTGATTTATTAAAGTATCTGCCGGAATTGCGAAGCCTACTGGCCACCGACGTCCGGGCTGCCTATGCGGGAGACCCGGCTGCAAAAAGCTTTGACGAGATCATCTTCAGCTATCCCGGGCTTTTCGCCATTACGATTTATCGCATCGCGCACCGGCTCCATCATCAGGACGTCCCCATGATTCCGCGCATCATGACGGAATACGCCCACAGCCGTTCGGGAATCGACATCCACCCCGGCGCGCATATCGGGGAGAGTTTCTTCATCGATCACGGGACAGGCGTCGTCATCGGAGAAACGACTCAAATCGGAAAACGCGTGCGGCTCTATCAAGGCGTGACGCTGGGGGCCCTGTCCCTGAGCCGGGAGGAATGTGAAAACCTGCGCAATCAGAAGCGCCATCCCACTATCGAAGACGATGTCATTGTTTATGCCAATGCTACGATCCTGGGCGGCAAGACAGTCATCGGCGCCCGTTCGGTTATCGGCGGCAATGTCTGGCTGACCGAATCAGTGCCGCCGGATACAGAGGTCTTTCTGAAAAAACCGGAGCTTGTATTCGGTAGAAAAAGATAAGGAGGCAAGATATGGATTTTCAGACACTTTTAACGAAGAGGCGCTCCATCAGAGACTTTCAGAGCAGGCAGGTGCCGTTATCCCTTGTGAAAGAAATCCTTCAGGACAGTTGCCTGGCGCCGACGGCCAGCAACGGCCAGCCCTGCCGGTTCATCATCGTCCAGGACCGGGATTGCCTGAAAAGGCTCTCCGAAGAAAGCAAGAAAAACTTTCTTGCCAACATTCAACGGAATCCTGACTCGCCGGTCAAAATGTACGAGGCCGTTCTGAAAGATGCAAATTTCAATGTTTTCTATAATGCGCCCTGTGCCATTTTCGTTATCGGCCCTAAAAAGTTCAAGTTGCTCGATGCGGATGGCGCCCTGACGATTGCTTATCTGATGTTCTCCGCAGCGGCCAGAGGCCTGGGAACCTGCTGGATTGCGTTGGGATCACATCTGCGTGACCATGAAATCCTGAATGAAATCGGGATGCCTGAGGATTGCAGAATCGTCGCGCCGGTCATCATCGGTTATCCGGCCGGCATTCCACCCGCTTCGGAGCGGCATGCCCCGGCCATTGTTAAAATTATCTGATGGATCCGTTGCGAGCGAGATTGGTAAAGGCCGGCAAGAAAAGGAAGGGCCCTATCCTTGTGAAGATCAAAAGCCTGACATGAATCTGTTGATAATCCGGTTCGTCTTGTTTTTCCGTAAACATAATAATTACCTTGAAATCAAAAGTGTTTATGGCTATAGTGCGTTCCATGAGCTGATTGATTGAGTGATTTATAACCATAACCCCGCGGAGGGTGCCATGGCCTGGTTACTGAAACCCCGTGTCTCAAAAGAGTGCGGGGTTTTGTGTTTTTCCAAGGTAAACGCATAATCTTGATCATTTTTAAAGTGCGTTCAACCAAACTTGAATAATTGCCGAGACCGAACGGCCGAACGGGGACGGCGCGAACCGTCTCTTCGCCGGCAGGGATTTGAGCATGATCGGACTGAAAGAAGATAATGCAACGGTATAAGGAACGGAATTCGCCTCTATGACAGTAATATTCATTTTGACGCTTTCCATTCTCCTGCAGTTCGCTGCAGCAATCATGGCCTTCAGGCTTATTCCGCTGACCGGCAGACGGTTAGCCTGGGGGCTCGTCTCGGCGGCCCTGACGCTGATGGCGCTGCGACGGTGCATCCCGCTCATCCGCATGCTTTCCGGAGATGCAACAATCCGGCCCGATATTAACGCTGAACTTATAGCCCTCATCATATCAATCCTAATGGTAGTCGGCATCTCAAAGATCGCTCCAATCTTCACCGAACGCAAGCTGGCAGAGGAGACGTTAACCAAGAGTGAAGAGAAATTCCGCAAGGCTTTTTATACCGGCCCGGACTCTGTGAATATCAACCGTCTCGAAGACGGTATGTATACCTCAATTAATCCGGGATTTACCAGGATCATGGGATATACGGAAGAGGAGATCATCGGAAAGACCTCAATAGAATATAATGTCTGGGACAATATCGAGGACAGACAAAAACTGGTAGCCGGATTAAAAAAAGACGGGGAGGTCATTAACCTTGAAGCCGCTTTTCGAACAAAGGGGGAGGATATCAGATATGGGTTGATGTCTGCCTCCGTGATCGACCTTAATGGCGTACCTCATATTCTCAGCATTACCCGGGATATCACAGCACGCAAGCGTGCGGTGGAGGCTTTGAAGGAAAGTGAAAACAAATATCGCCTGCTGGCCGATAATGTCAATGACGTCATTTTCGTTTTGGATATGAATCTGAATTACACCTATGTCAGCCCTTCCATAAAAATCCTCAGAGGATACGAACCGGAAGAGGTGTTGAAACAACCGGCCATTGAGACAGTGACGCCCTCCTCCTGGGCTCTTGCCATGAGGACCTTATCCGAGGTCATGGGGCTCGAAAAATCCGAACAGAGAGATATAAACATATCCCGGACGCTTCAACTGGAAATGATGCGAAAAGATGGGACAACCGTGTGGACGGAGGTGAAATTATCATTCATCAGAGATGAAGATCAGCGACCACTGGGCATTATGGGTATAACCCGTGATATCACCGAGCGCAAAGAGGCCGAGGAAGAACTTCAGCAGACCCTCGAAACGCTCAGGAATGCGTTTGGCACGACCATTCAGGTCATGGTATCGGCCGTGGAGGTGAGAGATCCCTATACGGCCGGTCACCAGGTCCGGTCCGCGGATCTTGCCCAGGCCATTGCCGGCGAAATGGGATTGCCGCAGGAGAAAATCGATGGAGTCCGAATGGCAGGTTCCATCCATGACATCGGGAAGCTCTCCGTTCCCGCGGAGATCTTGTCCAAGCCGACAAAACTGACAAACATTGAGTTTTCCCTGATTAAGGAACATGCACGGCAAGGGTACGAGATGCTGAAGGATGTGGAATCCCCCTGGCCTCTGGCTGAGATAGTTTACCAGCACCATGAACGGATGGATGGTTCCGGCTATCCAAGAAATCTCAAAGGGGATGAGATTCTCATGGAGGCCCGCATTCTGGCTGTCTCCGATGTGGTGGAAGCCATGGCCTCACATCGGCCCTATCGTCCCGGTTTGGGCATTGATGTGGCTCTGGAAGAAATCGAGAAGAATAGAGGAACCCATTACGACCATACCGTCGTAGATGCCTGTCTGAATCTCTTTCATGGGAAGGACTATCGCCTCTCTTGATCGGAGGCTTTTTTCGCGATGGCTGTTCGCAAAGGCATGAAGATAAAACATTTTGTGGCTATCCTCCTGTTGCTCTTGACGGGGCTTGCCGCCGCATCCCTGTTGTGGAACCTGGATCATCAGAGAGAGCAAATTCTGGAAACCGCTCGCATTCAGGCTCATCTGACCCTGGAGAGGGATGTTCTTTATCGCCGATGGGCTGCCTCCCAGGGCGGAGTCTACGTGGCCGCCAGCGAAAGAACGCCGCCGAACCCCTACCTGTATGTACCCGACCGCGATGTGAAAACAAGCTCCGGACAGACGCTGACCCTCGTGAATCCCGCCTACATGACGCGTCAGGTCAATGAAATGGCGGAAAAGGCCGGCGCTTCCTACGGGCACCTCACAAGCCTCAACCCCATCCGTCCCGGCAACAGCCCCGACCCGTGGGAGAGGACGGCCCTGCAGGCCTTCGAGCGGGGAGTGAAGGAAGTCTCCGGCATCGACAAGATCGGCAATGAAGACCATATGCGCCTCATGCGGCCTTTTATCGTGGAACAATCCTGCCTGAAGTGCCACGGCTGGCAGGGTTACAAAGCGGGCGACATCCGCGGCGGGATCGGCGTTTCCATCGCCATGAAGCCCTTCTATGCCCTGCTGGAAGCGGGCAGGAATCGTCTGATGCTGATTCACGGGATCGTCTGGCTCTTTTTCGTTGTCTTGATCGCCCTGGGCGGCACTCGGCTGAAGGCTGCTCAGGATGATCTCAGCGAAAGTGAAAACCGATTCCGGGAGCTGTTTAACAATATGAAAAGCTGCGTGGCAGTTTACGAGGCCGTCGACGACGGCAAGGATTTCGTTTTCAGGGACCTTAACCACGCCGCGGAAAACACCGAACAGATATCAAGGGTGGACGTGGTCGGAAAGTCCGTTTTACAGGTTTTCCCGTCTGTTAAAGAATTCGGGTTGTTCGAGATTTTTCAGAGCGTGTGGAAGGACGGCATTCCCAGGCACCATCCGGTCAGTCAATACACAGACGGCCGCATCGAAGGCTGGAGGGAAAATTATGTCTACAAGCTTCCTGCCGGCGAAGTCGTTGTCATCTATGACGATGTCACGGAAAGCAAAAAACAGGAGGAAGAGATACGAATCCTTGCGGTTACGGACCCTCTCACGGGGCTGTACAATCGAAGAGGCTTTATGGCCCTGGCCGATCAGCAGATGAAGGCGGCGACCCGGACGAGCAAAAAAATGTCGCTGCTGTTCATCGATATCGACGGCATGAAATGGATCAACGACACCTGGGGCCATGAGGAAGGGGACCGGGCGCTGGTGAGTGCGGCAATGATTTTGAAACAAACCTTCCGGGAGTCGGACATCCTGGCCCGCATAGGGGGAGACGAATTTGCCGTGCTTGCCGTCGACGCCGCAGAAAACCCGGAAATCGTCCTCAGGCGGCTTTTAGAACGGATCGGTCTTCACAATGCCCTGCCGGATCGCCGCTATGAAATCTCCATGAGCATCGGAACGACCGTCTATGATCCCCAGGTCCCCTGCTCGCTCGACGACCTGATATCCCGGGCCGATACATTGATGTATGAGCAGAAAAAAATGAAGTCCGCTAATCCCCTGAAAACATAACGACCTTATTCCGTATCCTTTAAATTCATGTTACAATGCCACGTTAAAAGGAGGCAATGATGGCCGATAAAGTCGATCCCAAGCAATCCCCCTCCATCCAGATCAGCACCATGGATGAAATGTCGCGAGCCCGATACAGCAACTTATTGCTGATCACGCACAGCCCGGATGAGTTCATGCTGGACTGGATTCTGAATTCGCCCAATGGCGCCCACCTGGTTTCAAGAGTGGTCGTAAGTCCGGCTCACGCGAAGAGAATCATCGAGGCTCTGACGGTAAACTTGAAACAGTACGAGGATAAATTCGGACCTGTCAAATCCATCGAACCGGATGATCAGAAGTTTCATTGACGCCACTTGGCGCGGGTTGCCAAACAAACGAATTTGATTGCCAACCGTCGGGCCTTCTGTTAGGTAAGGGCAGAGATCGAAACATCACCGACCCGAGGAGTGTATCCCGATGTATGCCGTCATCATGGCCGGGGGCAGGGGCGCCCGGTTCTGGCCGCGGAGCCGCGAAAGCAAGCCCAAGCATCTGCTTGATATCGTCAGCGATAAAACCATCATTCGCGAAACGGTGGACCGCATCCGCCCCATGATCCCGCCGGAGAAGATCCTCGTTGTCACCGGCGAGAGTCACGCACAGGAACTGATGCGGCAACTGCCCGAGATTCCGCATGAAAACATCATTGTCGAGCCGGTGGGACGAAACACCGCTCCCTGTATCGGCCTGGCCGCCCTGCACATCAAAAGGAAGGCGCCGGACGCCGTGATGCTGGTTTTGCCTTCGGATCATCTGATCCGCGATGAAGAACGGTTCCGCAAGGTCCTGGATGCGGCCGCTGCCATGGCGCAACGCGGGGATTATCTTGTGACCGTAGGCATCCGGCCGACGGGTCCGGAAACCGGCTATGGCTACATTGAACAAGGGCGCGAGCAGGACGCCATCGAGGGCGAGAAGGTCTATGACGTCCGCTCCGTCCGCGAAAAACCGGACCTGGCGCAGGCGCAGGCGTTGCTGGACCAGGGTGGTTTTTCCTGGAACAGCGGCATGTTTATCTGGCGGGTTTCCGCAATCCTGACGTCTCTGGCAAAGTGGCTGCCTGATCTGCATGAAGGCCTGCTGCAAATCGATATGGCCCTGGGAACGGCGCGAGAAGCCGCCGTGGTCGAGCAGGTTTACCGGCAGGCCCGGTCCGTTTCCATCGACTACGGCGTCATGGAGAAGGCGCGCAACACCCTCGTGATTCCAGGCGATTTCGGCTGGTCCGACGTGGGCAGCTGGGACGCCCTGTGGGAGGTCTCCCCGCACGACGAACAGGGCAACGCCGTTCGCGGCGAGGCGATCGTCATCGACAGCCGCAACTGCCTCATCCACAGCCCCGGCAAGACAGTGGCCCTGGTGGGCGTGGAGGACCTGATCATCGTCGAAACCGGCGACGCCCTGCTGATCTGCAAACGGGGTGCTTCTCAGGATGTCCGGAAGGTGGTGGATCGGCTGGAAAGGGAACAGAAGAGCGAATACCTCTGAGATGTTTGTCAAGAAAAGAAGAGGGCCGGATTTGTGACGCAGCAACGAAGCTCGCGGGCCGGCTATCTGTTCGCGGCCCTGGCAGCCGTCCTTTGGGCCTCCTCCGGCACAGCGGCGAAGTTCCTTTTCAACAGCGGCATGACCGCTTTCGAACTTGTGCAGATGCGGACAACGCTGGCAACGGGCATGCTTTTCTGCTGGCTTATGTTCTACAACCGTTCTCTGCTTATCATTGAACGGCGCGACCTGCCCTATTTCGTCACGCTCGGATTCGGACTTGCGGCGGTCCAGTTCACCTATTTTTTTGCCATCAGCAAGATCCAGGTGGCTGCGGCCATCCTGATCCAGTACCAGGCGCCCATCTTCGTCGCCCTGTATACGCTGCTTGTTCTGCGCGTTAAGCTCCCCCTCGTTGTATTTGCCGCTATGGCCGGCTCGCTTTTCGGGTGCTACCTCGTTGTGGGCGGCTATAGTCTCGACCTGCTGCACATGAACCGCGCCGGGGTGCTTGTGGCCCTGAGCTCTGCCGTCACCTTTGCCTGGTACACCGTGCGGTGCGAGCACGGTATGAGGCACTATCCTTCCTGGACCGTGGTCTTTTACGGCCTGCTATTTGCGGCTGTTACCTGGAATATCCTTCACCCGCCGCTTACGGCATTCCTGCGCCCGTCAGGATTCGCGCAGTGGCGGTGGGTTCTCTTCATTGCCTTCTTCGGCACGGTGCTGGCGTTTGTCTGCTACAATGAGGGCATTAACCGCATCGGCGCCGCACGGGCCAGTATCACGGCCACGCTGGAACCGATCACGGCCGGATTCATCGCCTGGCTTCTTCTGGCGGAAACAATGGAGGTCTGGCAACTTCTCGGCGCCATCCTTGTCATCGTTTCCGTGATTCTGTTGCAGGTGGGTAAAAATCCGTCCGGAAAAACTGAAACAGAAACGGTTGTTTCATGAAAAACAACCTGTGGTTGGACCGATGAAAAATGGCTTTGCCATCGGTCTTGCAAATTTCTCGCTGCATAAAATGTGCGTCCACGATGGACGACAGGCATCAAGCCATTGACATTCACGCATCAATCAAGATTTACAGGCTTCCCTGTAGGTTTAATGCCGCCTTTCTTGAGAGCCTCTATAATTTTCGCCGGAGTCGTTTTTTCATCATCGTAGGTTACGACCAAAGCATCAGCCTTTGGCGTCACGAACTTCACAACGCCGTCTGTCTGTTTCAGGATAGAACCTATCCTCGCCCGCGTTCTTCAGGCGCCGCATTCGGGAACGGTCATCTGCACGGCCTTTTCCGCAGCCAGGGCCGTTTGCCGAACGCCCGGGAGCCACGCACCCAGGCTCATCAACAAGACGACTAATAGAGTCGTTTTCCCTTTCATGAATCACTCCTTCTTCTAATAGTGCCTATTCTTTAAGCACAAACATTGCAAAAATCCAGATAAAATTTTATAAGGCCGTAAAAGATGGACTCGTAAAAGATTCGAAAACCGTCCAGGTCCGACGGCTTTGTAAAAAGCTCCGCAGGCAAGGCGCATGGGAACATGACGCAGTCGTGTCCCCATCCGAATGAGGCGTACTTGAGCATACGCCGCAACGACGAAGGAAGCAGCGCAACGCAGTATCCGGACTTTTTTACGAAGTCGTCAAAAAGAAAGGGCATCGTTTGCATGGGACTTCAGCTATCCGCGCCGTTCATCCTGGCTTCCGCTTCCCCGAGACGCATTGAACTCTTACAACGGCTGGGGCTTGATTTTACCGTAATCCCAAGCGGGGTCGACGAAACCTTCCGGCAGAGCGAATCGCCGCCGGCGCATACCCTGAGATTATCGGCGGAGAAAGCGGGCCTGATTGCGGCGGCGTACCCCGGAAGCTGGGTTTTGGGGGCCGATACGATTGTCGTAATCGACTCAGACGTGCTGGGCAAGCCGGCAGATCCTGCAGAGGCGCGGCAGATGTTGAAAAAGCTCAGCGCCCGGACGCACACCGTTTTCACGGGTTTTACCCTCGCCCGGCAGGAGGCGCAGATCGCCGTCGGCGAGGTGATTGAATCGACGGTCCTTTTCAGAGAGATCGCACGGGACGAAATGACCTGGTATGTGAATTCCGCAGAACCCTACGACAAGGCAGGGGCCTACGCCGTACAGGGCATGGGAGCATTTTTTATCAGGGAAATCAGGGGATCCTATACAAACGTGATGGGGCTTCCGCTTTGCGAAGTCGTGGACGTGCTCAAAAAGGTCGGCGCAGTTAAATTTACAGCATGAGAAAAGAGACAGAAGGGCAGCCTTGAGCCATGATTACAGTCATCAGGGAACAGATCGACACGATCCGGCAACGCATTGCGGCAGCGGCGCGGACGTCCGGGCGTGCCGCATCGGCCGTGCGTCTCATGGCGGTGACCAAGACTGTGGACGACCGGCGGATCATGCAGGCCATTGATGCCGGCGTGGACATGATCGGGGAAAATTATGTCCAGGAAGCGCGCCGCAAGATCGAACTGATGGGAAAATCCGTAGAATGGCACCTGATCGGTCATCTACAGACCAACAAGACCAGGTATGCCGTACGCCTGTTCGACATGATTCACTCTCTGGACCGCATCGAACTCGCCCGCGAACTGGACCGGCGCTCCCGCATGGCGGGTGTTGTCACGAAAGTGCTCATCGAGGTCAACATCAGCGGAGAGGAAACCAAGCGCGGCGTTCTTCATCGGGACGTCCTGCCGTTGATCCGGGAGGCTTCCGCTCTGGAAAATCTCTCTGTTCAGGGGCTCATGACCATGCCCCCCTGGTTTGACAACCCGCAGGAAGCCAGGCCCTTCTTTGCCGCCCTGCGCGAGATCGGAGAAAGGGTTGCAACGGAGGGCCTTCCGCGCGTGGAGATGCGGGAGCTTTCCATGGGCATGTCCCAGGACTATGAGGTGGCCGTGGAAGAAGGCGCCACGATCGTGCGGATCGGCCGGTCCATCTTCGGCGAGCGGGAAAAAGCATGACCCTTCTACGCCCCATTTATTTCTCCTGCGGCTTGGCCGGGATCGATAACACCCCCGGCGGGGACGATATCAGTTTCTCCTGCAGCGAGGGGTGGACATTTTTTAGATAAATTTTTCTGTTATTTGCGGATTGACTTTTTTACCTTTGGAAAGTAATCATGCCAAGAGATTATATTTTAGATGCACAACCGGAAACATTCTGTACGAGTCCGCCTCCCTTACTTTTATGGATATCTACTTTCTCAATGCTTACAATGACCTCATGGATATCATGACTTTCCAACCGGAGATGATAAGGATCGCGGACCATCCGGACAAATGTACCGCCTTTCTGAAACGCACAAAGGGGGATGTGATCCTGGCCCATAATACGTGGCAGGGGATTCCTTTCCCAAACCATGACCATGACCCTTGCGGTGAATAACGACCTGCTGACGGTCAATGCCTCAACACCCGGACTGATTGGATCGGGAACCGATTTCAGCTGGAACAACAAGGGGATCATGTTCAACGAGACGACCCATCGGATGTCCCGCAGCAAGGTAAGGGCAGACGGCATCTGGATCTTCTGGCGGGCAGCCATGGCAGATGCGTTTTCAGCCTCTCTGGATGATTTCTTTCGATATATCTCTCTGGGCAATACCGGCACGTCCTTGAATGGCTATATGGTCGTGGATGCCAAAAATAGCGAAACCGGTCTCATCGATGCCAAGGTGGGCTCCGCCACCATGGCCCGCTCTTTCATGGGACTTTCCGGCATCTTGGATCTTTCGGCGCCGTCGACCGGTTTCTGGATGCTCTACGGGACGCTCCATGTCAATGGTTCGCCGTTCATCTGGAGCCTTTCATCCCGGAAATGGCAAAAGTTACGGGATGTGCCGGATCGTGTTGACGGCGCCTATACCCTGACGCCTCTATACCTGCGCTGATCGACTTCTTCTTGCTAAGCCTGAGTAATGGGATCATCAGGGAATAAATGGGTGGCGCCCAAGAGGGTTGTCTCCTTTTTTACAGATGCTCCCTGTGTACAGTTTGACCGGGCCCTCTTGAAGGGTGAATAGGGATTCTCTCTCCCGGACGCTTTACTGAAGATCTGCTTCTCTTCAGCTCTTTATGAGTCACAAGTCGCGATCGAGATTTTTTTTGTTGACACCCTCTTTTTTTGCTGCTATGAGGCGGCCATATTTACAAGGGGCGCAGCAATGAAACGCGGATATTTTCTCATGAACAACTGGTGGTGGCAGATCAAGACACAGGAGGGATTTGTCCGCCGTTAAGAAACAATAAATAAAAATACGAGCCGTGGCAGATCTCTTGAGGTTTCCACGGCTTTTTTGTTTTTCCAGTCTAACCCGGGCAAAAGGCCGTGATCACTCACGGCCTTTTTTCTTGGTCATGCGAAAGGAACAAAAACACATGTATTACCCTGACCTGAAAACATTTAAAAAACTCAGCAAGGAGGGAAACGTCATTCCCGTTTACAGGGAGATCCTGGCCGACATGGAAACGCCCGTGACGGCCCTCATGAAACTGCGCGAAAAGCCCCATGTCTTTCTGCTGGAAAGCGTGGAGGGAGGCGAAAAATGGGCGCGTTACAGCTTCGTGGGCGCCGATCCGCAGGCGATCTTTCAGGTCAGCGGGGACGAGGTCCTGATCCGGGCGAACGGAACGGTGCAGCGCAGCCGGCACGATGGCCGGCCGCTCATGTTTCTGAAAGAACTGCTCGGACGTTACCGGCCCGTTGCCGTGGCGGGATTGCCGCGGTTTTACGGGGGGGCCGTGGGATTTTTGGGCTACGATATGGTCCGTTTTTTTGAACGTCTGCCGGCGGCGGGAGAGGATGATCTCAAGACCGCGGAAGCCGTTTTCATGATTACGGATACGATGATCATCTTCGACAATGTCCGCCACACTCTCAAGATCGTTGCCAGCGCCATGACCCAAGAGAACGCCGACATTGAAGCCGTCTATCGCGCGGCGGTCGAAAAGATCGACCGGCTGATCACAACGCTGCAGGCCCCTTTCGCGCCGCCGCATGCCACGGCGCAGGGAACCGGAGAGACCGAGTTTCAGGCCAACATGACGCCCGATGCATTCAGGCGCATGGTCCGGCAGGCAAAGGACTACATCATGGCCGGCGACATCATCCAGGTCGTTTTATCCCAGCGGTTTCAAAGGGAAAACGGCATAGACCCCGTCAATCTGTACCGGGCGCTGCGCTATGTAAACCCTTCCCCCTACCTTTTTTTCCTGAAACTGGACGATCTGACGCTGATCGGCTCTTCCCCGGAAGTCATGGTTCGCCTCGAGGAGGGGATCGTCGAATTGAAGCCCATTGCCGGGACGAAACGCCGCGGCGGCAATGAGCAGGAGGACCGCAAGCTTGCCGACGAACTGCTCAACGATCCCAAGGAGCGGGCGGAACATGTCATGCTCGTCGATCTGGGGCGCAACGATCTGGGCCGGATCGCCCGGACCGGCAGCGTGCAGGTGAACCGCTTGATGGCCGTGGAGCGTTATTCCCACGTCATGCACCTCGTTTCCGACATCCAGGCGCAACTGGCGCCGGACCGGGACGCCTTCGACGTCTTGAAGGCGACCTTCCCGGCGGGCACGTTGAGCGGCGCCCCGAAGGTCCGGGCGATGGAAATCATTGACGAGATGGAGCCTTCCCGGCGAGGGCCCTACGGGGGCGCCGTGGGTTACTTCAGCTTTAGCGGAAACATGGATTTCTGCATCACGATCCGCACGATGATGGTCAAGGACGGGCGGATTTATGTCCAGGTCGGGGCGGGCATCGTGGCCGATTCCGATCCCGAAACGGAATATCATGAAACGATAAGCAAGGCCGCCGGCATGATGCAGGCCATTCGCCTGGCGGAATCAGGATTTGACGCACTCGTAAATAGTCGGAAAACAGTTGAAATGAAAAACGGAGGTTCTTGAAATGATTCTGATGATCGATAATTACGATTCTTTCACCTACAATCTGGTCCAGTATCTCCAGCAGTTGGGCGCCGAGGTGCTGGTCCGGCGCAACGACGAAATCGGCGTCGAGGAAATCGAGGCGCTGGCGCCGGAGGCGATTTTTCTGTCGCCTGGTCCCTGTTCTCCGAAGGAGGCGGGCGTCACTGTGGCGGTGATCCGTCGTTTCTATCGGACCATTCCGATGATGGGCGTCTGCCTGGGGCATCAGGCCATCGGCTACGCCTTCGGCGCCGAGGTCGTCCGGGCCGGCCGCGTCATGCACGGCAAGACGTCGCCCATTCTCAACGACGGGCGGACGATCTTTGAAGGGCTGCCCAGTCCGCTGACGGCAGGCCGGTATCACTCCCTGATCGTGGAGAGGGAGTCGCTGCCCGCCTGCCTGAAAATCACGGCCGAAACGGCAGAGGGGGAGGTTATGGGCCTGCGACACGAAACCTATCCCGTGGAGGGCATCCAGTTTCATCCGGAGTCGATCCTGACGCCCCAGGGGAAACGCATCATCCGGAACTTTTTGAATATGCTGCCGGGAAAGGAGAGCCTGCAATGATCAGGGAAGCTATCGCCAAAGCGGTCAATATGGAAAATCTGAACGAGTCCGAGATGATGGAAGTCATGAACGAAGTCATGGAGGGCAAGGCCACGCCCGCCCAGATCGCCGCGTTCATGACGGCCTTGCGCATCAAGGGGGAAACGGTTGCCGAGGTGACCGGCGCCGCCCGCATCATGCGGCAGAAGGCCGTACGCATCGACGCCCGCTCGTCGGTCATCGTGGATACCTGCGGGACCGGCGGAGACGACAGCCATACGTTCAACATCTCCACGACGGCGGCCTTTGTCGTGGCGGCTGCCGGCCTGACCGTGGCCAAACACGGCAACCGGGCCGTTTCGAGCGGCTGCGGCAGCGCCGATGTTCTCGAAGCGCTGGGGGTCAACATCGACGCAGCGCCGGAAATTGTCGAAGAGTGCGTGCAGCAACTCGGCATCGGATTCCTCTTTGCCCCGCGGCTCCACGGGGCCATGAAATACGCTATCGGCCCCCGGCGCGAGATCGGCATCCGCACGATTTTCAATATGCTGGGGCCGCTGACGAATCCCGCAGGCGCCACGTGCCAGTTGATCGGCGTTTACGACCCCCGATTGACGGAAATGTTCGCCGGCGTACTGAAAAATGTCGGAACGAAACGGGCTTTCGTTGTGCACGGCGCCGACGGTCTCGACGAAGCCACCGTTACGGGCGAGACGCGCGTCTCCGAACTCAGGGACGGGCTGATCAGTACCTATAATATCAATCCGCTTGATTTTATGGATGAAGTTTATCCCGGCGATGCGCTTCAGGGCGGAGACGCCTCCGTCAATGCCCGGATTACGACAGACGTTCTGACCGGGAAGAACGGGGCCTGCCGACAGATCGTCCTGCTCAATGCAGCCCTTGCCATTGTGGCCGCAGACAAGGCGGCAACCCTCGGGGAGGGCATCCGGACGGCCGCAGAGGCCATCGACAGCGGCGCGGCCTGGAAAAAACTGCAGGCGCTGATTGAACTGACCAACCGGTGAAAATATGACGATTCTGGAACAGATTGTCGCCGTCAAACATGCAGAAGTGGCCTGCCTGAAAAAGCAAGCGCCTCTTGCCGAATGGAAGAGCATGACCGCATGCCTGCCGCCGACGCGCAATTTCCGGTCCGCCATCGGCGGCCGGGATTGCCGGATCATCGCCGAGGTCAAACGACGCTCGCCCTCCCGGGGGGTGCTGAGCCGCGATTTTGACCCCGCACGGATCGCTTCCGTCTATCAGGACAACGGGGCCGCCGCCGTCTCCGTCCTGACGGACCGGGAATTCTTTGCCGGAGACAAAGAGTATCTGATCGATATCAGAGGGAAAGTAAGGTTACCGCTGCTGCGGAAGGATTTTATCGTCGATCCCTGCCAGATCTATGAAACGCGGCTCCTGGGCGCGGACGCGGTCCTGCTCATTGCCGGCATCCTGGAGACGGGACAACTGGCCGACTATCTTGCCGTGACACAGGATCTGGGGCTCGCGGCGCTTGTAGAGGTCCATGACCGGGAGGACCTGGACAAGGCGCTGGCGGCCGGCGCCGGGATTATCGGCGTCAACAACCGGAACTTGAAGACCTTTGTCACGGATCTTCAGACCAGCAAGAATTTGATTTCGCATATTCCGGAAAACCGCATCGTAGTCAGCGAAAGCGGCATCCGGACGCGAGCGGATATCGAGACGCTGACGGCGGCGGGCGTTCACGCCTTTCTCGTCGGCGAAGCCCTGATGCAGGCGGAGGACCGGGGCGGAAAGCTGCGGGAGCTATTGGGACAATGACACAGATCAAGATCTGCGGCATCACGAGCCGTACAGATGCGCTGACGGCGGCCGCCAGCGGGGCCGACGCCTTGGGGTTTATCTTTTATGAGGCCAGCCCGCGCCATGTGACGCCAGAAACGGTCCGGGACATCTGCCGGCGCCTTCCGGACGGCATTGTCAGGGTCGGTGTATTTGTGAACGAGGATACCTCAAAGATTATTGAAATTGTTGAATTATGCGGCATTGACATGATTCAGCTCCACGGCGATGAGCCGCCGGATTACTGCCGCGGGTTCCCCGCAGAGCGTCTCATCAAGGCTGTTTCTTTTCAGGGAGATGTCGATCAGGCGGCCCCGGTGGATTATCCGGTCCGGGCGATCCTGCTGGACCACCGCGAGGCAGGACGCTACGGGGGGACGGGCAAGCAATCCGACTGGAATCTGGCCGGGCGCATAAAAGCCCTTTATCCGCTGATTTTGGCAGGCGGCCTCCATGAAGACAATATTGAAGAAGCCCTTCGGATTGTCGCGCCCGACGCCGTGGACCTCAACAGCGGCGTGGAACAATCCCCCGGGAAAAAAGACCCTGAAAAAGTAAAGAATGTCATAGAGACAATAAGGAGAAAGACCCATGACAAAATCCTTACCCGACCGGAACGGCCATTTCGGCGTCTTCGGGGGCCGCTACGCCGCCGAGACACTGATGCCCGCCCTGATTGAACTCGATGCCGCCTATCGCCGGGCGCACAAGGACAAGGCCTTTCGACAAGAACTCACCGATTACATGAGACAATATGCGGGCCGCGAGACGCCGCTCTACCACGCCGCAAGGCTCACGCAAAAGCTGGGCGGCGCAAAGATATACCTCAAACGCGAGGATCTGAACCACACGGGATCCCACAAGATCAATAACACGCTCGGGCAGGCCCTGCTGGCGCGACGCATGGGGAAAAAGCGCGTCATCGCCGAAACGGGGGCCGGCCAGCACGGCGTCGCCACTGCGACCGTGGCCGCCCTGTTCGGCATGGCATGCCAAATCTTCATGGGCGAAGAGGACATCCGGCGCCAGGCTCCCAACGTTTTCCGCATGAAGATTCTCGGGGCCAAGGTCGTGCCGGTTTCCGCCGGAACGGCCACGCTCAAGGATGCCATGAACGAGGCCATGCGTCAGTGGGTCTCGCGCGTCCGCGACACCTTCTACGTCATCGGCACGACGGCCGGACCTCATCCCTATCCCATGATGGTCCGGAACTTTCAGAGCGTTATCGGGACGGAGACGAAACGCCAGATCCTCAAGGCGGAAGGCAGGCTGCCGGACCTGCTGGTCGCCTGTATCGGCGGGGGGAGCAACGCCATGGGTCTTTTTTATCCCTTCCGCAACGATCAAACGGTAGCGCTGACCGGCGTGGAAGCAGCCGGAAGGGGAATCGAAACGGGACTGCATGCCGCCAGCATTTCCGCAGGTCGCATCGGCGTGCTGCACGGAAACAAGACCTACCTGCTTCAGGACGCCGACGGCCAGATACACGACGCCTATTCGATCGCCGCCGGCCTTGATTACCCCGGCGTGGGACCGGAGCACGGCTATTTTGCAAAAACAGGCAGGGCGACCTATGTCAGTATGACGGACGCGGAAGCCGTGGACGCCTTTATGGCACTATCCAGGCTGGAGGGGATCATCCCGGCGATGGAAAGCGCCCATGCCGTGGCCTATGCCATGAAAGTCGCGCCGCGTATGGACCGCAGTCAAATCATCGTTGTGAATCTTTCCGGCCGCGGCGATAAAGATGCGGAAACCATCAACAAAACAATGGAGGAGCGCTGATCATGGGAAACATAGAAACATAGGGACACTTCCCATATTTCCCGGAGGCGAAAACATTTGATTCGCCGCCTGCGAAACATATTTTCGGCATGATGCAAATATCTCATTTTATGAATTTCCCATAAGGAGCAAGAACCATGAGGCGACTTGAACGAACATTCAAAAAGCTTCAGAAAAAGGGAGAAAAGGCCCTGGTGGTCTATCTGACGGCCGGCGACCCCGACCTGCCCACGACGGAGGCCCTTATTCCCGCCCTGGACGCCGCGGGCGTCGATATTCTGGAAATCGGCATTCCCTTTTCCGACCCCACTGCGGACGGGCCGGTCATTCAGGCAGCCTCGCTGCGGGCGATCAAAGGCGGCGCGACGCTCGCCGCGATCATGGATATGATCGCAGGAATCCGGCAAGTCTCCGATATCCCCATCGTTCTGTTCGGCTATTTCAATCCGATTCTTATCTTCGGCTGCGAGGCCTTTGCGCTGAAGGCCAAAGCGGCCGGCGTGGACGGTATTCTGATCGTGGATCTGCCGCCCGAAGAAGCCGCCGAACTCAGGCAATATACGGATCGGGCCGGAATCGATTTCATCTCGCTCGTCGCGCCGACCACTGCCGATGAGCGAATCAGGTGGATAGCGAAAAAAGCCCAAGGATTTCTGTATTATATATCGGTAACAGGCGTGACGGGGACAGCAAAGCCAAACGTTGAAGATATTCAGCAGGATGTGGCGAGAATCCGCAAGGCCTGCGACCTGCCCGTTGCGGTCGGCTTCGGCATCTCCACACCGGATCAGGCTGCGGAAATCGCCCCGCACGCCGACGGCATCGTCATCGGCAGCGCCATCGTGAAGATGATCGAAGAAAACGCCGGCCATTCAGATCTGATTCCGCTTGTTTCGTCCTTCGCCGGAACGATCAAGAAGGCTCTGTCGGGCATCGTCAAGACCTGACGGCGGCATTGCCGAACTGACTCCGGCGCTTCCCCCAAGAGCGGCATTGAAGGCCTGGATCGCCCGCATATCCTTTTCAATATGGGATGCAGGAGGCGTGCTTGCCGCATTTTTCACCACAACTGTTTGAGAACACATTAACTATCACAGATTAGCATGACGCATTGACCATATTCGTTTGTCAAAGCCGATTTGGATCGCTGTCTACCGGCATGATGGACAGACAAAGAAAGAGGATCGGTTCAGGTCAATTCGCTTCCTGAAACGGATATATTCGCTTCCAGTCCCGCTTCATGTCCACAATCGTCCATCCGCACTTCAGGGCTTCATCCATTGCCTTGTCCAGATGTCCGATGCTGGATTTCCGATCATAGGCCCATTCCCGCTCTGCGTCCGTGTGGTGGACTAGCGCAAGGAGTCGCAGACCGTCTCCGGCTGCCGTCCATTGAAGCATCTGAAGATCGCCGTCCGAGTTGCCGAATGCCGCAATCGGCCGCTTGCCGATATATGTCTGGATACTGATGGCCTTGACTTCGCAGTCATTGATCAATAGAGGCTGGGGCAAAAGAATGAGGACCGGTTCTCCATCGCGCAGTTCATACTTCATCCTCTGGCTGGTTCCCACAACCTGCTCGGGCGGTATGCCATATACCCGCTGGGCCCAAGGGCGCATGAAATCGATACTGCCGCCGGACACGACGAAGGTTTTGAAACCGTTATGCCTGAGGTACGCGAGGAGCTCGAGCATCGGTTGATAGACAAGATCCGTGTATAGTCGATTGAAACGGGGATGTTTCGCACCGGCGATCCATTCCAGAACGCTTTTTTCGAATTCCGTCGTGGTCATGCCGGCATGGGTGGCGATATAGATTTTTTTTACGCCTTCCTCTCCGCTGGCATGAAAGGCTTTCCAGTCATTCTCCAGAACGGCCTTGAATGGTTGCTGTGTTTTCCATTCAGGATGGTCCGGCGCAAGCGTCCGGATTCGATCGGCTGTAAAGAACACTTCAGCATAATTAGGCTGTTCCGACCACAGCGTGCCGTCGTTGTCAAAAACGGCAATTCTTTGATCCTTCTGAACAAACGACGACGTTCCCTCTGCAACAACCCCTTCAACAAACCGCTTGATGGATGATTTAACAGGTCCTTCGTTCCAGGACGGCAGCGGATCCGGCTTTTCCGCGGCCAGGGGCATGGTTATTCCGATAAATAATAAAATTAAAACAAATACAACGTAGAAACTTAGCTTTCTTTTTCCGGTCATTGTCATTTTTCACCTCCCGCGTTGATATCTGCAGTGAAATTTGTGGTTGCTATCCGTAGTGTAATCTGATTTCTCTATTGATGTTGATGTGTTGAATTTTATTCTAGTATTCACATTTTTATCCTTCCGTCAAGGATTATCTGGGTTGTCACCCTGTTTGCAGTATCATCACATCGTTGTCGGGTGATAATTTGGCGATTCTGTGGTATAGAGTATTGGTTATCGGTAAATCTATCACAGCGACCAGGAACCGGACATGATGAAAAGAATCGGGATAGTGACAGCATTTGTAACGATTGCAGCCTATGCCTTGACGTTTCTTGCAGGATGTGGCGGCAGCGGAACCGTTGGCAAAGGATCCATCCGTGGACAGGTTTTTGCCCCCGGCGGCGCAACCGCTCCCGTCTATGTGCTGGCTATAAAATACGAAAACAGAGGTATGATCCGAAAGATCGAAACCGAGAAGACGTTGTTCAATTCGAGGTATGTGGCGGCGCATGCATACCTGGACGGACCGGGCGTTTTCGCCATTACGGGCTTGGAGGACGGCGACTACATCCTGTGGGCCTGGATGGACATGAACGGAAACGGCGCCGTGGAGCACCAGAATTTCGCCGAGCCGGTGGGATGGTATCAAAGCGACGCGAACCTGGCCATGAACAGGCTGACCATTGCCAATAGGGAAAGGCTTGCGGGGATAGACATCACGCTCTATCAACCGGCCCCTTTCCCCGCCGGGGACGCGCGGGTGGCCGTCGGTTCGGGCGGCGGCCTGCTCAAGACCGTCAAGGGGAACAAGACGCTTGTTTTGTGGGGAACCGGTCCGGAGCGGGCCAGAGCTATGGGGCGGCTCCTTGCGCCGCAGATTCTGGACTGGATCAATTTTGTCCTGATCGAAAACTATGCCCGGTCGGCGGACTATTATGAGAATCAATTCCTGGCAACGGTAAAGAAAAATCTCGGGGGATTGGCAGCCTATTCCGGCGAGCTTCAGGCCGTGGTGGACGGTATGCGCGAAAGCGGCGCGAGCCTCTATTCGTTCCGGCTGAAACGGGAGATCACCGTGGACGACATCAAGGGAGTGAACAGTTTCTACACGCTTCCTATGACGATGATGTTCGGGCATTTTGCGGACGTTGCCGTGCCTTCCTGTTCCAGCGCGGTTGTCTGGGGGGACAGAACGGACAATCCGGAGCTGGGGCGGGGCCTCATACACGGCAAGAACATGGATGGCGAGAACGATCTGCGCAAGATTACGGTCAATCATCTGCTGATTGTGGCGGTGGACCCGTCTGAAAGCGGGCTCAAGCGGGCGGTCGCCGTCAACTGGCCGGGTTTTATCGGCATGGATATGGGCATGAACGAGTCAGGGCTGATCCTGGCGCCGCACAGCGCCATGTCAATTCCCGACTGGCGCGCGACAAACATGCTTGACAACGATTTGATCTACCGCGAGACCTTGCAGCAAACGGCAACGCCGCAGGCGGCATGGAATTACTGGAAGGGGTCGGGGACGACCAGGGTCGGAGGATTCAACACAGCCGTTTCGGCCCCGTATCTGACGTCTGCGGATGATCCGTCGTTGACGTTCGAGACGGATTCTTATGGCGGCGAGGCGCGCGACCCGGTGTTCATGGAGCCGAAAGATCCTTTCAGCATCCTGACCACGAACACGTTCTACCGGTACAGCGGGGTAAACGCCGAGGCGGTGTCCCGGGCCAACGGCTATCATTCGTCGCTTCAGGCCGACGATTATCGCTACTGGGCCATGATGAACCGCCTTAATGATTTTTCGTCACAGGGCCGGACGATCGGTACGGCGGAGATGATCGAAATCCTGAGAGCAGCCTCCCGGACGAAACAGTACGACGGAATAACGGAATACAGTTTCATCGGCTACCCGGACGCCATGAAATTCGCCCTGGCCAAGGAGGATTTCGCAAACAAGATCCTGGAAGCGTCTTACGGGACGTTCGTGACCTATGATTTTAATGAGATCTTTGCTCGGGAGCCGTGATCCCGCTTTTCAGCGCCTGGCGCACGCAGAAGAAGCCGACCATGCCGGTTTTTCAATTGATTCATGATTCCGTTTTTCCGCCGGTCCATTGGGCATCGAAGATCGGTCTGCTGGCCGTGGGCGGAGATTTATCGACCAAGCGACTGCTGGAGGCCTACCGGCAGGGCATTTTCCCCTGGTATTCGGAGGCGGAGCCGATCCTCTGGTGGACCCCCGATCCGAGATTCGTCCTGTTTCCGGAAGAACTGAAGGTCACCCGGAGCATGCGTCAATTTCTGAAAAAGGATATGATCCGGATCACCTATGACCGGAACTTCCGCAACGTCATTGCCGCTTGTCAGAAGCCCCGGCCGAAGCAGGAAGCCACCTGGATCACGCCGGACATACAGGCGGCCTATATCCGGCTTCACGAACTGGGTTTTGCCCATTCTGTAGAAGCGTGGCAGGAAGACGTCCTTGTGGGCGGACTCTATGGTGTTTCCCTGGGGCGCTGCTTTTTTGGCGAATCCATGTTTTCCGGCGTCAGCAACGCCTCCAAGGCGGTCCTGATCGATCTGGTTTGCCGCTTGCGGGCCCTTGATTTCTCGCTGATCGACTGCCAGGTCTATACGGCCCATCTCGAAAGCCTCGGGGCGCGCCACATCCCGCGCAGCGACTTTATGGGCCTGCTGAAGCGGGCCCTGCAGAAAAAGACGTTGCGGGGAAACTGGGGCATTCATGAGGCGTTTCAGAGTGTTACGGTCTGATCGGCCTTTGTACCGCCGTTGATTGGGGTTGCCCGTTGATTGTTTGACAAATATTTTCCGCTTCTTTATACTGGGCATTACTTCAGGAGGTGCATCCATGCGGTTTACGGAAAGGGATCGCCGGGAACTCATACAAAAACTCAAGAAGATCAAAGACCCCCGGGAACGCGACAGAATTCTCTGGGCACTCGCCGGCCAGGAGGAACACGTTTTTCACAGTGCCCCGTCGCCCGCACCGCCTTCCAGGCTTGCATCGCACCGGCCGGAGCCGGCAAGACCAGAGCCCGGAAAGGCACCGGATCTGCGCAATATGCCCCAGATCAACATCGACGCCAAACGCACGCTCGGGTTTGTGGTTCCCGCTTTTTTTGTCATCTTTGGCCTCGTCCGTATCGGGAAGGCCGTACTGAATTATATCGCGTTCCAGGATATCGAGGCGGAAATGACGGGCCTGATTACAGGAGGAATCTTTCTGATCATTGGCCTGGCGGGCATCTTCAGGACGATGCATCTCCCGCCGACCAAACAGGGCAAGACGTCATGATGATCATCGCAGGCCGAGACCTGCGGCAAACGAGATGAACAGGCGCCGGGAAGGTCTTGACAAACAAAGGCATCTTTTGTATGTTTTGCCCGCCGGCAAGCAATGTTCCGCTTCTTTACCTTTCATTGCGGAACAGTGATTTTCACCTTCTCAAGATCAATAAGCTTCTTGCACTGCCGGTAACTTCAGGGGGAAATCAGGCAAAATAACGTTGAGGAAATTCATGACGGGGAAAAACCGCCATTTGCCGAAAATTGCCGGGGCCATTTTTTTCCTTCTCATGGCTGTTTTGTCCGGATTTTTTTGGTGGGGGGAAAGATCCTCTCTCCCGGCGATCCAGCCTCCTCCGGCCCCGCCACCCCTGCCGGACAAAATTCTTAACGGAAAAATCGAAAAGGGGCAGACTCTTTCCGAGGCGCTTAGCCTTTTTGAGCTTCCACAAAACCTGTCGGCGTCGATCTGCAAAGAACTCAAACCCCTGGTGAATCTACGCCGCATCAAGCCGGGAGACACCTTCGAGATTCGCCTTGCATCGACAGGCGAATTGACGCGTTTTTCCTTCCTGACGGGGCCGCTGGACATCTATCATCTGAGCCCGGATCCTGACGCAGGGTGGCGCGCCTGGAAAGAAGATATCCAGGTCGATCGCTACTGGACCCGCATCGAGGGCGAAATCACGTCCAGCCTTTTCGAGGCAGTTGCCGCCCAAGGGGAAGAAGATAAGTTGATCATGGATTTTGCAGATATTTTCGCCTGGGAAATCGATTTTTATATGGATCCCCAGCCCGGGGACCGCTTCCGTATCGTCGTGGAAAAAGACTATGTTGGGGAAACGTTCGTTCGGTACGGCCGAATCCTCTATGCCGAATATCAAAGCGCCGGCAATTGCCTGAATGCCATTTATTATCAGGGTTCGCGGACAACAGGGGATTATTTCACCGCCGACGGGCAATCGCTCCGAAAAGCCTTTTTGCGCAGCCCCCTGAAATTCACGCGTATTTCCTCGGGATATTCGCGGGCTCGGAAACACCCTATTCTCGGCGGCATCCGGCCGCATCTCGGGATTGATTACGCCGCGCCGGCAGGAACGCCCGTCTGGGCGATCGGCGACGGCACGGTGATTTTCCGCGGCTGGAACGGCGGGTACGGCAAACAGGTCATTATCCGGCACGGCAACGGATACGAATCGATGTACGGCCATCTCAGCCGGTTCGGGCCGGGAAGCCGCAAGGGCATGGCGGTCCGGCAGAAGCAGATCATCGGCTATGTGGGATCCACCGGCCTTTCCACGGCGCCCCACCTGGATTTTCGTCTGAAACGAAATCATGCGTTTCTTAATCCCCTGAATCAAATCTCCCCCCGGGCCGCCTCCCTGAAAGAGGCGGAGATGCATCCATTTCGGGAAACGGCCCGACCCGTCCTGCGCTTCCTCGATGATTCCCGGGCGCCGACGGCTCGGAAGGTGGCCGTCCTCAGCTCGCAGGAGTCGTAAGGCGGGAAGGGGCCGGGTAATCAGTTCGGGACCGGGAAGCCGCTCATGGATAATGAGGTTGCGCCATCCATGTTTCTTCCCGTTTTTTAACGACGGCGCGTTATTTCTTGACAGGCCAACCCCGCTTTCCTATACTCGCGCCGGCAAACGGGTCTTACACGATCATATGAGGCGGCCATGGCGTTTCCTGAAGGTACCATGCACGATCATCTTCCCTGCATCGGCCTGAACATGTCCCTGACAGGGCCGACAGACGAGGCCGGCAGCGAGGCAACGGCGCCGCTGGCCTACATTGACGCTGTTGAGGGCGCCGGCGGCGTCCCGCTGTGCCTTCCTCCTTTTGAAAATATCGACACGGTCCGGGCCATTCTTCCTTTTCTCGATGCGTTTCTGTTCATCGGCGGCAGAGATTATTGGCCCCGGCATTACGGCGGACATGCGCAACCGGATCACGAACTGGTCGATGCCCGGCGCGATCGTTTCGATATTGCCATCGCAGACATCATCCTGAACGAAACAGATTTACCGGTTCTGGGCGTCTGTGGCGGCCTCCAGCTCCTCGCGATCGCGCGCGGCGGAGCGTTGATTCAGGACATCCGGACACAATGGGTTCCTCCGCAGATCAAAACGCCCCTTCCCCATGCAAAAGATGAACGCCGCGGCCGGAAGGCAACATCCTTTCTGCATGCACTGACGATCCGGTCCGACAGCCTCGTCGCCCGTGCGACCGGGAGTTTCCCTGCAACCGGGCTGCACGTCAATTCCTTCCATCACCAGGCCGTCGGGCCTCAAAGCGTGGGGGAGGATCTGTGCGCATCGGCATGGAGCGCGGACGGCATCATCGAAGCACTTGAACCAGCCCCGGGATCCCTCTGGTCGCAGTCCGGCCGTTTCCTTCTCGGAGTGCAGTGGCATCCGGAGCGCATGCAGGACCAGCCGCCCCAGCGCCGGCTTTTCCGATCCTTTATTGAAGC
Organism: Pseudomonadota bacterium; assembly: GCA_043805145.1. Lineage (GTDB taxonomy): Bacteria > Desulfobacterota > Syntrophia > Syntrophales > Fen-1087 > JAPLJM01. Next base: position 34,898 of record JAZDIK010000028.1, on the reverse strand, counting down.
AGCGGCAGGACGCCGCCCATGACATCTCCCCGCAAACCCGATAAAAAAACCCCGCTGGCCCTTTTTCGGATCTATCTGAGCAAAAAAATGCTGATCATGCTCGTACTGGGTTTTTCTTCCGGTATCCCGCTGGCCCTCACCGGATCGACGCTTTCGGCGTGGATGGTCACCGAGGGTGTGGACATCAAGACCATCGGGATTTTCTCACTCGTAGGGTTGCCCTATGCGTTCAAGTTTCTCTGGTCGCCCCTGATGGACCGGTATGTGCCGCCTTTTCTGGGACGCAGGCGGGGCTGGATGATCATCACGCAGTTGATCCTGATCGTATCTATCGCCCTGATGGGCTTTTTTGATCCATCTTCCCATCTGGCGCTGATCGCCTTTCTGGCGGTGGCCGTGGCCTTCTTCAGCGCGAGCCAGGATATTGTCTTGGATGCCTATCGCACGGAGTCCCTCGATGCCGAAGAGCGGGGCGCAGGCGCAGGTGTCTGGATCATGGGATACCGGTTCGCCATCCTCGTCAGCGGCGCCGCGGCCCTGATCCTTTCCGATCATCTGTCCTGGCGAACCGTTTATGTTCTCATGGGCTCCGCGATGGCCATCGGGTGCGCGACCACGCTGCTGTGCCGGGAACCCTCCGGAACGGCGCCCGATGGCGAGACGATTCAACAACCGAAGAACCTGACGGAAGCCGTTGTTTTTCCTTTCGTCGAGTTTCTCAGACGGCCCGGAGCGATCGAAATCCTGCTCTTTGTCGTACTCTACAAAATCGGCGACGTGGCCGCCGCCCAGATGACGACACCCTACATCCTGAAGCATATCGGCTTTTCCCGGACGGAGCTCGGGACGATCTTCAAGGGGTTCGGCATGGCGGCCACCGTTGTCGGTTCTCTGGCAGGGGGTGCACTCATGGCCCGCTGGACGCTGAAAAAATCGCTATTTATCTTCGGTGTGCTTCAGGGGATTTCGACGATCTCTTTTGTTTTACTGGAATTCACTGGCCGGCAGATATGGGCCCTGAGTACGGTCATCGGGGTTGAAAATTTCTGCGGCGGGCTCGGGACGGCGGCCTACACGGCGCTTCTGATGGGGCTGTGCAACACGAAATTCACAGCTACCCAGTACGCCCTGCTGAGCAGCCTGATGGCCGTAAGCCGTTATGTGACGGGGGCGCCGACCGGTTATCTGGCCGACGCCGCCGGCTGGATTCCGTTTTTTACCCTCTGCACGCTTCTGGCACTGCCGGCATTGCTGCTGCTCTTGCGTTATGACCGCTGGGCCGTGGAGACATTGCGATAAGGCCCGGAGTCCGGCATAGGGCAAGACCGGCGAGAAAACAGGTATGGTTTAACGTCCGGACTAGAAGTAATATCCAACACGCAGTTCAATACGGTAGCCGTTTTGTTTTTCACCGAAGTCTGAATTTCTTGCACCGATAATAAAACCTGTGCGGAGGCGAAATTCCCAATTGGTGATACCCGTATAAAGCAGTTCCGGCGTTAATGACCAGCTCCGGTCGTCCCTGTTCATCATCCAGGTGAGCGCCGGCGTGAAATAGAGGATACCGAAGGGCTCTTTCTGGCTGAAACGAACATAAAGATAGTCCTCCATAGCGCTGGAACGGCCATAGCCTGTTTCTGCCATTTGCTGGGCATTGCCGAGGATGGTCGCGTTGCCTGCTGTTTGGTAAACGTCGTAACCCCGTGCGATGTAGGCGTAATAGTTTTTCATATCATTGCTGCCGAAGCCCATGCCGTTGTGGTAGTACTCCATGATGGTGGTGAGGTCAAATGTGGTCAGATGGCGGATGCCGACGACATAGCTTACGGCATCGCCTTCCACCAGATAGCGGTTGCCGTTTATATCCAGAACATTTTTCTGAAAATTCCTGAAGTAGGCCAATTCGCCGTGCACTTCAAAATTGGCGGTGATATTCCGGGAAAAGTCAATGCCGTAGCGGTCTGACCGACTGCCTCCGGCCATGAACATCAAATCAATATCCGTGTCATACAAAAGAAAATAAAAACGGCCGGCAATATTCAGTTTGTAATTGTTTCCAAAGGCATCGTTCACATGATTAAAGACAGGGAAGAGAACGGGGGTAAAAGAAAAAGTTTTCAGCGGCCCGTCCATGCTCCTGATATAGTCCGCCGTGACGAGAATGTAGCCTTCCATCGCGGCTTCCGGATCATCAGGATCTTTCGGCCGGTCCGCAAAGGCTGCGGGATTCCAGGCATAGCCCTTACCCCATTTCATAGTTTTTTTCCCCAAGTCAACTTTCAGGTCAGACGATGGCTTTACAGAAGCATAAGCTTCGTAAAACGTCGATCTTTCCGATTCACCTGAATAAGAAGATTTTAGATCCGTATTGGTCTTTGCATAGATCCGGAAAAATTTTTTTTCATAGCTGCCTTCCAGTTGAATCCGGCCGTTTGCTTCCTGCAGCGTCTGCCCCCGTGGATTGTTGTAAAAGCGCAGTTTATAAAAGGCAGCGTCGCGGTCCAGACCGAAAAGAATGGGTTTAAATTCGATATAACCTGCTGCGGCATGGGGTTTCTTCTCGGTTTCGGAAGGGTCAAAGGAGTACGACTCGTCGGCGCCCGCTGATGCCGGCATCATCCAAAATGTAAGACACAGGAAGATGAGCCATCGCCGTTTCATTATCGCAGCGATTCCAGATCCGGCATGAAGGTAAGGGTGAAGACTTCATCCTTGAAGGTCTTCTTTTTGATCTTGGCAAGAATCATGACGGACTTGTAGCCTTTATAAAGGGGGCTGTCCGTTTCTATCACCGCCGGCCGGACAATGCCGCCGCTGAAGTCCTTTACATCCTTGAAATAGAGAGTTTTGATCAGCATGTTTGCCTCTGTCAGGCATTCGATTCTTGTCGGCAGTTTTTTGCTCTGATCCGCCCAAATCTTCAATTTGTCATAGGCCACGCTTTTTGTCTTTGCCTTGAGATAAAGAAGATACTCACCGCCTTTTTCCTCAACTTTCTCCACATCATATTCTGAAGTGTAATCCAGTTGCAGAATGTCGGCATTGTTGAATACCCCGCCCACGACCGATTGGAAGCTGGTAATGCGAATCGGCTTGCCGATATTGGGGATGCTGAGCCACATGTTGTCGCCGACCCGGAGGGTGCTCCTGCCTTTTTCGCTTGCCGGGGCGAGAAACAGGGAAGCAACCTTGTCGGCGCCCTTTTTAACCGTAAAGAGCGTGAATTCTTTTTTCCTGCCGTCCGGCTCGATGTTGATGAGTTTTCGATAGGACTCGTATGATTCAGGCGAGAGGTTTCTGTCCACCTGCTCCAGAAGCGTCTTGCCGTCCACGGCAAAGGCGGGACCGGTCACGGCTGCAACCAATAGAGAAATCAGCAACAGTCGCTTTATCCTCATATTCTCCCTCCCTTCAGGGTCAGGTGTGGCGTAAGGCCTCGATGGGCTCCATTCCAGATGCCTTGATGGCCGGTTGGAGACTGGCCGCCACGGCAACAACAATAACAATGACCAATATGGTCAGTAAATCGGACAGATGAAGGACAGCCTTCAGAAGAAGCCCCTGCTGCTGTCCGAAATCGAAACGGATACCGACAAGATTGACAATCAATATCACGGCGCCTCCAAGCAGCCCGCCAATGACGGCGCCGACGACACCGAGGCAGAACCCCTCGATGATAAACATGGAGCGGATCCTGCCGGGCAGAGTGCCGATAGCGGCGATGGTGCCGATTTCCCGAATCCGTTCATAGACAGCCATAATCATGACATTCATAATACTGATCAGGACAATGGCAATCAGCATGATCTTGATGAAGAAAGTCATCACGTCGATCATCCGGGCGATGTTGAAAAAAGGCGAGAGTTGTTCCCAGGAGTGAACTTCGAACACAGGCCGCCCTTCTTGATTGAGCTCGCCCGACATTTTGTTTTCCAGGCGTTTGACCGTGGCGGGCAGGAGGCTGAAATCCTTCAGACGGACTGCGACTTCGCTTACTTCCGCCTCGGGCATACGGAGAACCTCGGCGGCGTCCTCGATGTGAACATACCCGTCACGCCCTCCGGGGCCGGTGGCGCTCTCCAGGATGCCGGCGACGATAAACTGTTTGCCGTTGACGGAGCCATCTGCGTTTGTCGCCACAATGACAACCGTGTCGCCCGGCTTGACCTTCAATCCCTTTGCCAGAAGCATGGGAATCAGGATTTCGCCGCGCTTCAGCGTCTTGTTCCCCTCTGAAATGCGAGAGACTAAAAGAGGAACAGTCTGGAATTCCCGATCGGGGTAGATGCCGTTTAAGCGGACGTTGGTCGTCTCCACAAAGTTACTGAACATCCCGCCGAATTTGAGGCGGGGCGAAAAAGCTTCCACTTCCGGCGCCGTGGCGAGATCTGCGGCGATTTTTGCATAGGCCTTGGGGTTCATGTTGAGATTCAGGGGCAGGTTATCGATGGAAGCGACATACCCTTTGCGATGGATCTGCAGATGCCCCAGCATGGAATCGGTGATCTGGCCGATCATCATGGCCTTGAAAGAGCCGGTGATGGAAACGAAGACAAGCACGAAAACGACGCCGATGGTAATGAGCGACGCCGTCAGCAGTGTTCTCCTTTTATAGCGGATGAGATTGCGGACGGCAATTTTAAAAAGATTTGTCAAGGCTTTGTCTCCCCTTTCGTCTCTTTTGCGGTCAGCCGCCCGTCTTCCAACCGGAAGATCACTTCCGCCTCGCCGACGATTTTTGTATCGTGGGTGGAGAAGATGAACGTTGTGCCGAAATCATCCCGCATCCTCTTCATGAGCCCGATCACGGCATAGGCCGTCCGGGAATCCAGGTTGGCTGTTGGTTCATCAGCGAGGACCAGGGCGGGATTCGTTACCAGCGCACGGGCAACGGCTACCCGCTGTTTTTGTCCACCTGATATTTGGTGAGGATACTTGTGCGCCTGGTCGGTCATGTCCACAGCGGCAAGCATGCGGGAAATTCTTTCCTTTCGCTCCTTCTGTGCCGTGTTTTGAACCATGATCAAGGGATATTCGATATTTTCGTAAACTGTCAGCACGGGGATCAGATTGAAATCCTGGAAAATAAAGCCGAGATGTTTCCCCCGGAATGCTGCGCTCTCCGTTCGCCCCAGATGCGCGACATCCGTGTCGGCAATACTGAGATTGCCTGTCGATGGCTTGTCCAGACAGCCGATGAGATTGAGGATGGTTGTCTTGCCGCTTCCCGAAGGGCCGACAAACGAAACGAAGGATGCGGGTTCGATTTCAAAGTTCACGCCCTGAAGTGCGTGAACCACAACATCTTCTGTTTGGTAATCCTTGGTGATGTTTTGTGCTTTAATCAATGCCATGCTGCATCTCCTTGCTTCTCTGGTCTGGAAACGCGCTCCGGCAGGCAGGTCAATCGCGGCTTTTCATCAACTGCACGGATTCTTTGTGAAGGACGACTCAAGTCTATTTTTTCTTCAATATCCGGGTTTTTGACGATTTTGTCAATTAATTTGATCCAATTCGGAGGCCAGGATTGCATTGACATAAAATATTGTTTCACCTAAACTTCGACATTCGTAACGTGTCGTCACGCCGGCGAAAGCCGGAATCAAGTCCTTTTGAAGTGGAGAAGATAATCATGGTTGTTCACAACGATATTTTTCTCCAGCCGGAAGACGCCCTTTCGGTAACGGATGTCCAGAACGATTTCCTGCCGGGCGGAGCGCTGGGCGTTCCCGACGGAGCCATGATCATCCCCTCCTTGAATCGCATCATCTCGTTATTCCACAAGAATAACCTCCCCATATTTTTCACGCGGGACTGGCATGCTCTTGACCATTGCTCATTTCAGAATCAGGGAGGACCGTGGCCTCCCCATTGTGTCCGGAATACGCCGGGTGCGGACTTATCTTCAGGATTGAATATTCCTGAAAGCGCCATCATCATCTCGAAAGGCGCGGAAAAGGACAGCGAGCAATACTCCACCTTTTACGGAAGCGATGCAGCGGGTCACACGCAGAACAGCCTCGTGAAAAAATTCGGCGTCAGGAGGATTTTTATCGGCGGCCTGGCAACGGATTACTGCGTTCTCAATTCCGCCAAGGACGCCCTTTCAGGCGGATATGAAGTTTATATTCTGGCGGATGCCGTCTGCGCCGTGGACATCAACCCCGGCGACGGCCGGAGGGCTGTCGAGGAAATGGTCCGGGGCGGGGCGAAAATCGTGACGACGGACCGGATCCGGGGGGAAAAATGAACCCGTTGACCAGTCCGCTCCTGACCGACCTGTATCAGTTGACCATGTTGCAGGGGTATATCGACAACGGCATGCACGAGGATGCGGTCTTTGAGTTCTATGTACGCAAGCTGCCGGAAAAACGAGGATTTCTCATGGCGGCCGGCCTGGAAACGCTCCTTGCCTTCCTCGAAGGTCTGCGGTTCTCCGAGACGGAGCTTCAGTATCTTAAGGAGACGGGCCGGTTTTCCGCAAGCCTCATCGAATATCTGTCCACCTTCCGCTTCAACGGTGATGTCTTCGCCATGCCGGAAGGGACGGTATTCTTCGAAAACGAGCCGGTCGTCCGCGTCGTCGCGCCCATGCCGGCGGCACAGTTCATCGAGACCCGCCTGATCAATATCCTGCATTTTGAAATTCTCATTGCAAGCAAGGCAGCCCGTTGCGTCCTGGCGGCAGCGGACCGGGCCGCGCTGGTTGATTTCGGTCTGCGCCGGGCCCATGGCGCCGAGGCGGGGCTGCTCGCAGCCCGGGCGACCTGCATCGCGGGATTTGCGGGAACATCGACTGTCCTGGCAGAGCCCCTGCTCGGGATTCCAATCTTCGGCACCATGGCCCATTCCTACGTCGAGGCCCATGAGAATGAGCTGGAAGGATTCCTGAGTTTTGCCCGCGCGAATCCCGAAAACACGACCCTGCTCATCGACACCTACGGCACCTGTGAAGGGGCTGGAAAGGCCGTCGAAGCGGCAAGGAGGCTTGCCGGGGAAGGAATCAAGGTTCAGGCGGTCCGCCTTGACAGCGGAGACCTCCTCGAACTTTCAAAGGAAGTTCGTCGGATTTTCGATCAAGCGGGATTTCCGGAGATACGAATATTTGCCAGCGGCAATCTCGACGAATACGCCATCCGCGATCTGCTGCTGAAGGGGGCGCCGATCAACGGCTTCGGCGCGGGAACGAAACTGGATACCTCCGAGGACGCCCCCTATCTTGAATGCGCCTACAAGCTCATGGAATATGCCGGAAAGCCGAGATTTAAGAAATCGAGCGGGAAGGCCACGATCCCCGGGCGCAAGCAAGTATTCCGTCGCTTTGAAGGCCGCACCATGATCGGGGATGTGATCGCCCTCGAGGGGGAAGACGACACGGGCGTTGCCCTGCTTGTGCAAGTGATGAACCGAGGCCGCAGAGCATCGGCGCGCCGGGCTTTAAGAGAAATCGCCTCGCGGGCGCGCACACAGATGGAAGCCCTTCCACCCCATTTTCGGAATCTCGAGGCGTTGCCTGCCTATCCTGTTGAAATTTCCAATTCATTGCTGGAACTGCAAAGAGAAATGGAGACGGCCTTTTTCCGGATTTAGTCTTTTTCTTCCACGATCCTGATTTCCTCTTCTGTCAACTCATATAGCTCGTAAACCAGCCGGTCGATCTGAGAATCGGTGGCATCGATCTGGCGCTTGAGGATGGTCTTGTCGTGGTCCGTTTTTGCGGCCGCCAGTTTCTTGTGCAGGAAGAGCATCTGTTCGACCAGCGCCACCCTCCGGGGATGTAATCCGGGATACTGAGGCGATCGGATTATCGCCCTGATACCTTGAACATTTATGTCATCTTTGAGTAAAAAAGATACGATAATGTGATTTATCGCAGAAACCATATTTCCATAAATAGCTGTATACAATGATATATTTACATTGGCATGATAATTGCTAATACATGGGAATTATTTGTTTACCCTGATCAAAAAATAAGGATGGTGTGATGATGGATGCTCAAATCAATTCGGGCGATACAGCATGGATCCTGGTCTGTTGTTCTCTGGTGCTGCTGATGACGCCGGCCCTCGCGCTTTTTTACGGGGGCATGGTCCGTCGGAAAAATGTGCTTTCCACGTTAATTCTGAGTTTTGTCTTCATGGCCCTGATCGGGGTACAGTGGGTCCTCTACGGGTATTCCCTCGCCTTCGGCACGGACATCAATGGCGTGATCGGCGGGCTGAACTTTGCTGGCTTCAACGGCGTCGGCGCCCTGCCCAACGCAGATTACAGCAAGACGATCCCGCACGGGCTTTTTGCGGCCTTCCAGATGATGTTCGCCGTCATCACGCCGGCTTTGATCACAGGCGCTTTCGTGGAACGTGTGAAATTCAAAAGCGTTCTGCTGTTCGGGCTGATCTGGGCCACACTGGTCTATGATCCCCTGTGCCACTGGGTCTGGGGACAGGGTGGATGGCTCAAACAAATGGGGGTTCTGGATTTCGCAGGCGGGACGGTCGTGCACATTGCCGCCGGGTTTTCGGCCCTGGCCTTCGCGCTTGTTATCGGACCGCGCCGTGGATACGGCAAGGCCCCGATGGAACCGCATAACATCCCGCTTACGGTTCTGGGCGCCGGTCTGCTCTGGGTGGGCTGGTTCGGTTTCAACGCCGGCAGCGCTTTGGCCGCCAACGGCGTGGCCGTGAATGCGCTTTTGACCACCAACACCTCCGCCGCCACAGCAGGGCTGGTCTGGATGTTGCTCTCCTGGGTGGACGGCCGCCCCAGTCCTCTCGGAATCGCTACGGGAATGGTCGTGGGTCTGGCCGCGGTAACGCCCGCTTCAGGCTTCGTTACGCCCCTGGCTGCCATGGTGATCGGCGCCGTGGCCGCGCCGCTGTCTTATTGCACCATGCGCTTCCGGGACCGGCGCAAACTGGACGAGTCCCTGGACGTGTGGGCCTGTCACGGCATTGCCAGCACCTGGGGCATGATCGCCACGGGGCTGTTTGCCACGGTGGCCGTGAACGCGGACGGCGCCAACGGCCTGTTCTTCGGCAATGCCGCGCAGATCGGCATCCAGCTTCTCGCAGTGGCCGTAACCATTGTCTTTAGTTTTACCGTCACCTATGTGGTTGCCAGACTGCTTGACTGGAGCATCGGATTGCGGGTCACGCCTATAGAAGAGGAGGTCGGTCTCGATGTCAGCTCTCATGGAGAGAGAGCCTACTCATAAACCCGACGACTTCGTAAAATATCCATATGCGGCCCTCAAAAAACTGTTTTATTGTGGAGATTGTGCCATGCTGAAAAAAATTGAAGCCATCATTCGCGAGGATAAGATCAACGACGTCAAGGAAGCGTTGAGTGAAATCGGCATTGTGGGCCTGAACATGTTCGAAATCCGAGGACATGGGCGGCAGGGCGGCATCCGGCTGCTGGGACGGGCCGGCGCCTACCAGGTGGACATGCTGCCGAAGATACAGCTCAACATTGTCCTGAGTGAACGCAACCTGGAGGAAACGATTGAAGCAATCCTCAAATCCGCTTATACCGGTGAGCCTGGGGACGGATTGATTTTTATTTATCCCGTGGAGGAGGTCATCCGCATCCGCACCCGGGAACGAAGTCAGGAAGCCATGACATATCCCGGCGATATCGACGAGAAAAAGGGCCGGGGCAAGGCTAAATAGGACCGACAGGCTAAGCGGCAAAGGTCAGTTTCGTGCCGGACATATTGAGGATGAAACGGCAGCCCATTTCCTTTTCCATGTGGGCCGTGGCCTTTCGGCCCGTGCAGTGCGTCGGAATAACATAGGCCGGATCAAGCTTCTTGAGTCCATCGGTGGTCCTGCCGATGATATGCTCAAACAGCGGCCCCGACAGGTGAAACCCGCCCATGATCGCAAACACCTTTTCAATTCCCGTAGCCTCCCGGGCGTAAAGCGTCGTGTTGACGATGCCGGCGTGGGCGCAGCCCGACAGGACAACCAGCCCTTTGCCTTTGATATTCATGACCAGCGAGGTGTCATCCTCGATGGGGTCCCATTTTTCCTCCCCCTCTTCCTGATAATGGGCGATGGGGGATCCCTTTTCGAAATCCGTCCGCCGGGGAATCTCCCCCAGAAAGAGGACATCGCCGTCCAAAAGGGGCAGGGGCGCTTTGGTCTCCACGAGCTTCATGCCGGCGGCGGCCACCGCTTCCCGGGTCAGGGACGGCAGATGAATGTCCAAATTTGCTCCCATCTTCAGATAACGGGGCGACCGGAAGATAACCGGATGGGCCACGACGGGGATGCCTTTGTTGGATATCGCCGCTGTCATGGATACGAAGCCGCCCGTGTGATCCATGTGTCCGTGGGAAATGGCGATGGCCTCCACCGTCGAAAGATCCACACCGAGAGCGCCGGCATTATAGGCAGCCCCGATCTCGGAAAATCCCGTATCGAACAGGAGAGTGTGTGTTATTGCACCATTCGTCGTCCGGACCAGGGCGCAAAAACCATGTTCCGAAAGAATAGTCTTCCGGAACCGACCGTCCTTCAGCGGAAGGGCCCGCTGAACAATCTCACTATTGTCCATAGCCGTCAAATCGATGTAATTGTCCTGCAGCGTCAGAATCTCTACCTTATCAATTTCATTGATCCGGATGGGTGCTTGCATTTCGTCCTCCTCAATGACAGATGGCTCCACTCTCGGCTGCGCCACCAAATAAAAAGGGATATGGACGGCAAACGTCCGGCTGCAGCGGATGTTCACAAATGATGTGTCGTCGGGCGGTCCTTAAAGGGGCCGCCCGCCGGGGATCTTTTCTGATTCACGGATCAATCGAACGCCATGCCGGTTTTCCAGACTTCCCAGACCCTTCCCACCAGATCCGGTCCCGGTTTCAATGTGAGTTTACCCGGTTTCCATCCCGAAGGAGTGGCCTCTGTCCCCTTGCTGTTCCGGACATGCTGGAAGGCCTGAATCTGACGGAAGGTTTCGCTTACATTGCGCCCCACAGGCGGTGTCAGGACCTCGAACCCCTGGATAATCCCGTCGGGATCGATGAGGAACCGTCCCCGCGCCTCAACGCCCGCATCCTCAAGATAAACCCCGTATACGGCGCCGACCTTGCCGCCACCGTCCGAAAGCATGGGGAAAGGAACACCGCCCTTGACCATTTTGGAGAGTTCATGATCGTTCCACATCTTGTGGACAAAGACGCTGTCCACGCTCATGGAGAGGACCTCAACACCCAACTTTTTGAATTCCTTATATTTTTCGGCGACCGCCGAAATCTCTGTCGCTCAGACAAAGGTGAAGTCGCCGGGGTAGAAGCACAGAACCACCCATTTCTTCAGATATTCGGAAAGCTGCACGGAAATAAATTTGCCCTTATGGTACGCCGGCGCCGTAAAGTCCGGCGCCTTTTTCCCCACGGTTATCATGGCTTTGACCTCCTTGATGACTGGTTGTTTTGCGTCCTGAATTTTCACCGGTTCCCCAACCGGCCCGCCAGTCGGCCGGGCGCATCCGGCCTTGATTTCCTCGCCCATATGCAAGTTCCTCCTTCCATGCTTTCGTTCTGTTTCATCTTTCACGACCACAACCGGCCGCGATATCGACCGGCCATTCAAATCCGACTTTACGCCCATTAAAGCGGCTTGTCCTCCGGCAGGGTTTCGCCGATAGCGAGGCGGCAGAGGTCGCTGATCATGAGATTCGTCATGCCTGCCTCCTTTACCATCTTGCCCATGGTTTTGTAGCACATGGGGCACAGATAGATCATCGCTTCGGCGCCCGAATCCTTCGCATCCGCAATGTTCTTTTCCTGGAAGGGTGCGAAGTTCTTGCCTCTCGGGAAGAGCTTCAAGTTTGGCCCCGCCAGTTCCGCGCCACAGCAGATGGCGTTGACGCCGTCATATTGCCTTTCAACCCGCTCCACGCCGATCATCGCGAAGATTTCGTCCAGAAGAGGTTCTTTTTCCGGGGTGTAGCGGGAGGCGCAGGGCCGCTGGTAGGCTACTTTCAGGTTCAGTTTTTTAATTTCGCCCGGATGGATCTTCAGGTAATCCCGAAGATGTTCGAAAATGGAGACGGGGCGGAAGGGGAGTTTGATCCCGTATTCCGGTGCGATGCCCTTGAGAACGGCGTAACAGTCGTCGTGGACCACCACGATCTCCTTCGCCCCCGATTTGGTCAGATTGTCCACCATCCCCTGCAGGCGGTCCCGCATGATGGACTCATCCCCCATATGGGCAAACAGGATGTTGCAGAAATAATGGCGGCCTTTCAGCAGCGGCAAACCCTCGAAAAGCTTCCCTTGGACGGCCCAGGGCATGCTGCCCTCCATGACACACAGGGACATGGCCCGATCCGCCTTCTGCACGGCTTTCGGCTCTCCCTCCGCCTTGAAGCGGTCCGCCATCTGTGATTTCAGGACCGGATCGGTAAAATCCCCCGCCGCCTCCATTTTGCTCAGAATCAGATCAAAGGGACGTGCGTCCTTCGGACAGTATTCATTGCAGGCAACACAGGTGACACAGTCATACAGCCAATCCACCTTTTCTCCCTGAACCAGTTTCTTGAACGCCGCGGCGCCGCTTTTCTGATCAAAAGGCAGATAATGGCACCGGGCCAGACAGTCTCCGCAAAAATCGCATCGTTCTTCGTGAAACATGAGCGCCTCCTTGGAATTGAAGTGTTATCTAAACGGGAATATCCCGTTATGATCTGAAACGATCATCCGCGCGGGCGTGAAAAACGCCTCTTCCGCGATCTGCAAGCCAGCCGGTTTTAACGTCCTCCCGAATATCAAAGAGCGGAACGTAGGGCTTGACATCCAGCAGGGGCGTCCCGTCCACGATATCTACGTCCTCGATATGCAGAACCGGCCCCTCGACCCGGATGAGCCTCACCACCGACAGACCAACCGGGTTGGGACGCCGCGGCGCTCTCGTGGCAAAGACACCGCGCTCCGTACGGTCCAAAAAGGGCTTCACCTGCAGGGAAAAGCTCCGGGAAAGATGAAAATGGTAAAGCAGGATCAGGTGGGAAAATCCATCAACGTCCCTGAGTCCGTCCCGATAGCTTTCATCAATCACCACGGTTCCTGCAACACCCGCAGCGCCCGGGGGTTGAATGGGCATGTCCGCCGTATCCCGGTAGGGGGAACGGATGACGCCAATGGGACGGTAAGCAATCAATTGCTTCTGCATGGGTCATCATCTCATATTTTTCTGGCGATGTAAAGCTGCCGCAGCCAAAAGCTTTGATAATCTTAAAGTTTATGTCACTGTCTCGATGCCTTCTCCGCACCGGATGAAACATAGAAGTGCCGTCCGCCGGTGACGACTATTTTTGCCTTTCCAACGGAACTCAGTGCTTTGAGGTGCTTGAGCGCTTCCTTTATATGCATGCCAAGACCGCCTGCAACATCCCCGGAGGTACAGGGGCGTCTGCGCAGTAACGCCAAGACGTCTTCAGCTCCAGGCTTTGACAGAGCGGAAGCCTGATCGCCTTTTTGCACATTCTCGCCGATAATATCCACCGGCCCCGGGAATAAATTCTTCAGGGCCAGCATTTGTTCCCTGGAAAGTGAAAACACGAAATCCTCGGCGGGCGGACGGCAAATGGTATTCAGTTGAATCCGTTCGGGATGGATATGTCCTGTAATGGCGGCGATCTTTAACGCCTCGAAAGGGAGCCCCGACATCCCGGCAAGCAGGAAAACCTCCAGCCACACGGCCCCGGGAAATTTTTCCGTAAACACGGCGAGGCCTTCAATCATTGATTCAAAAGCGATATTTTCATGCGGACGATTTACGCGCTGGAACAGGCTTTCGTCGCCTGCATCCAGAGATGGGATCACCAGATCGGCATTCATCAAGGCGTCCCTGACTTCCGGCATCCACAAAAGAGATCCATTGGTAAGGACAGCCACAGGGATCCGTGTCAGGTTTTTTATCCTGTCGATAAGATCGCCGATATGAAGGTTCAGCGTCGGTTCTCCCGAACCGGCCAGGCTGATGTAGTCCGGCGCAGGACCGGCGCTAAGCTTCCTGTCCAGTTCCGCAAGAAGATCATCAACCGCCACATACCCTTTTCTCTCGATGGTCTTGTTCGTTGTGTGCCCGAGATGACAATAGACACAGTCATAGGTACACGTCTTGAACGGCACGAGATCAACCCCCAAAGAGCGGCCCATGCGTCGCGAAAGGACAGGGCCATAAACATGCTTATAACCGGTTGTCATCATTCTTATCCCCGCGAAACAGCTTTCTGACGGTTTGACCGATACTCTTATCCGAACTGAGCGAGCATTATCCCGCTATTCCCTGGTCATCACACTCCCGCACTGTGGGCATTTCCGCTCAAAGCAAGGAACTCCCCTTTTATGTGGTTCCCTTTGCCCGCATTGCGGGCACACGCAGGCGCCTGCAGGTCCCGACGCAGCAGGTCCGCCCATGCGGCCGGGTCTCCGGCCGCCTCGCCCCCGGCCTTGACCGCCTCCTGATCCTATGGGGCCTGTTCCGTTTTCTCGCGGCATGATCTGTTCTCCTTTACAGTAGAATTTGCCCCTTGATCTTCTGACGGGACGGCCTTGAATGCCGCCCCCTGACTTTTGAGGGGTTTTTAGATGGCATTGGTGCGGTCGCGGGCGGCGTTTTATTCTTTAGAGTGTAGTCGTTCACGGCCTTATGAAGCGTTGTCGCCGCCAGAAGCGCGCAATGGACATGATCTTCCGGAAGCCCGCTCAAATGCTCGATAATGGAACGCTGGTCGATACCGAGGCACTGTTGAAGGGTTTTTCCGGTTGCCAGATGGGAGGCGGCGTTACAGGCGGCAATGCTGAACATGCAACCGTCCGTCATGAACTTCACCTCCTCGATTTTTCCTTCCATGATGCGCAGGTAAATATCAACGGTGTCGCCGCACGGACCTGTGATTCGGGCGCGAGAGTCCGGCCGATTCATGTCTCCAAAATGAGCCGGATTCATTCCATAATCCATCATTCGGTCGGAAAAGAACACCTCCCCCGATTCTCGTGCTTCGTTTTCGCTTTCTTTCATGTTTTTCCTCGTTGATGAAAATGCATTATCGGCGGCAGCCGCCTTTGTCGCCGCAGGGGGGCTGGTCGCAGCGTTCCTCCCGGCCGCAGCAGGTAGAACCGCTCCGGTTGTCAATCATTCCCTGGGCCTGCACACCCCGGGACAGCATGCGCTTCGTTTCACCGTTGCCGCAAGCACCGCACGGCCTAGATTCTCCTGCCTCCGAGAACCGCTCGATAAACTCGAAAACGGTGCCGCACCGGGCGCACTGATATTCGTAAATCGGCATGAACAGCGTCCCCCAAGTTTCAAAGAATAAAGATCGCAGCGGCGATCACCGTCGTATATCCCTGATTTTTCAAAACACAGGATTGTGTAATATTCCGGGTCCCGACGATCTTGCCGCTGATCTTGAAAATTTCCTTTTTTTCGTCCCAGCTTTCATCCACGTTGAAATCAATGCCCAGGGTCGATGCCATCATGGCGGCGGCCAGGTCTTCGGCATACTCCCCTGCTTGTTTTTCCGTCTGCCCGAAGGCATGATGCTCGCTGATATAGCCGTAGGCGTTGCGGTCTGCAGGAATGGCACACCCGATGGAAGCGGCGATCAAACGGCGCGGTTCGCAACTGAAGCAGCGGCTCATGACGCAATAGGTGACGGCGCCGGTCTGAAGCAATTTCCGTCCCTTCGCCTTGGAAATCATTTTACAGCCCGGCGGCAGAATGCTCGACACCTGTACCAGGTTGCATTTTTCGATGCAGGCGTCGCGCAGGGCCAGTTCGAAGGAATGGAGTTCTTCCTTGTGGACGCCGACACCTTTGGTCAGGAAAAACTGGCGGGGGACCAATGTATCCATGTGGTCAACTCCCTCAGCCTTCAATGATCGCAGACATTCTGCCCGGTGACGAGGACATCTGCGAGATAGTTTCTGACGATTGTTTCCGGGTCTGCCTGCGAAGCGCCGACGATCACCTGGATGCCCCTTTCTGCGAAGAGCCCCAAGGCCCGTGATCCCATGCCGCCGGCAATAATCGTGTTTACGCCTTTTTCCTGGAGCCAGATGGGAAGCAGGCCGGGTTCGTGTGGCGGCGCCGGAATGTCTTCCCGCCTGACGATGATTTTTTTATTGATATCCACATCCATGAAGGCGAAGGTCTCACAATGGCCGAAATGGTTGCATAGCTGCCCGTTTTCGATGGGAACGGCTATCTTCACGGCATTTTCAGTCGCGCCGCGGAGGGTCTCAGGCGTTGCTTTCATATCTTTCTCCTTATGATTGTCCTTGAGGTCGAGCAGGGGTTCGACTGCCTTGGCAAAGGCCTTTGCCGCCTCCGTCTCGCCGAAATTGTAAATGAAAGGCGCGCCCTGATCGGATGCCTCGACGATCAGGGGTTCCAGGGGAATACGGCATAGAAAAGGCACGTTGAGTTCCTTGGCCATCATTTCGCCGCCGCCCCGTTTAAAAACGTCGATGAGCGTCTGACAATGGGGGCAGACCAAGCCGCTCATGTTTTCGATGACGCCGATAATGGGGACCTTCACCTGCCGACAGAAGTCAATGGATTTGCGGACATCCGTGAGGGAGAGATCCTGGGGGGTCGTGACGATGACCGCGCCGTCGCTCTCAGGCAGAAGCTGCGCCGCCGAGAGAGCCTCATCGCCCGTTCCCGGTGGAAAGTCAATGATGAGATAGTCCAGTTCGCCCCAGCGAACCTCCGAAAGAAGCTGCTTGATGGCTCCCATTTTAAGAGGGCCCCGCCAGATGACCGCCGCATTTTCGTTCGGCAGCAGAAACCCCATGGACATCACCTGGATGCCGTAGGCAAATTCCAGCGGGATGATCTGGTTGTCCGCCATTTTCAGTGGGTGGCCTTCAAGACGCAGGAGTTTGGGGATGCTGGGGCCGTGAAAATCCAGGTCCAGGATGCCGACCCGCTTGCCCTCCAGAGCCAGTGCGAGAGCAAGATTTACAGCCACAGTGCTTTTCCCGACACCGCCCTTTCCGGATAATATCATGACTTTATGAGATATTTTATCCATCCGTTCTTTCAGTTGTTGGCTTTCAAGATAGTCCTGAAGCCGTTTTTCCCGGCCTGCCCCTTGGGGCTGCACGGTGTTGTTTTGGCAGCCTCCGATTGTTTTTAGTTGTTCCATTTTGCTGATTCTCCTTGTACCCTTGTTTTTTATGAGAACTTTGCATGACTGCTGAAAAATGATTCGCAAGCGGCGAATCAAATGTTTTCCGCCTTTCCAGGGAAGACGTTAACGATTTGTCGTGAGTCATGCTTACGACCGGTTGTCTTCTTAGCGGAAAAGATTTTTGAGCCGCGGCGAAGCCATTTTTCAAAGGTTTCTTTATAGAGCGCCTTCAATGCTCCGCCATACCGCTTCTATCTCTTCGCCGACGGGGCTGTCCCCGCAGGCCAGGACGTTCGTTCTTTGCACCTGGGCATCCGTAACCAACCGGTCGTAACGGATGCGCCCCGCCGGAATGACGCCGTGATCGCGGGCTTCCGCCTCGATTTGCTCGGTCATGCCGGGGTGAATGTCCCACTTGTTGACGCAGACCAGGGTGGGAATGTGGAAATGGGCCGTCAGTTCGGCTGCACGCATCAGGTCATGTCGGCCGGAGAGCGTCGGCTCCGCCACGATCAGCGCCAGATTCGCACCCGTGATGGAAGCGATGACCGGACAGCCCACGCCGGGGGGACCATCAACAATAATGTATTCGCAGGCTTCCCGTTCGGCAATTGCCCGCGCCTCCTGCCTTACCAGCGTGACCAGTTTCCCCGAGTTTCCCTGGGCGACGCCGAGACGGGCATGCACCATGGGTCCACACGGGGTCCGGGAAACAAACAGCCAGCCGCTTGGGGCCGGTTCGAAGGCGACGGCCTCGACAGGGCAGATCCGTACGCAGACGCGGCAGCCCTCGCAAAATATGGGATTTATCCGGGGTTTTTCCGCGCTGCCGCCACCGGCCGTCACGGGGTATTCGATCGCCCTGAAACGGCAATGCTTAACGCAAAGACCGCAACCGGTGCAGTCCTCTTCGCGGATGGATGCCTTCGATCCCCCGATGAAAACGTCTTCACGAACAATTTCGGGATGAAGCACCAGATGCAGGTCCGCTGCGTCAACATCGCAGTCCGCAAGGACCTGTTTACCACCCAGGGCCGCAAAAGCAGCTGTCAGGCTGGTCTTGCCGGTTCCACCCTTGCCGCTGATCACCACGATTTCCTTCATGACGTTGCGGCCTTTCCCTGGTTCAACAGAACCGGAATCTGTTTTTTGGAGATCTGAGATTCATACCATGCCAAAATCCGTTCCCAGGCATCGGCAAAGACGGGCGCATAAGACGGCAGCGCCTCGATCAATGCCTCGCCGCGGGCATAGGCCTCCGCTATTCGGCGGTCGTCGGCAATCGACAGGATGATGGGAATGTTTTCCTCCCGGCAATAGGCAATTGTTTTATCGTCGCCCAGATCGAAGCGGTTGAGAACGACGCAGAAGGGCTTCTCCAGCGCCCGCGTCATCTCCACGGCCAGCGTCAGATCATGAAGCCCGAAGGGGGTCGGTTCCGTAACCAGAAGAACCGCATCTGCGTCCCGGACTGCTTCGATGACCGGACAGGAGGTTCCCGGCGGGCAGTCCAGCAGCGTGATTTCCTGATCCCCGGCGGCGTCCTTGACGGCGGCAATGACGGCAGGCGACATGATCTGCCCGATGGACAGAACGCCCCGGATGAAGGCGACGCCCGCTCCCGCTCCGATTTCCACGGTTCCCACCGGCCGTGATATTTCCACAAGGGCGTCCTGGGGACAAAAGAGGCTGCAGGCGCCGCACCCCCGGCAGAGTTCCGGGAAGATCAGAACCTTTTCCTTGACGACGGCAATGGCGTTATAGGCGCAGATGCCCGCGCAGACGCCGCAGCCGTTGCACTTCTTTTCGGTCACTTCGGGAAGCCGGACCGTTGCCGGAAAACGGGAATGGACCTGCGGTTTGAGGAAGATATGGCCATTGGGCTCTTCCACATCGCAATCCAGGTATTGAACGGTCTTTCCGGCGGCCGCCGCGGTCAGAACCAGACTGACGGCGACGGTCGTTTTGCCCGTGCCGCCCTTGCCGCTGGCCACGGCGATTTTCAAAGGATTATCCGTCATTTTTTAGTATTCCGTTTCCAGCCTCCCCTGCCACCCATTAAACAGGGGAGACCTTCCACGGGGAAAAGCTTCTGTTTTGCAAGTCATGCTGTGCTTTCTGTCTTCATTCGGGCTATGCGGTCGCGCAGAGCGCTGAGGGTTTTTTCCAGATAGTCCGCCTCCTGATGCATTTGGTGAAGCTCCTCCTCGGTACTGAACTGAGGCGCTACGGCCCCAAAAGGCCGGAAGCCCATGCCGCCGCGCATCCAGCCGGTCTGGCTCGTCGCGAAGAAACGGTTTCGCCGTCCCCTGCCGCCACGTCCGAAAAATAATCCTCCCGGCGCTGCATCGGCAAAGCCCGGAACATTATAGCCCGCGCAGAAACCTGCGCCCCTGCCCGTCATGGGCCCCATTCCTGATGGTCCTGTTCTGTCTCCTCTTGGCATGATCCTGTACTCCTTTCTTCATGATGATCTCGACAGATCAAATGTTTTCTTGCAGTCACAAGCTTTAGCTTGCGCAACGGATCAGCTCCAGTGGCCTTCCACATTGGCTTCTTCCGCACGCGGCAGACGATTTTCCCTGAAAAGACGCAGCGCCTCTTCAACGGTTGCCGCCTTGCTGAGATAGATGTTAACGCCGGCCGCTTTCAGAGTCCGGAAGGCCTTTGGGCCCACATGACCGGTGATGACCGCTTCCACGCCCAGATTGACCAGCAACTGCGCCGCCTGGATCCCGGCGCCCTGAGCGGCGTTCATGTTCTGTTCGTTGGCGTGAACCTCCCATGCCCCCGTTTCCGAATCCGCGACCATGAACCAGCGTGTTCGTCCGAACCGTGCATCCATGGCGCTGGCCGAGTCCTTTCCTGTCGATGTTACCGCAATCTTCATGACTTTTCCCATCCTCCTTATTTACACCCTCCCCGCAGACGCCGACGCTGCCGTCCCTGTCCCTCGCATGGGGTGCATCCCGGCAGAAAAAAATGCCTCCCTCTGAGGGTTCCTTTGCAGAAGGCTTCCAATACCTCATCGACCGTTCCCCGGATAAAGGGGATCACCCGGATGCCGGCAGCGTTCAACATACGCGCCACGGAGCCCGACAGGGCGCCGCAAATCAGTACTTGAACACCCGATTCCCTGATATGGGTGGTTCTGGCGATCAAGGTGTCTTCTTTCCAGCGTACCCTTGACTGCTCCGGCGCAACCCCCGGTCCGGTTTCGACCATCAGAAGCTCATCTGCCGCATCAAAAACCGTGGATAGCCGGTTACCGCAGACCGGCATGGCGATTTTCATAGCAAACCTCTGTAAAGCGATAGATCAATTTCTGTGCCAAAAGGGAGAAGTCGCAAGAATTAATAATAAGTCTGTAATTATAGATAGTTGGAATATTGATGGAAGGATGGTTGAAAATTAAGGTCGCAATATTGAAACTATAAAACGGTGCAGTAGTTGCGTATATGCAACCATATTCATAGGCAACACGGTAAAAATCATCGAACGGCTCTGCTTGCTGTTCGTTTGAAAAACGACAACTAAGGGGTTTTCTCTCCTGCCGGAATCTGTATGTTAAGCGCTTTGATTTTTCTGAAGAGGGTGCTTTTGTGCATACCCAGTTGCCGGGCTGTTTTCATGCGATTCCAGGCGTTTCGGCGAAGGGCATTGGTCAGAAAGATGGCCTCCATATCCTTGATGGACAGAGTTTCGAGGGGCTGTTTACCGTCGGCCGGTTTGTGGATGTAAAGCGATTCCGGCAGATGATGCGGTTCGATCATGCCGGCCTTGCACAGGATAAACGCTCTCTCCAGAATATTTTCCAGTTCCCTGATGTTGCCGGGATAGTCATGGGACATCAGGCAGGCCAACGCCTCGTCGGTCACACCGAGGATGTTTTTCTTTTGAATGGCGTTGAGGCGCTCGATGAAATTCGCAATAAGCAGTGGAATATCTTCCATTCGTTCCCGCAGGGGCGGCAGCGAGAGCCTGATTACGTTGATCCGATAATAGAGGTCTTCCCGAAACTTTCCTTCTTTAACCAGATCCGCCAGGGTTCGATTCGTAGCAGCAATGATGCGGACATCGGCATTCGTGCTTTCAACGGAGCCGAGGGACTCGTACGTCTTCTCCTGAAGCACCCGCAGGAGCCGCACCTGCATCGCCGCCGAGATATTGCCGATTTCATCGAGAAAAAGGGTTCCCCTGTCTGCCTGTTTGAAACGGCCCGCTTTGTCTTTTTTTGCATCCGTAAAGGCGCCGGCCTTGTACCCAAAAAGTTCGGATTCCAGCAGCGTGTCCGGCAGGGCGCCGCAGTTGACGGCGATGAACGGTTTGTTTTTCCGGGGACTCAGGTTATGGATGGCCCGTGCGAAAAGTTCCTTGCCCGTGCCGCTCGCCCCTTCGATCAAAACCGTGCTGGCGCTGTCTGCCACATCGGGCAAAATGCCGAACAACCGGTGCATCCGCTTGTTTTTGGAAATGATATCTTCAAACGAATAGGCTTCTTCAATGGTCTTGCGCAGCGTTTCCTCGATACTCATATCCCGGAAGGTTTCGACGGCGCCGATGACGGCGCCTGTTTCATCTCTCAGCAGGGCCGTGGAGATGCTGATGGGAAGGCGCTGACTGAGTGCATTGATAATATAGACGGTCTTGTTGACAATCGGTTCGCCCGTCGTCATGGTCTTCTGCAGGCAGCAGCTTTTATCACAGATTTCCGCTTTCAGGACATCCCGGCATTGCTGTCCGATGGCTTCTTCCCGGGCGACACCGGTGATCTTTTCAGCGGCCTGGTTAAACGACGTAATGCGCCATTGATGGTCCACGGTAAAGACGCCGTCTGCAATCGAATCCAGAATAATATCTCTTTGTTTAATCAGCATCAAAGAATTCCTCAGGCAAAAAGCTTCATGATCGCTTCGGCCATGAGCCGGTAACCCGCCACCGTGGGGTGGACGAAATCGGACTGCACGAGCGACCGGAAATCGACGCCGGCAGCGATCTTTTCTTTCCAGTATGCATGGACCCGCGCAACGGCCAGACCATTTGTTGTACCGAGCGCTTCTAATTGTTCGTAAAAGGCTTCCGCAAAGTGGTTTTCCGCGTGATCTCCGATATGGACGGACGTCACAAGAACGATTTCGGCGGCGCCCGCCCGGCGAATCTTGTCGATGATGCCCTGGATATTATTTCTGAACTGGGCTGTGGTAAACCCGCATCCCGCATCGTTGATGGCATACTGGATAAAAACGCAATCAGGCGCCTGATGCAGCACATCGGTCTCCACGCGGGAAAGACCGAAATCCGCCGTATCCCCGGGAACACCGCTCTCGATGATGGAAAACCGGCTGTCCGGATATTTTTCCCGGAGCATTTCCTCGATAAAATCGAGATAGCCTTTGCGGACCATCCATCCGCAAGTAAGCGAATCGCCGATCGCGGCAATCGTCGCCGGAGCGCCGGATTGCAGTTTCTCAATAGTTTTAAGAGGTTTCAAGATCACGAGACCGCCTCCGTCTGTTATGCACGAATTTGTCAATGTCGCCATAAAGGCGTGCGCGCTCAAGCCAGGTTCAGGATTGCCGCCGCGATGGAAAAGTAAATCACGAGGCCGATGATATCCATGATCGAAGCGATCAGGGGATTGCTGGCGATGGCGGGATCCACGCAAAAACGCTGCAGCATCAGGGGCAGTATGACGCCCAGAATGCTCGATGTGCAGACAATGGCGGCCATGGCCAGCGATACGATCACGGCAATCTGCCATCCCCCCGTGAAAACGCCCAGCACCCAGCTTGCCGCTCCCATGGTAATCCCCAGTAGAGATCCGATTCCAATCTCTCTCATCACGGCTCCGACCCACTGCCGGTCGCGGATATCGCCTGTAGCCATGGCGCGAATCATGAGTGTTGCAGACTGAGCGCCCGTGTTGCCGCCCGTTCCCACCAGCAGGGGGATGAAAAAAGCCAGTGCAATGGCGGATGACAGGGTTTCCACCTGGGATGAGATAATATGCGTCGTGATGATGCTGATTCCAAGCAGAGCGGCGAGCCAAATGACGCGCTTGCCGTACAGGGACAGGACAGACGACTCCCGGTAGCTCGTCTTCAGAGGGTTCACGGCGGCAGATTTTTGAAAGTCTTCCGTGACTTCCTCTTCCGCCACATCAAAGAGGTCGTCGATCGTCACAATGCCGAGCAGGATCCCGCCGGCGTCGACGACAGGGATTGCCACGAGATCATAGCGGCGGATTTTCTGAACCGCCTCCTCCCGGTCTGCGAGTGCTGAAATGCTGATGACCGTGTCTTCCATGACCTGTTTTACCCGCTCGTCCGGTTTGGCAAGAATCAGCCGCCGAAGACCCATGACGCCAATGAGTTTCCCCATGACATTGGTGACATAAATGACGTTGATCGTCTCGCTGTCCATTCCCTTCTCCCTGATCCGGTCCAGAGCCTGTCCGATGGTCCACTCAGGGTGCACGGCAACATAGTCGGGGGTCATAAGACGTCCGACGCTTTCGGCAGGATAACCTAAAAGCTGGAGCGCCTCCTGCCGGTCCTCGGGGGTCAGCATGTTCAGAACCTTCTGAATGGCCTGTCCCGGCAGTTCTTCGAGAAAATCGGTCCGGTCGTCGGGCGTCAGACCGGCAAGAATCACCCGTGTTTCCTCGTCGGTGAGCGCCTGGAGAATGTCTTCTTTAACACTGGCGTCCAGATAGGAAAAGACTTCGGGAAGAAGGTCTCTCGGGAGGAGCCGGAGGATGACGATGCGCTTTCTTTCACCGATTTCGATAAGGAGGTCCGCAAGATCGGGTTCGGGAAGCTCGGGGAGCAGTTCCTGCAGTTCCTGCCATCTCCGCCCCGCGATCATCTCATCGATATCGGGTTTGAATAATTCTAAACTCTTCATGGCATCTCCTGAGAAAGGCGATTCCCCGCGAAGGATTTGTTCCCGTTCTTTCTCTGCAGAAATGCAGAAGCATGGCGAGGGTGCGTTAAGAAAAGATCAAGTTTTCGCTACGAAGGACACGGTTAATGAATGCTTGCCGATGCCTTTTTGATCTGAAGCAACTGCCATAGGTCCGTTTTATATTTCCTGAAAATATCAGAGAGGGTATCGCCTTTTTTAACAGATTCCCTGATCTCCCTGATGTTTTCCGTAACCGGCCGGAGCGCGGCCGTTTTCAGCCCGGCAGGGGTGCACAAATAGCTTCCTATCAGGATCATGGACACAAGTGATGCCACAACGGCAACATATAACAGGCGCATAAAGACTCCTCTCGGTTACATTAATAATGTTTATCCGATCATCCGTCATCCATGATCCGGGTTCATTGATCATGCCTGTAAATGGTAACGCCGATGCGCAGGGGAACAAAAGAGATACTTGCAAATATGCCCCTCCATGTCAAGCGCAAAACTTTTGGCAGCGGCAGTATGGGGACATGACGTAGTCGTGTCCCCATATACTCAAAATCGTCAACGATTGAGGCCGGTTATGTAAAATTCACGGATAGTTTACGGACTCAGTGCCGGAGAGTGTGGCATGCGGTCCGGGAAGATGACCAGCCGGTCTCCCGGCTTGAGAGGTTCTTTCGCGGAGATGCGGTTCCAGATCAGCAGGGCTTGCAGCGGCACGCCGAAACGTTCGGCAAGGGAAGAGAGATTGTCGCCCTTCTCAACCGTGTAGATATGGGTTTGCCGGTCCGCCAGCCATTGATTGAAAAGGGTTGCAAAGCGGTCCTGAAATCCGTAGGCGCTGCCTGCGGGAAGCATGAGTTGATGGGTCCCTGCCGTGAGATAATATCCCCTGATTTCCGGATTCAGATCCTTGATGACTTTGAAGTCGGTCTTTGCCGCCTCGGCGATCAACTGAATGGGAATATCCCGTGGACAGATAATTTCAACCGGATCAAACGATTCGGGGGCATAGAGGTCCCCGGCTTTCAGGTGAAAACCATATTTCGCCGGATTCGACAGGATCAGCTTCACCGACAGGATTCTGAAAAGATACCGCTGGGTCTCCAGCGGAAGATAGAGCCGGTAGTAGTTATCGACTTTCTGGACCAGCATTTCCGCTTTCAACCCGGATTCCCCCATATTGTAGGCCGCCGCTGCCAGGGTCCATGATCCGAACAGGGCGTAAAGCTCCTTGAAATAATTCAGGGCGGCTGCCGTAGCGGCAGAAAAACTCAGACGTTCATCCTTTTCGCTATCCACCTTGAGTTGATATTTCAGGCCCGTTCCTTCCATAAACTGCCAGGGCCCCGTTGCGCCCTTGACCGAACGGGCGTGGACCATCAGCGCGCTTTCGGCAATTGTCACATACTTGAGATCATCGGGCATGCCGTTTTCCTTGAGGGCCTTTTCAATGTAGGGCAGATACCTGCCGGCGCGCTTGATCCAGAGGATGACCTGCGGCCGATTTCCGAGGGAGATGAGCAATTCCCTCTCCAGGCGCTCCCTGACTTCAGGTGTCTGCAGCGGCACGGGTTCGCCGCAGAAATCCAGCGAGACGCCGATACGGATCAGGTCCGGAAGATCGTGCGCCGCAGGGGGGCCTGCTGCCCGAATGGAGCCGGTCGATGCTGTCAGGAAAAACAGCAAAAACGGAATCGCAATCAACAGGAAACGCTTGATTTTCACCATAAAATCACATCCGGTTCAGACACAGCATCCAGGACGATAATTTGTTCGGACCGCAGAAGAGCGTTCCCCAGTTGCGATAGGCGATATCGCTGGTGCGCAACAGATATTCCGCTCCCGTATAGGCGCCGTCTTCCGATCTGAAAGAAGACAGGATGGCATCGCCCACCAAGACAAATTGACCGGATAATTTTCCCAGGGCGTCATTTGCCGATGTCCAGAAGGTAACATCCTGACCGTCGTGAAAGGGGAGGATTTCGTAGTAGTTGCAGAAAGCAATATCCTGGTTGCCGGAAATTTTCATTTCGCTCTCATTGTACCACAGGGCGTTCCGATGCGTGATGCGGGATTCTCCCTTCAGGGGATAATTGCGGCCGCTTTCGTCGAAGTACTCCCCGTCGGCGCGCCACAGGCCGGCATTGAAAAGATAGGTGTGGATATTTTTGCCTGACATGTTGACTCCTTTCGTCCGGCAGCCGCAGGGTAAGTTCCGCGCAAAACTTGTCGGAACTTGCATTGATAAAGGCGGTGGATATCTCTGTTTTTATACATGGTTCCGCATCTGCAGATCCAGGGGATGCGGATTCAGGTAAACCTGTATTTTGAGGTACGGCTGATCATATTTCCGGACGTAATGGCCGATCAGTGTGACCGGTACGATCAAGGGGAGACATTCCTGGCGAAATTGATCAATGATTCCGATTAGTTCCTTTTTTTCAGCGGCCGACAGCTGCTGTTTGAAATACCCCATCATGTGCTGCAGCACGTTGGCATTTTTCTTCGGTGTGGCTTTGAGGCGCAGGGCCTCCATGAGCAGCGCCTGATATTGTGCATAGACGCCGCCGAGAGACGACCGGTCGCCGCCCTGCGCAACCATCCGGCCCATGATCCGTTCGTGTTTCTCGCTGTGCGCAAGAATCAGCAGTTTATGCCGGATATGGAAGTCCACGAGACGAGCTCTGCTTTTACCGGCCCCGACGCATTCCACCCAGCGCTTCAAGGTAAAGACCCGTTCAATGAAGTTCTCCCGGATCAGCGGATCATGGAGGCGGCCTTCCTCTTCTACGGGAATCAGTGGAAAATGTTCCATGAAAATGCGGGCAAAGAGGCCGACACCGCTTTTTTGAGGCATTCCCCCATTTTTATAAACTTTGACCCGTTCCATGCCGCTGCTCGGCGAGTCGCTTTTGAAGATGAACCCGCAAAGTTTTTCCTTTTCCAACTCCGCGACACGTTGCCGCGCCCAGCGGATCATGCGCTCGGTATGATCCTGACGGGTCCGGACGGTGACCAGGCGCGGAGATTCGGGATCGCCCACCAGGCGCATGGATTCACGTGGCACGCCGAGTCCGCATTCCATCTCCGGGCAGACGGGACGGTACGTCACGTATTCTCCCAGCGTGTCCGTGAGAAAGCGGTCATGCTTGTGACCGCCGTCATAACGGACGTTCTCGCCAAGCAGGCAGGCGCTGATGCCTAACGTAATTTTTTCCATTTTCTATTCGATTTTCGTCAGGACCATTTTTGCGGATACCCCGGACGCGTTTGTCGGACGCCATCCTGTGTATGACCGGGCTATGGTCCGGCGATCACCGTCTGCGCACGCGGATGGGAACGGGTTGCAACCAGCGGTTCTGGTTCCCATCGTAAAGCCATTTATCGGGAAATCCGCGACGCGTGACATAAACGGGGTTTTCCGCCCAATGGAGCATTTCTTCATAGGCCTGATGGATTTTCAGGAAGGCCGGGGCGTCGCCCCCGACGTCCGGATGGAAGAGCTTCGCCTGACGACGATAGGCGTTCCGGACGAGCGTCTTGAGTTCGGGGTTCATCAAGTCCGTCTTCGCCAAATTCAGATGTTGCAGGGAAGCGTCCCGGATCGCCGGCATATTGATCAATACGGGACGGACTGACAGTAGAGGCGTCTGATTGCGGACGGCTTCCGCCAGAACCCTCTGGGAAGCCAGGTATCTTTTCCGGGTCCGCCGTTTTTCCTCCCACCAGGCTGTTCCCAGCATGTCCGCCATGTTACTGAAATCCTCCGCCGGCTTCTTCCCGGCAGAGCGGGGATAAAGGAAACTGTAGATTTCCCGGGACCCGTAAGGGAGCATATCCATCATGATTGCCAGATCGGAAAAATAAAAGGTGGCAAAACGGGCGTTGAGCGCCTGAATCAAACCGGTTCGCATGTCCAGCTTCAGCCGCAGTCGCTGCCGGCAGTCCGTTGAACAGTACCGCCGCCTTCCCATATTTTCTGTTGCACCGCAGGATAGACACCTGTATATTTTTCCGCCCTGCAGCACCGTCAGTCTTTTTTCCATAATCATTTCAATCCCGAATGACATGATCCTTGCGCTTAAGGATACAGCGCATTTGATTTACTTATATGATTTCACGCCATCTTTCAACTGGATTAGTAAAGAATACAGAATTATGAAACCAGGAAATTGTGTGTGCACCGGAACCCATTAATCTGAACATAAATAATCATAAGAAAAGACTTGACTTCCTCAATTTTTAATAATAGAAGGGGGCTATTCTCACGAATTGTTGCGGTAGCAGCAGGTCGATCCAGCGGGAAGATAGAAAGTTGGTATAGACATTTTGGAGCGAAAAGGCAAACCACCATATTCTTTAGAGTCTTGGTGGTTTTTTCTTTCCGACATAGTGGCGATCCGACTTTTGGAAAATTTATGAAAGGAGGGAGCGACTATGTCAGAAGGTAAAGTAAAATGGTTCAATGAGTCAAAAGGCTTTGGCTTCATTGAAGCGGATGAGGGCAAGGACGTATTTGTTCATTTCAGCGCCATTCAAAGCGCCGGTTTCAAGACCCTGCAAGAGGGTCAGCGGGTGAGCTTTGACATCGAAAAGGGTCAGAAAGGCCCTTCGGCGGCCAACGTGAAAGTACTGTAAGAAAGTCTCTGCAGTAGCGAGAGGCACTCCGGCGTACCCTGAGCGGAGTGCCTTTTTTATTTATAATCACGGCTTGTAAGCATAAAGAAAGGAGCTGAACATGAACAAGAATTTATATGTTGGTAATTTATCTACGGGTGTCTCCGATGAAGATCTGAAAGCAAATTTTGCCAAGGCTGGGGAGGTCGCAACCGTAAACGTCATTAAGGATAAATTTTCAGGCCAATCCCGGGGCTTCGGTTTCGTGGAAATGGCTACTGAAGAAGGGGCAAAAGCGGCCATCGAGATGTTCAATGGCGGAACACTTGACGGCAATACCATCAGCGTCAACGAAGCCCGGCCGAAAAAAGAGGGCGGTGGCGCCAGGAGCGGCGGCGGCGGATTCAGGGGCGGCGGCGGTCGCGGTGGTGGTGGTCGCAGCGGCGGCGGATTCGGCGGCGGCGGTCGCGGCAGATATTAGGCAAAAGATAAATAATTCTATCAAGGATGATCCGGTATCAACCGGATCATCCTGATCGTCTCCAATGCCATTCTTTAAAGGTCTCTCCTTTTCAGCAGATGCTGTTCCGACTCCAAGACATCTTCGCTCCGCCTGCTCCCGGCCGCCGGGAGGGAAAAGCTTCTCAGGGGATAAGCCACGCCTGCCGTGCAGTCTTCCCTGTTTGACGATAGAGACAGCTTCTGTATGCAAGTGACTTCTTGACACATCCCTGTTTTTCCACTAATGAAGTCACGTGCATTAAAGATATTGTCTTATTGAACATAATCCCCGGATGCGGATTCGCGCTACAAGTCTATGAACCAGAAAATCTCAATTCGCCAGCAGATTGAAGCGAACGGCCTGATTCTGATTGCCATTGCCATGGTGCTGATCTACTGGTTTTTCGATTCGCTTGCATCAGAACAGGTATTGACCCGGACATTGATCGTTTCGCTGGTGATCGTATACGGCGTGATGACGCAACATTTGATCAACGGACGGAAAGCGGCGCTGCTTGAGAAGGAGAGAACGCAGGAGCAACTGATTCAATCGGAAAGTCTTGCCGCCATCGGGCAGCTCGTTGCCGGGATCGCGCATGAATTGAATAACCCGCTGGCCAGCGCCTCCAGTCTCATTCAAACCAATATCGAGATGATTGAAGAACAGCAGGATAAAAATGAACTCGATCAGGAGATCCTGCAGGATCTGACCTATTCCCTGAAGGAGATCAACAAGACAAAGGAAATCGTCAGAAGCATGCTGGATCTTTCCCGGCAGACACAGACCTATCAGGAAGACGTCGATCTGAACGCCGTCATTGACGACGCCCTGAGGGTCTTGTATAATCAATATAAAGGCTTGGATATCGTAATCGAAAAAAAATATGATCCCGCCCTTCCGGCTATCAAGGGCAATTTTTCGAATCTCGGGCAGGTGTTTCTCAATATTATCAATAATGCGTTCCAGGCATTGCCGGCGTTGCCCGAATGTACCGGAAAAATAACGCTTTCAACTTCCTATGATCGTGATAAAGATTGCGTGGTCGCTGAATGCCGTGACGAAGGATCCGGCATACCTGCCGACATTGTGAAGGACATCTTCAAGCCTTTCTTTACCACCAAGGAGGTCGGCAAGGGAACGGGCTTGGGGCTTTATATTTCACATCAGATCATCATGAAACACAAGGGAGATATTCGTGTTCACAGCGAAGTGGGGAGAGGGACGTCCTTTACCATCGAACTTCCATGCAAAAGGAGTGGGGAGTCATGAAAATTCTGATCATCGATGATGAAGAAGGTGTCAGAATATCGCTGCGGAAAGTTTTGACGCGCGGCAGATATGAAGTCCTGCTGGCCGAGAGGGGAGCGGCAGGCATTGAAATCGTCCGGCAGTTTCCTGAAGATATCGAGGTGGTCATTTCTGATTTCAAGATGCCGGGAATGGACGGTCTGGAAACGTTGACCCAAATCGCAAGGATCAATCCGGACATCGTCCGCATCATCCTGACGGGCTATGCGACGCTGGATCGCGCGATCGAGGCGGTTAATCTGGGCATTGACGGTTTCCTGACGAAGCCTTTTGACAACAAGGAGTTAATGGCAAAAATCCGGGAATTTGTGACCCGGAAAAGGCTTAAGCAGCTCGTTTCGGAGCAGGTCTTCCAGGAGATGCAAAAAAGCGATAAAAGCCTGAGTCCGCGGAGCCAGCGAGTCAGTGTCCTGTTTACAGACATCCGGGGCTTCACGGAAATGACGGAAAAAATGACGCCGCAGGAAATCATCGATATCCTGAATAAGTACTATTTCCTGCCCCTGGATCGGATTGTTTTCGAATATAACGGCACCTTGGACAAACATATCGGAGACGGCGTCATGGCTATTTTCGGAGCGCCCATATCCTATGCGGACGATGCCATCCGTGCCGTTTCCTGTGCCGTCAGGATGCGGGAAAAGATGGCCGACATCAATCGCAGCCTCAGCGAGCAGAACCTTAAAATACCGGTCGGGATCGGAATCGGAACGGGTGAGGCCATGGCGGGAATGTTCGGATCGCCCATTAAGAAGGAATATACCGTTCTGGGAGCGCCGGTCAACCTGGCATCAAGACTGGAACGCATCGCAATGGAGGATCAGATCGTGATTTGCCGCGAAACGTATCTTCAGGTCCGTGATGCTTTCAAGATCGCAACGGTCGATCATGTGAATCTCAAGGGGATCGAAGGCGAAAAATCGATCTTCAACGTTATTGGAAAGATTTAATATACGGTTAGATTCACGTTTTCGGAAGATGAAGCGTTCAAAATTTCATTTCAGTTGAGAGCTGATTTCGGCAATCAGATCTTCCAACCTGACGGGCTTGAACATAAACAGCCGCCCCCCGATTTTTTCATCCCTGCGGCCAACCTCGGATCGCTTGGCAATGGCGGTTACAAAGATAATAGGAATGTCCTTGGTGGATTTATTGTTCAGTAATTCTTCGGCCACCTGCGTGCCCGTCATATTCGGCATGATGATATCCAGCAGGACCATATCAGGCTGGTAAGTGATGGCCTTTTTAATGCCCTCGGCGCCGCTGGTGGCGGTAATCACTTCATAATTTCCAGTTTCCTCCAGATTGAGTTTGACAAAGTAGCAGAAATCCTCCTCGTCGTCGATAATCAAGATTGTTTTCTTCGCGGCAGAAGGTCTGCTTTTAAATAGGTCCATTATCATCGCCTCCTTTCATTCGTTAGGACCGGAAGATTTTTCGATCCGGGTCGCGGGAAGGCCGATGGTCACTCGCGTTCCCCGGCCTGCCTCGCTTTCCACTACAACGGTTCCCTGGTGCCTGTCAATAATTCCCTTGGAGATGGACAACCCCAGCCCCGTATTTCCCATTTTGTCCTTCGTTGTAAAAAACGGGTCAAAGACCTTCTGCAGCCTGTCTTCCGGAATCCCTTCCCCGGTATCCGAAACAACAATCTGCACGAGAGGCTGGTTGTCTTCACCCATGGCCGGCCCCGTGCGAATGCCCAGCACGCCTCCCTCGGACATGGCCTCAATGGCGTTCATAAAGAGATTGATCAGAACCTGCCTGATCTGGCTGCTGTCCATCACAACTTGCGGCAGGCCGGATGCGTACCGCTTCTCCACCCGGATATGCTTCAGATTGATCTGATGATCGACCAGCAATATAGTCTCATCAATGAGCGGGGCAATATCCGCTTCTTCCGTCTTGATGGCAATCTGGCGGGCGAAACCAAGCAACGCCTTAACAATATTGTCGGCTCTCAAGGCGGACTTTTCGATCCGTGCAGCGACGTCCGCCAGCCGCTCATCGCCGTGGAGGGCGGTCTGCAGAAATGCCACACCCTGAATGATAATCGCCAGCGGATTTTTCACCTCATGGGCAACACCCGCAGCCACGGAGCCCAGCGCCGCCAGCTTTTCGGTCTGAATCAGCTGCTGCTGGGTTCGCTCCTTTTCCTCCAGAGCCTGCTTACGTGAATTGATCAGTCCCTGGGTAAAAATCCCGTATACGATGACCAGCGCGGCGATGGCCGCTCGCGTCAGAAAGGGCCCCGATGAGAGTGTATCAAATACCCAGAAAATCAGAACCATCATCAGGGCAATAAGAATCAGGCCATTATTTTCAATATGCTTGCGCAGTGTAATTTTCTTTGTCATGCCAACCCGTGGAAATTTCTGTCCCCGTTCTCAAAGATCACGGGGTCTTTTTTTGTGAATGCGTAATTATACATACTTTACGGGAGAAGATAAACAAAAATATCTTTATTGGGGGATGTTTTTTTATATTGCAGGCGGCGCGATCAATGTATACAATGTCGGTCATGGACGAGAACTCTACTGATAACCGAGATCTCCATCCATACGATGATTGAGAAGGGCTCTGTCCCCGATAAACGCCGCATCAATAATCCCGATAAAACGCTAAATTTCAAGGCTTTAGAAAGATGCGATAAAATGGGCTGATGACAGCCTGTCCAGGAATTTTGCCGTCTTTGCCAGGTATCTCCCTGATACACCGGGAATCCAGTTGGTCGGCAAGCTCGACCGGGAAAAGTCATTTGAATCGGGGGCGAGGATCGTCAAAGCCGCGCCCTGGCTTGCCGAACTCGATCTGAAAGCCTTGCAGCCCCCCCACCCTGCTTTCTACAAAGGAGAGTCCGTGCGCTGAGGGATTAGGGGCGCTGTCCCCCTATGATTCCATAGCTGACATGGCTTAATTCCGCGCTTGACACCTGCAGTCATTAAGATTAGCATACACCATGCCGACAGTAATGAAATTAGGATCATACAGATTTCATTTTTACTCTGACGAAGGGAACGAACCACCTCATATCCATGTCGAAACGCCGGACGGCGAATGCAAATTCTGGCTTGATCCGATCCGATTGGCGCGTAACAAGGGCGTATCACCGCAAAACATACGTCAAATCGAACGGATCGTTTTCGAATACCGCGATTTTTTGGAGGATAAATTTCATGAGTACTTTAGCCATAAAAGATGAATCTGTCGAACCCGCTGCTATCAGGGCATGGACAGAGAAAAGGACCATTTATATTGAACTTACAGACGGACGGACCATCGGTTTCCCGGCCAGTCGTTTTAAGCTTCTTGCCACTGCCCCGGAAGAAAAATTGAAGGAAGTAACCCTGCGCCTGAATGGTTATGCCTTACGCTGGGAATCTCTTGATGAAGACATTACCGTACCGGGAATCGTAGCCGGCAATTTTCAATTGCCCTATCACATCGAATAGTATGAAATAGGGGCGCTGTCACACATCAAAAATACAGTTTTAAGTTTTAACCCCCGATAGAGTCATTCGAGGGCATGGTTTTAAGTGTTAAGTTGTTCCAATGCTTGTGGCAAACTCCACAACAGTCTCTATTACTTTCAGAGCAAACTCATAAGACCTTTTCTTTATTCGTTTTTTAGCTCAACACTCAACACTCAAAACTCAACACTGCTTTATTGGTTTCCTAATTTCTAAATTCTAAATTCTAAATTTCTTTATCGGTTTCTCAATTCTCAATTCTAAATTCTAAATTCAAAACTTCTCCATTAGTATTTGGACGATCCGTTCTGATGCCTTG
This sequence comes from Pseudomonadota bacterium, assembly GCA_043805145.1. Lineage (GTDB taxonomy): Bacteria > Desulfobacterota > Syntrophia > Syntrophales > Fen-1087 > JAPLJM01. The sequence goes on along the minus strand of JAZDIK010000028.1, from coordinate 608 downwards.
CCATCCCAGAGCGGCGGTACCGATGCCAGTTTTGCTTTTTCGAGACTTTCAATGTAAGCGTTAAGAATCCCTTCCTTTGTCGTACCGGCCAGCACGTTGGTTCCCAGCTCAACCGTGATCGGCCGCTCCGTATTCTCCCGGATCGTCACACAGGGAACACCGAGGGCCGTTGTCTCCTCCTGAAGGCCGCCGCTGTCCGTCAGCACAACCTTCGCGTCCTTCCACAAGAAAAGTGACTCTTTAAATCCCAACGGGGATAGGAGCTTGATATTTTCTGAAAATCTGATCTGAAACTGCTCCATCATCTTTTTCGTCCGCGGGTGGACGGGGAAAATGATGGTCATCTTTTCCGCAATCTCATTCAAAGCTGCGGCGATACCCATAAAAGTATTCCTGTCATCAACATTGGAAGGTCTGTGAAGGGTCATAAAGGCATAGGTCTTTTCTGCCGGCTTCAAGTTGAAAACGGAATAGGTCTCCACTTTTTCATCTTCAAGCTTTTTGACCTGATGGAGCAGGTTATCAATCATAACATGCCCGACGAAGTGGATCTGGTCTTTATGTTTTCCTTCACGGACGAGGTTTTGAACACCGCTCTCCTCTGTCAC